>DASUVX010000201.1:0-6053 GCA_036378735.1 Pseudonocardiaceae bacterium | reverse complement strand
CCAGTTTTATCCGGTCGACGGACGTTGGGCCCGCACATTCTGGTGTACCTCTTCGTCCTCGCACCCATGCTGGCTCTGATCGTGGCGGTGCCCATCGCCTGGGGGTGGGGACTGAGCTGGGTGGACATTGTGCTGTTCGCGATCACCTACACCGTCAGCCTGCTCGGGGTGACCGTCGGATACCACCGCCACTTCACTCATGGTTCTTTCAAGGCCAAGCGATGGCTGCGGGTCAGCCTGGCGGTGTTGGGTAGCACCGCGATGCAAGGACCGCTGCTGCATTGGGTGGCCGATCACCGGCGCCATCACGCATTTTCTGACAAGGAGGGTGACCCGCATTCGCCGTGGCTGTTCGGCACCTCCCCGGTTGCGGTGGCCAAGGGATTCTGGCATGCCCATATGGGCTGGTTGTTCAACCGGGACCTATCCAATCCCCGCCGGTTCGTCCCGGACCTGCTGGCGGACAAGACGATGGTGCGGATCAGCAAGCTGTTCTGGCTGTGGACGGCGATCTGGCTGGTCTTGCCGGGGATCGTCGGCGGGCTGGTGACCTGGTCGTGGTGGGCGGTGGTGACCGGACTGTTCTGGGCCGGGTTGGTGCGCGTCTCGTTCCTGCACCACGTCACCTGGGCGGTTAACTCGATCTGCCACATGATCGGTAATCGACCGTTCGCATCGCGCGACAAGGCCGCGAACTTCTGGCCGATGGCGATCCTGTCCGCGGGGGAGTCCTGGCACAACCTGCACCACGCCGATCCGACGTCGGCCCGGCACGGCGTGCTCCGGGGACAGATCGACATATCGGCCCGGGTGATTTGGGTGTTCGAGAAGCTCGGCTGGGTGTGGAACGTCCGCTGGCCGACACCCCAGCGGTTGGCCAAAATCACGGCGCGCGCATGAGCCGGTCGCTCCTTCGCTGCGCCTCCTCCCGGGTCGCCTGAGCGGGCCCAGGAGCACCGGTTACTTCGTTGCGTGATCGTGTTATCACACAGCGCATCCAATACGCTGCGGCACCTAGTTGCATCGTTCGGGTGAAAGACGCGGGTGTTACAGTAACCGAGTAACGACAGGCAGTGGGCAATAGATATACGCACTGTGGGGAGGGGCGAACCCACTGTTCGAGAGGGTGAGTACGGCTCGCGGTCGGCCGCCTAGGTCAGCTGGGAGGTGCTCACTCTCCGTGTGCGTTTCGCAACAGTCAGTGTCGTTAGACATCTCGAGTAACGGCAGGGGGCCCGTCTCGATGAAGTTCGTTGCAACTACCACCCAACCGGGAGCCAACTCCGCGCGTCGCGAATCCGGGAGTCTCACGACCTTCGATCCGGATGTCCGCGTGGCGGTGGTCGGCTACGGCTACTGGGGATCCAAGCATATGCGGGTGCTCAGCAGCATGCCCGGCGTCCAGGTGACCATCGTCGACCAGGATCCCGAGCGGATTGCAGAGGCCAGGCAAGCATACCCGGCGGCCGAAGCCGCGCACCGCCTTGACGAGGTGCTCGGGCGGGTCGACGCCGTCGTCGTCGCGACCCCGCCGACCGCGCACGCCGCGGTCGCGCTCCAAGCACTGCAAAGCGGGCGGCACGCCCTGGTCGAGAAGCCGTTGGCCACCACGGTCGAGGATGCGCAAGCGATGGTCGACGCGGCAGCGGCGAACGGCGTGCACCTGATGGCCGGCCATACCTTCGAATACAACGCTGCGGTATGGAAGCTCAAGGAGCTCATCGCAGCCGGTGAGCTGGGCCGCATCCTCTACATCGACGCCGCGCGGTTGAGCCTGGGCAAGTACCAGCGTGACTGCAACGTCATCTGGGACCTCGCTCCGCACGACATCTCGATTGCCTCATTCCTGCTCGACGAGGTGCCGCGGACGACGTGGGTATGGGCCAAACGGCATGTCGGAAACCGCCACGCCGACGTGGCTTACCTGCGCTTGGACTTCGAGAAAGCGGCTACCCACGCATTTGTGCACGTGAGCTGGTTGGACCCGTGCAAGGTGCGGCGGGTCACCGTTGTCGGGGACCGAAAGATGGCCGTCTACGACGATATGTCGGACAATGAGCGTATCCGCGTCTACGACATCGGCGTCGACCCGGCCGATCCCGACGACCATGGCGAATCCCACGCCATGCCGGTTTCCTACCGGACCGGCGATATTGTCTCGCCATTCATTCAATTCAACGAGCCGCTACTGGTGCAGGACAGCCACTTCATCGAGTGCATTCGCAGCGGCGCCAAGCCGAACACGCCGGGGGAGCGCGGTCTCGACATCGTTCGAGTTCTGGCCGCCACTGACATTGCGGAAGCGACCGGGCGTCCTGCCTTCGTCGCCGGCAGCATCGACCGCGCGGGCGCGGAGCGTGTGCGGGAGGTGGCCTCATGACCACCCGCGACAGCGACCTTTTTAACATTGCTTTCCTCGACCTCCACGGCGTCAACAACGAGCTACGCGAAGAGTTCGATCTGGCTTGGAAGACCGTGCTGGACCACGGTCATTTCGTCGGCGGTCCCGAGGTCGAGCGCTTCGAGCGCGAATTCGCGACCTACTGCGGAACCCAGGCCTGCGTCGGGGTGGCAAACGGAACCGATGCCCTGGAACTCATCCTGCGTGGCTTGGGTATCGGAATCGGCGATGAGGTCATCGTCCCGACGAACACCTTCATCGCGACTGCCGAAGCGGTCTGCGCGACCGGCGCCCGGCCCAGGTTCGTCGACGTCTGCGCCGACACCCTGCTGATCGACCCCGCCGCTATCCAAGCCGCTATCAACAGCTCGACGGCAGCGATCATCGCCGTGCATCTGTATGGCCAGATGGTGGATCCCGAACCGATCTCGACGATCGCTGCCGCACATGGGCTGGCGCTCATCGAGGACGCCGCGCAGGCACACGGTGCCCGGCACCGCGGCGCCAATGCCGGCAGCGTGGGCATTGCGGCCGGGTTCAGCTTCTATCCCGGTAAGAACCTCGGTGCCCTGGGCGATGGTGGCGCAGTGGTCACCAGCGATCTCGCGCTGGCCGAGACGATCCGCAGCATGGCCAACCACGGGCGCTGCGCCGCAGACCGTTACCGGCACGACCTCTCGGGACGCAACAGCAGGCTCGACACCCTGCAGGCGGCGCTGCTGTCGGCCAAGCTGCCGAGGCTGGACGCCGGCAACGCTCGACGCGCGGCAGCGATGGCGGCCTACCGCGAGTTGTTGCCGCCGAGTTGTGTACCGGTATCGGTGCAGCCCGGAGCCGAGCCCGTGTACCACCTGGCGGTCGTTCAGGTCGACGACCGCCGCAAGGTCGGCGACGCGCTGACCGCGGCCGGCATCGGGTGGGGAGTGCACTACCCGATTCCGTGTCACCAGCAGCCGGCGCTGGCCACCTTCCACGAGTCAGCCCCGACCAGCCAAAAACTACCGGTCGCAGAACGCGCGGCCGAACGAATCCTGTCCCTTCCCATGTCCCCGACCCTGAGCGTTGCGCAGGTTGCGCGGGTCTGCGATGTGCTCGGAGGTGCGCTGTGACGGACGTTTCCAATGTCTTCCAATACGGGGCTAGCGAGTCGAATGGACGTTCGATGGGCTACGAAGAGCAACTGCAGAAGTCGCCGGAGACCGGTGAGGTGCCATCGCAGCGGGCGGGGGAGCCGTTCGACAGCCCCGCCGAGGACGGTGCTGGTGGCCCACTGACCACGCGCCTGGTCTTGCTGGCGTTGACGATCATTCTGCTCGGCACTGCCGCCGGGCTGGCCGCCGCCCTGGTTCTACCGAAGACTTACGGCGCGCGCGCGGAGGTGCTCTACGCCGTCGGCCAGGAACAGCAGGGCGGCGACCCGCTCAAGCAGGGTCGTGATCTGTCCACGCAGCTGGTGTATCTAAAGAGCCGGGCGGTGCTCGGGCCGGTCGCGACGAAGGAGGGTCGCCAGTTCAAGGACCTGGACAAGGCCGTCAGCGTGGAGGTCCTGGAAAACAGCAACGTCATCGAGGTCGAGGCCGACGGCCCCACCAAACTGGCTGCGTTGCAGACACTGCAATCGGTCATGGACGGCTACCTGACGCTGATCGGCCAGCCCACCGGAGTGTCCCGCAACCTCGATACCCAGCTTGCCGATGCCAAGGCCAATACCGCGCAGATCCAGACGCGGGTGCAGCAGCTGACCACCGCGGTGGCGGGCGGAACTGCCACCCAAGCGGCGCTCAACGACGCGCGAGTCCAGCTCACCGGGTCCTTGGACCGCGAGAAGGCGATTCAGGCCCGGATCGATGAGCTCAACCTCACTGGCCAGAACGGGCCCGACGCTCAGCTGCTGACACCGCCGTACTCGCTACCCGATCCGGTGTTCCCGCAGCCGCTGATCGCGGCCGGCACCGGTGCCCTGGTCGGCGTGATCGTGGCCGGCGCCGTGGTTGCGATGAGTGTCCGGCGCCGGACGAGGCCGTGAGGCTTCGGTTGTGGCCGCCTTACCGGTGACAGCGCTCGAGGATCCCTCTCCTCCGACCACCACGGCTCGGAACTCGGCCACCGTTGCGGGCTGGACGTTGGTCAGCCGGGCCACCGGGTTACTGCGGGTCGTGGTGATCGGAGCGGTGCTCGGGCCGACCTTCTTCGCCAACGCCTTCCAGACCGGCTACGTCGTGCCGAACATGGTCTTCACCATGATCGCTGGCCCGGTGCTGGGAATGGTCGTGGTGCCCGGACTCGTCCACGCTGTCGGTGCCGGCGGCGTGGCGAGGGCCCGGGAAGTGCTCGGCCGGGTGAGCGGGTGGCTGCTGACCGTCTCGGCCGCGGTGGTCGGATTGCTGATGATCCTGTCCCCGGTGGTGGCTTGGACGCTGACCTTCGGGATCCCGGATGCCGGTGCGCACTCTCGAGGTCTGTGGATCACCACTCTGCTGGTCCTGCTCGTCGCGCCACAGGTTCCGTTGTATGTCCTGTTGCACCTCGGCATGGCCGCCCAGCAGGCCCGCGGTCGCTTCGCGCTGGCGGCGGGCGCGCAGGTGGTGGAGAACGGCGTCCTGATCGCGACGGTGCTCTTCGCCGGCTGGTACTACGGGACCGGCCTGGAATTCAACCAAGTGTCGGTCGGGCTAGTGATCACGTTGGGGGTCGGCAGCACCGTGGCCGTCGCCCTCCACGCGGCGCTCCAGCTGCTCGGTACTGCCCGGGTGGGGTTGCTGAGCAGGCCGTCGATGCGCTGGCGACATGACCCCGAAACCCGGGAGATCACCCGCAGGTTGCTGCGCTCGGTCGGCGTGGCCGCATGGCCCACCGCAGCGATGTACGTGCTGCTCGCGCTGGCCGGAACGGTGCCGGGTGGCACTTTTGTGGTGCAGCTGTCGTACTCGGTTTTCTTCGCGCTGTCCTACGTCAGTGCTCGGGCGGTATCGATGGCAGCGTTGCCCGGGCTGGCCGACGCCGCTCATCGCGAAGACGGTGCCACCTTCGCTTCCGGGTGGCGGCAGGGTCTGACCTATGCCGTGATCGCCAGCCTGCCACTGCTCGTGCTGCTCACGGTGCTGTCTGTACCTACGGCAAATCTGCTGGCCAACGGCGAGCTGCGGCATGCGGATCTGATCGGATCACTTGCCGCATGCATGGCGGTCGTGGCGGTGGCCCAACTGGTCGGTGGGGTGCACGACATCGGCCGCCGGGCGCTGTTCGCCCGGCTCGACGACCGAATCCCGCGGCGTGCCAGCGAGGTGGCCTTCGGCGTGATAGTGGTGGCCGCGGCCGTGGCACTGTTACTGCCTACTGATTCCACCCGCCTGGTGTGGTTGGTCGCGGCCATTTTGGCCGGTGAACTCGCCGCCGCCGGGACGGTGTTGACCCGGGTACGGCGTGCGATCCAACCGGAGCGGTTTCTGGACATCCGAGGCCTGGCTGCCGCGCTGGTGGCCACTCTCGCGCTGCTTCCGATGGCTGCGGCGATGTGGTGGATCCAACAGCTGGATCACGGAGATCAGCTTGTGGATCTCGCGATTCTTTCCCTGGGCGGCGTGGTGGCGCTCGCGGTCTATGTCCTGGTGCTCCGTGTCGCGGTGCGACGGATAGGTGGTGGGTCATGACA
>DASUVX010000200.1:0-13998 GCA_036378735.1 Pseudonocardiaceae bacterium | reverse complement strand
CAGCAGTCTGCATCCAGACTGCGGGGGTGGGCATGACGAGAACGAGCCAGTTGGCGAGCCTGGTGTTGGTGGGGTTGACGATGGGGCTGCTGTTTGCTCATGTGCTGGAGCTTGGGCCGAAGATGGGGTACCCACCGGGCTGTTTGCGGCCGCATTCGTGCTAGTTGCATCCGCGCTGCTGGTGCGCCCGGCCCTGCGAGTCGCGGAAAGCCACTAGAGGTGAGGAGCCCCGTGGTGGCGGCCGCACGTCGCCACCACGAGGCCTGGGTGGGTCACACCCAGGTCAGTCACCAAAAAGAGTTACGGCATCGTGACTTGGCCGGTCACTTAGGCCACTTACCTAGGCCGAAAGGGTGAAATTGCCACGATCGGGTATTAATCGGGCCGGCTAGCGGTTTTAGTGGGGAGTGAGCAGTACCGGGATTACGAGAGATGGCGACGCCACCCGAATCCCAGTCGGAGCGGGGCCGGCCGGGGATCGCGCGCCGTCCGAGGTAGGGGGCATTTCATGGTCGCACAGCGCTCTGTCCAATCCGCATCCGCGGATGTTAGCGGTGAACGTTAAGCCACCGTAAGTTTGGGCAGCCTAATCAATAGCTAATCAGCCGCAAGCTATTGCTCGCGGTTATGCGGCCTGTCCGTTGTCTCGTGGCGCGTGAATAACACAGTGGGCTTCTTCCTGGACGGGAGTTCCAGGAAAGAAGGAGGGAGAAGAGATGAGGATCAAGGAAATCTTCGGCCTTGGATATGATCGCGACAGGAAGGATCGCGATCACGATTGGGGCGGCCACAGCCACTGGGGTGGCTGGGACCACAACAACTGGGGTGGCTG
Organism: Pseudonocardiaceae bacterium; assembly: GCA_036378735.1. Classification (GTDB taxonomy): domain Bacteria; phylum Actinomycetota; class Actinomycetes; order Mycobacteriales; family Pseudonocardiaceae. Next base: position 13,166 of record DASUVX010000200.1, on the reverse strand, counting down.
GGGCCACAACAACCGTTGGGGCAACTGGGGCAATTGGGGCAGCTGGGGCGGTTGGGGCCGCTGGGGCTGCTGAGTAAACCCATCCGGTCACGGGCGGTGCCTTCCACGTGCTGGAAAGGTGGAAGTCACCGCCCGATCCAGTCGATCTTGGAGTCCTGAGATGAGAATCGTGTGCATCGGCGGCGGACCGGCCGGGCTGTACTTTGCGATCTCGGCGAAGTTACGCGACGCCGGCCACGACATCACCGTGATCGAACGTGATCCCCCCGGCGCCACTTACGGCTGGGGCGTGGTGTATTGGGACGATCTGCTGGACATCCTGTTCCGCAACGATCCGGACAGCGCCCGAGCGCTGCGCGCGGAGTCGGTCCTGTGGCAGGACCAACGGATCATCCTGCGTAGCGAGCAGACCGCCTACCTACCCGGGTACGGGTTCAGCGTCGGCCGGGCGGCCCTGCTCGACGTCCTGGGCGAGCGCGCCACCGAACTCGGAATCGACATCCAGTACCGACGCGAGGTCGACGATCGGTCCGGCGCTGTTCCCGAAATGGCCGACGCCGACCTCGTCGTGGTGTGCGAGGGCGCGAACAGCCGAACCCGGCAACGTCACAGCGAGGCGTTCGGCGCCCGCGTCGACGTCGGCGGCAATCCCTACATCTGGCTCGGCACCGACAAGGTCTTCGACAGCTTCACGTTCGCTTTCGAGCAGACCTCCGCCGGATGGATCTGGTTTCACGCATACCCCTCCAGCGCCGGGATCAGTACCTGCATCGTGGAGTGCACTCGTCAGACCTGGCAGGCGCTCGGATTCGACTCGCTGAGTAGCGAGGACAGCGTCGGGCTGCTGGAGAAGATCTTCGAGCGCGCCATCGACGGCCACCAGCTGATCAGCCAGTCCCGCGGTGAGCCCGCCCGATGGCAGCGCTTCACGCAGGTGACCAACAAGACGTGGTGCCACGGCAACCGGGTGCTCGCCGGCGACGCCGCGCACACCACCCACTTCACTCTCGGGTCCGGCACCAGGCTGGCCATGATCGACGCAGTCATGCTCGCGCAGAGCCTGTACGACCACGACGAACTGCCTGCCGCGTTGGACAGCTACGACCGGCGAGGCCGCGCGGCGCTGCGGCCTATCCAAGCCGGGGCGCGCACCAGCATGGCCTGGTTCGAGCGCGCCGACCGCTACCTGGACCGTGACGCGGTGGCGTTCGCCTACTCGATGGCAGGCCGTCAAGGCGCCCAACCGCCATGGCGTTACCAGATGCACCTTGCGACTCAGATCCCCGCAGTGCGCGCCGCGCTGCGCAGCATCAACTCGGGCCGGCGGTGGTACCTCGCCCGCCGCCGTGGCGAAACGCCTGCGCTGCCCGTTGGCTCACGCTGATCTGGCGTTGCCGGGCCGGGCGTGTTCCCACACCGTCGCGACCAGGGCGATGGTGACAGCCCACGCCGCGCCCAACGCCCAGCCGGCCAGCACGTCGGTGAGGAAATGCACGCCCAGATAGATCCGCGTCAACCCGACCGCGGCGATCATCAGCAGCGCCCCGGTCCACACCATGACCCGGCCGGCCCGCCGACCGATCACCCAGTGGCCGATCATCCACGCCAAGAGCAACCACACCGCCGTAGTGCCCGTGGTGTGCCCGGAGGGAAAGGAGAAGCCGTGCTCACCCAGCACCGCGGTGAGCTGCGGTGGCCGGCTCCGACTCACCAGCCGCTTCACCGCCGTATTGATCACCGCGATGCCGGCCCCGCCCAGCACGACGACCAGCAGTGGCAGCCACGACCGTCGCAGTACGGCCAGCACGGCTCCCACTAGAAGACCCGTCACCGCCACCCCGACGGGGCTGCCGATATCAGAGATCACTTCCGCTGCGGTGATCGACCAGGGCTGCCGGTGGGTGGCGAGAAAATGCAGTACCGGGCGGTCGACCATGGTGATCCCGTCACGTTCGAGCACGCTGTCCAGCATCTGCTCGAAACTCACACCCAGAGCGAGTACTGCGGCCGCCCCGACCGTCAACGTCAACCCTGCTGCCTCGCCCGGCGCGAACCGGCGACCCAGAAATCGCCACTGCCGGGGGTAGTGCGAGCGCACCCAGTCCACCGCCGGGCGCTCGGCGATCCAGACGAGTCCGGCCCGTACCCGTTCCGGATGCCCCACCACCCACCACGCGGCGAACCCGCTCACCCCGAGCACCCCCAGCCCGAGCGCGAGCACCAGCACTACCAACACGCCCACCCTCCCCCGCAGTCCGGATGCAGACTGCTGTTTTTGGACGCCCCGATTGGCCCCCAATGAACACAGTCTGCATCCAGACTGCGGTGTCGGCCGTATGATCAAGGTTGTGTCGGGCGGGATAGGTGGGCTGGCGCATGCGTTGCGGGATGGTGACCAGTTCGCGGCGCGGGTGGATGAGCGGCGGCCGGCGGTGTTCCTGGACTACGACGGGACGCTGACGCCGATCGTGGACCGGCCAGAAGACGCCGTCATCGCCGACTCCATGCGCGATGCGGTGCGCAGGCTCGCGCAGCGCACCACGGTCTGTGTGGTCAGCGGTCGGGATCGGTCCGTGGTCGCCGACTGGATGGGCATCGACGGCCTGGTGGTGGCGGGTAGCCACGGCTTTGACCTGGGGCAGGATAACAGCGGCGACATCGGGGAACTGCCCGACGCGGTGGCCGATTTCGCGGACCTGCTGGGCACCGTCATCGACCGGCTACGCAACCAGCTGGACCGCGCGCCCGGCGCGACCGTCGAACCCAAGCGGTTCTCCGTCGCGGTGCATTACCGGCTCGTCGACGCCGCGCACCGCCCCCTGGTCGCCGCGGTCGCGGACGACTTGCTGGCCGACTATCCCGACCAGCTGAAGATCACTCCTGGCAAGATGGTCTATGAAATCCAGCCCAAGATCGACTGGGACAAGGGCCAGGCTGTGCAGTACCTGCGCCGCGCTCTGGGCGTCGATGGTGCGGAGTTCGTCTCGCTGTATCTCGGCGACGACATCACCGACGAGGATGCCTTCAAAGTCCTCAAGGAGCCGATCAACGGCATCGGCGTGATCGTCGCCGACGTCAGCGACCCGGAGGTGGCCGACCGGGCAACCGCGGCGGACTTCCTGCTCGAGTCGGTCCGGGAGGTGGAGCGGTTCCTGAGCATCTTGGCCCGAACATCGGGGCCCTGACGATTGGTGTGGACATCGGCGGCACGAAGGTCGCCGCCGGGGTCGTCGACGAGCACGGGGCGATCCTGGCCACCACACACCGGGACACTCCCGCCGACGACGTGCGGCAGATCGAGGACGCGATCGCCGCCGTGGTGACCGAACTCGCCGGCTCCTACGACGTCGAGGCGGTTGGCGTCGGGGCGGCCGGCTTCATCGACGCGCGGCGTTCGACGGTGATGTTCGCCCCGAACCTCGCCTGGCGCGATGAACCTCTGCGAGCATCCCTGCAGCGCCGGCTCGGACTGCTCGTAGTGATCGAAAATGACGCGAACGCGGCCGCCTGGGCGGAGGTCCGCTTCGGCGCCGGGCGCGGCAGCGAGCACGTGGTGGCGCTGACCGTGGGCACCGGCATCGGCGGCGGCATCGTCATCAAGGGGCAGCTGGTGCGCGGACAGTTCGGCGCGGCGGCCGAGATCGGTCACGTCACCGTCGTCCAGGGCGGCCGGCTCTGCGGCTGCGGTCTGCGGGGCTGCTGGGAGCAGTACGCCAGCGGTCGGGCGCTCGTGCGGGAAGCCCACGAATACCTCCAGGGCGCTCCCGAGGCGGCCGGCGAACTGCTGCGGCTTGCGCACGGCCGGCCCGAGCACATCACCGGTAAGATGATCACCGAGGCCGCACTGGCCGGCGATACCGCGGCGTTGCGGTGCTTCGATGTGGTGGGGACCTGGCTGGGGCGCGGGCTGGCCGGGCTGGCCGCGGTGCTCGACCCCGGCGTATTCGTCATCGGCGGTGGCGTGTCCGCCGCCGGTGAGGTGCTCCGCGCCCCCGCGGCAGCCGCCTTCGCCGAGTCGCTGACCGGCCACGGTTACCGGCCGGTGGCCGAGCTGCGGATCGCCGAACTGGGTCCCGAAGCCGGCTTGGTCGGGGCCGCCGATCTGGCCCGCCTCCCGCCGTAGCGGGCGGGTTGCATCCGCTAGCGGAACCGGGCGGCGATTCCATACCGCCGCCGAGGTGACGCCGAGGCCTCCCGCTGGGCCTGTCGGAGCTGTTCGTGCGTCAGCCGCGGCAACCGTCCATAGGCAAGCGGGCTCACCGCCCGGTCATCAGCCATCACGATCCCTCCGCGCTGGCCGTTGGGCGTTGCCATGCAGGCTATCGGCGCCGTCGCGCCGGGCGCGCAGCGAACCCGGGTGCGCCTTCGCCGTGGGATCGTTGCGGGTCTTGATCAGGCTTGCCACCGTGACGATGGCCAGCACCACCACGATCACGCCGAGGCTGACCGGGGTGCTGATCTCCGGGACGCTGGTGCTGACGTCCTCATGCGCCCAGTGCAGGATCAGTTTCACGCCGATGAAGGCGAGGATGATCGACAGCCCTACCGACAGGTAGACCAGCCGGTCCAGCAGGCCCTTGACGAGGAAGAACAGCGCCCGCAGGCCGAGCAAGGCGAAAGCGTTGGCGGCAAAGACGATGTAGGGCTCGTCCGTCACGCCGAACACCGCGGGAATGGAATCCAGCGCGAAGAGCAGGTCGATGCTGCCGATCGCGACCAGGACGATGACCAGCGGTGTCACCATGCGGCGGCCGCGGGGCCCATCCGGCCGTGTGACCAGCTTGCCGTCGACGTAGTCGTTTGTGACCGGCAGGATCCGGCGCGCGGCCTTGACCACCGCGTTGTCCTCGATGTCGGGGTCGGCGTCGCGGTGGCGGAACAGCTGCACGGCGGTGTAGATCAGCAGCAGCCCGAAAAGCAGGAACACGACCGAGAACAGCGAGATCAGCGTGGCGCCCACCGCGATGAATATCGCGCGCATCATCAGCGCCAGCACGATGCCGAAGGTCAGCACCTTGTGCTGGTACTCCTCGGGCACCGCGAACGTCGTCATGATGATCACGAAGACGAACAGGTTGTCGACCGAGAGGCTCTTTTCGACGAGGTAGCCGGCGAAGTACTCCGTGCCGAACTCGCCGCCGTGAGCCAGGGTGAACCAGACGCCGAACAGCACTGCGACAGCGATGTAGAACGCCGACCAGGCAACCGCCTCCCGGAAGCCGACCCGGTGCGGCCGGGCCGCCGCCAGGCCCAGGTCAACGGCCAGCAGACCCACGACGAGCCCGACCGTTGCCGCCCAGGTGACCCCGCTGATTTCCAGCACTGCGCACGTCCATCCTCGTTCCGGGCCCGCTCCCCCGTCCCGCTCCCACTCCCCGGGCCCGACATGGAGACATATCGGGGTTTCTTGGCCTCGATAAACCCCGATATGTCTCCATGTCGGGTGTTAGCCGCTGGTGTGCGCCATGTTCCGGAGTCGGGTGATGCGGTCGGCGGTGTCGGGATGGGTGGAGAACATCCGCATCATGGTTCGCCCCGAGAACGGGTTGGCGATCATCAACGAACTCACCGGTCCGGCGCTGGTGCTGGCCGCCAGCGGCCTGGCCTGCGTCGCTCGCGCGATCTTGGCCAAGGCGTTGGCGAGCGCCAGCGGGTCGCCCGTTGCCTGGGCACCCGAAGCGTCGGCGGCGTACTCCCGCGAGCGGCTGATCGCGGCCTGGATCAGCCCCGCGGCCAGCGGGCCCAGCAGCGCCAGCAGGACAATCTCCAGGAAACCGGGACCGGAGTCCTCATCATTGCCACCGAAACCGAACAAGGCGCCGAACTGGGCCAGGTTCACCAGGATCATCACCATGCTGGCCAGACCAGCGGCGACCGACGCGATGAGGATGTCCCGGTTGCCGACGTGGCTGATTTCGTGGCCCAGCACGCCACGCAGCTCGCGCTCGTCGAGCAGCTCCAGGATGCCCGTGGTGACACAGACCGCCGCGTGCGACGGGTTGCGGCCGGTGGCGAACGCGTTGGGCGTCGCCGACGGGCTGATGTACACCCTCGGCATGGGCAAGCCCTGGCCAGCGGCAAGCTCAGCCACCGTCGCGTGCAGCCACGGCGCCTGCTGCGGGCTGACCTCCTGGGCGCGCATCGCCCGCAACGCGAGCCGGTCGGAGTAGAAGTAGGACACCCCGTTCATCCCGAGGGCCACGACACCTGCGATCAGTAGCCCAGTGGTGCCGCCCAACGCCTGCCCGATCAGCAAGATCAGGACAGAGAGCCCGCCCAGCAGAAACGCGGTTTTCAGACCGTTACCCACGGGTGATCAGCGTCTTTTCGTCAAGCGGGCCCGTAGCTCTTCGATCTTGCGGCGGGTGTTGGGGTCCCGGGCGAGTTCCTGGGCTCGCTGCGCAAGCCGTTGCCCCTGCGGGCTACCCGCCAGCCGGGTGATGCGGTCGATCAGCGATGCCATGGGATGGCCCCTCTCTCGTGACGTTTACCAACCTGACAACAACCAGTGTGGCTGCATAAAATACCCACCGCTCGCACCTTGTCAGCCATCATCTGGCAGGCTTCATTGCCGGAACTCGGCAACAACTTCGGTGTTGTCGGGCCACCCAAGCGCGCGGGCGCCGAGGACCGCGGTGTGCAGCGTGTACCGGTGGGCGGGGTTGCCGAGATGCAGGCCGGTGAGGGTGGCGATGCGGTTGAGGCGGTAGGTGACGGCACGCACCGACAGGTGCAGCAGCTGCGCAGTGCGAGTGGTGTTCCCGCCGCTACCGAGGTAGGCCTCGAGGGTCTCCAGCAGCGGTTCGGCTCCGCCGCGGGCCCGCAGCAGCGGGGTGAGGACGGTGTCGATGAGGTCGCACAGTGCGGCCCGGTCGCGCAGCAGCACCTGGTAGACGAGCAGGTCTTCGGCCCGCACCACTGGCTCGGACAACTGCAGTCGCTGCGCCAAGGCCAGCGCGTCGCGCGCTTCGGTGAACGAACGCGCCACCCCGGAGGGGCCGGGATGGGGCCGCCCCAGCACCAGCCACACCTGCTGGGACCGGCGGCCGCCGCAGGTCAGGGCGCGGTGCGCCGCGGCGAGCGCGGCGTCCAGGATCGGTGCAGGCAGCGCCGGCAACACGATGACGAGCTGGCCGTCACGAGTGGTGATCAACGCTTCGAAGGCGCCGAGGGACGCCGCGAGCGCGGCGGATACCTCTGCCAGCAGCGGGCTGGCGTCCTGGAACGGGACCGCGGTGCGGGCGAGCAGCACCGCGTGCGCTCCAGCCAGCTGCAGACCGTAGGACTGCGCGCGCACCAGCAGGCCGGCCGGGTCGGCGGTGCCGGCCAGCAGGTCGTCAACGAACTCCCGGCGCAGCGCCTCCTCGCGGCGCACCACGGCACGCCGGGCGGAGGCGTAGCCTTCGGCCAGTGCGGCGACGGCGTCGTCGCACGCGCGCAGCACCCGCTGCCCGGCCGCGCGGACGGCGGTGGTGTCCTCGCCGGCGACTGCGGGCAGCGCAGGCCAGGCCCGCCAGGCGGCGGACAGGTACAGATCCACTAGGGCACGCAGCACCACGCCCTGTTCCGCCGCACGCGACCCCAGGGCCGCAAACGTCGCGTTGGTGTGGCGGTCCCAGTCGTGTTCCGGCCCAGGAGCGGCAAGCCGATCCAGAAAGTCGCCGAGCAACTCGGGATCCACCCCACCGGCGTCTGCGGCCGCTAATCGGGCTACCTCAAGGGTCCAATCCTGCCGTACTACGGCAACGGAAGACCCGGGTTGCGGCGAATTCTCCCCTCCTTGTTGCACGCTCATCGCTCCATCTTTCCTGACAGGGCAGCAACGTGCCCGCCGCTGTCGCCGAGAATGTGCGGCGCCTTCGTTGCCGGGGTCCGGCAGGACGATCGCGTCGTTGTTGGCCGGTGACGCTCCTGACATGCGGGCCCGGACGAGGCATCGTTGCCGTGGCCTACCGCGCGATCGGCGCCACCGGGGTACCCCGACCGCCGTTGCAGAGAAAGGAATCGGCTATTGGCGATGCTGACCGTGTCGTGGTGCTGTTCGGTCGGCAGCACCTGGGCCCTGCTGTTACGCGAGCACGATCGACGTGGTCCGAGCGTGTGGATCAGTTCGGGAGTGCCCATCACCGAGCCGGCCCCGGACTCGCTGGCCCATGAACTGCTCGCACAGCACGATTTCCGGCTCTTTTATGATCCAGACGGTTCGCCGCGTACCCGCAGTGTGCGCAGGCTCGGTTTCGTCTCGCACGATGCTGAGCTGGTCCGGCTGGCCGAAACGATCCGGGCCCAGCCCAACGAACATCTCGAGCACCCACTCGCGCTGGCCGCGCGCTGGACCGCGGCCGGATTCTCGGTGCTGGCTGCGATGAATTGGGTGCGGGCCGGGATCGTTGCCCCGGAGGCCGTGCACAGATCGAGGGCAGGCGTCGCCGGGGCCGTCTTCTCACCGACGAGAGGGTGAAGCCCATCCGAAGATCAGCACCCGGCAGTGCCGCGGGGCGTGTTTTGCTTGCCTCGCCGGATTTTGCGGACCATGGTGGGTTGAGGCAAGGCGCGCTCCCCCGCGCTCGGGCGACAACGAGTCGATCGGGGAGCAGGCATGACGCTCGGGTGGATCGGCGCCCACGGCGGGGATGGCATCACCGGTGGCCAGTCGGTGCGCGCGCGGGCGGTATGGATCGACCTCGACCTGGCGTTCCCGCTGCCGGCGGGGCACCGCAGGCGGGTGGTCGCCGACGGCCTGGCCGTCACCGGCCGGGTTCCCGGCATGCTCAAGCGTTGGGTCCGCGGTTCCCGGGGCGAGTGGTACGGCGTGGTGTGGGTCCCGCTGCGCGATGGTGCCGGAGATGTCCGGATCACTCTCGATGACCAGTTGGTGCCGGCGGCCGCGTTGAGCCCCCGGCGGGCTTCGTAGCAGTGAAGCTTGAGGAAGTTTGTCATCTGCGTCGATCGGGTAGCTCTACACAACCATCAAGCTGACTCGCCTTGGTGGTCGCGGCGAAGTCGACGGCGGCTTCAAAGTCCACCAAAGTCGATGGAAGGAGCCCAATCATGACCCAGCAAGGTTCGGGTAAGTCGCAGACTCCCTACCCGCGGGAGCCCGGCCTCGGCGGGGGCGAGCAGGACCCCGGCGGCGACCGAGACATGCCTCCGTACGAGGGTCGCCAGAAGGAAAGCAGCGGGGAGCAGATCATGCAGGAGCGGGGCGGCGTGCCTGGGCACGAGGCCGGTCCCCGCGACGTTTCCAGCGCTGAGCAAGGCGGCATGACCGACACCGATATGGCCCCGAAGGGCCCGATGAACGTCGGAGCAAGCCCCAGCACTTCCGGCGAGGACTACGGGCGCGGCATGTCTGAAGAGGGCCACACGGAAGACCGGCTCGAAGGCGGGATCGCCGACAGCACAACCAACGTTGACCCGGGCAGCCCCACAATGCGTACCGGCGACCAGGGCGGCTGATCGCCTTATCGCCTACTAACTTAACTAGCACCTAAGCGCCGCCCCGGCCTACAGGCCGGGGCGGCGTTACGTTGTGGTGATTCAGCTCTACTCTGTTTCAGCTGGACTCTGTTTCAGCTGGGCAGGCTCTCCCCGGTGAAACGGCGGTACCCCTGGCTGGTTATTCGACTCAAGGCCGCTTTGACCACGCCGAAGACCGCCCCTTGCAGCGCACCGACGACGAGTACCTCACTGAGACCGCGATCCAGCGCCGTAGGTTGGGGTACCTCCTCCTCATTGGAGACAACCCGCCAGAGCCGGCTGAACAGTGCACCGGCGACGGCGCCACCGACTAGACCACTGGCGAAGCCCAGCAGTTTGGGCAGGAGATCGCTCGTGTTCACGACATTCGCACCCGTCGCACGATGACCGCTACCACAACCAGCCCAATCGCGACGCAAGCCACCTTGGCCCACCGGTCGGTGGGCGCCTCACCGACTGCCCCACGAGCGCGCTGGGCAGCGGCGGTGGCCTGGTCACGCAACGCGTCACGCTGGCCCAGCACCTGATCACGCAGCTCACCACCGCGCGAGAGCACCTGCTCGAACAGCTCACCACCTCGCGCCAGCGCCTGAGCTTTGACCTCGTCCCACAGATTGGCCACCTGCGCGGTCATTTCGGCACCCTGCTCCACGGCCTGCTGGCCGCGGTCCCTGGCCAGTTCAGTGATTTCGGTGCCACGGTCGATGGCCCGTTCGGCCAATTCGCTGCCCCGCTCCTTGGCCCGGGCCGGCACATCGGCCTTGTGCACCAAGGCCTCGACCGTCTCGCCGAGGTCACTACGCAACTCCTCGATCTCTCTCTGGAGTTGCTCCTCCTCCAGTCGTTGCCGCTCGCTGCTGCTCATCGGTGCACGCTCTCCTTCACCGTCTGGATGTCCCGCTTGGTGCTCTGCATGGCCTGCTCAGGCACCGGCGGCGCCGAGCTGCGCACCTGCGTGATTCCGAGTGCCGAGAGAATCCCGGCCAACATCAGCAGGATCACCCCGACGATCAGCGCAGCCAGCCATCCGGCCAGCACCGTCGCCAATCCCAGCACCGCAGCGGCGGCCAGCACTCCCAGGCCTAGCAAGGCCACCACCGCGCCCGCTCCACCTATCCCGACTCCGATGCCGGCCTGGGTGCCCTTGCGTTTCAATTCGGCCGTAGCCAACGCCATCTCGTCGCGCACCAGGGCGGAAACCTGGGTGGACAGCCGCTCCACCAGCTCTCCGACCGAGGCGTCAGCAGGGCCCGGCTGTCCCTGTTCGCGGGTCGTCATTCCTGTCCTCCTTCGCCATTCGCTTCTGACGTGGACATACCCGGCATCGGGCCGGTTTACCCGTGCCGCCACTCACCGATCGTGTGCAGTGGTCGCCTCGTGCGGTGTCGCAGAGAATAGGTTTCCGCAAACGGCGCACAGCGCCCACACCGAAAACGGCGCACAGCGCCCACACCGAGGTGGCAGATGTCCGGTTCCTCCGAGGATCCCCATCAGCGATTGGCGCGCAACATCAACGACCTGCTCCAGGAGCTGCGGGTCGCGCAGGCCGGTGTGCAGATCTTGTTCGGATTCCTGCTCTCCATCGTTTTCACCTATCCCTACCAGCGGGCCACTGCGCTGCAACACGGCGCTCATCTGGTAGCTGTGCTGTTCGCGGTGACCTCGGTGGCGTTGCTGACCGCACCGGCAGCGTGGCATCGACTGCTTTTCCGGCAGGGACAGCGAGCGGAGATCTTGCGGGTGTCGAACGTGTTCGCCATTGCCGGGTTGGCGAGTCTGGCCCTGGCGATGAGCGCCACGGTGTTCTTGCTGACCGACGTGGTGCTCGGGGATTGGCCGGCAACCCTGATCTGCGCGCTGACCATGGCCGGGTTCGGGCTGTTGTGGTTCGCGGTTCCGCTTCGACGTCGCCCCACCCCGGCGGCGCGGGAAAGCCTCAAATCTCCGCGCTAAGCGCAGACCACGGTGCGCGCGGCCAGCTCCAGGTCGGCGACCAGCTCATCGAACATCTCCGCTTGGCGATCCTTGGGCCCGCGCAGCACCGCGGAGGGATGGATGGTGGCCACCAGCGGCCGATCCGCGTACTCGAGGATCTCGCCGCGGTGCTGGGTGAGGCGAAAGGCCGTGCCCAGCAATGCCTTGGCCGCTGTCGCACCCAACGTCACCAGCAGCTGCGGGCCTACTGAGGCGAGTTCGGCGTGCAGCCATGGCAGGCAGGCCCGAACGTGTTCGACTCCGGGGGTGCGGTGAATGCGCACCTTGCCCTCACGCCGGAAACGAAAGTGCTTCACCACATTCGTGACATAGACGTCACTACGCGTCACGCCGGCACGTCCCAGGGCCCGATCGAGCACCCGGCCGGCCGGCCCGACAAACGGTTCCCCCGCGACGTCCTCCCGATCGCCGGGCTGCTCGCCGATCAACATCATCGAGGCGCCGGGGTGTCCGGAACCGAAGACCGTCTGGGTCGCGTCGGCGTACAGCTCGCAAGCGGTGCATCCGGCAGCGTCACGACGTAGCTCGGCGAGTTCGGGCATACCCGGGGAGTACCCATCCCTCATGCGGGTATGCCTCCGGCAGGGCGGCGTGAGCGCGCGCGAGCCGCGCTCGCCACCACTGTTGGCGCTTTTCAGTGGGCACCGCGTAGGTATCCAGCAGGGTGGCGTCGGGTGCCGGTGGTCTACGGGGCACGGGCAGGTAACCCCGCACCGGCCGTAACGACGCAGTGCTGCTCACCACGTCGCCGGCCAGCAGCGACAGGGTGCCCAGACCGCACGCGAAATCCAGCTCCGGCAACGCGGCCGCCAGCGCGAGCTGCGCGGCGAGGCCGACGCTGGTTTCCAGCGCGGAGGACACCACGCAGGGCAGCCCGACCTCCTCGGCCACTCGCAAGGCCCGCCGGACGCCACCGAGCGGCGTGCACTTGATGACCGCGATGTCCGCGGCGCCGGCGATGGCGACCCGGCGTGAGTCGGCACCGCGCCGGATGGACTCATCGGCAGCGATCGGCACCGTGACCCTGCGGCGTACCGCGGCCAGCTCCGCAACAGTGCGGCAGGGCTGCTCCACGTATTGCAGTCCCCCGGCGGCCTTGTCGAGCTGCGGGATCAGCGCGATCGCGGTGTCTGTGTCCCACCGGCCGTTGGCGTCCACCCGGATCGCGCCGTGCGTGCCGAGTGCATCCCGCACCGCCTCCACCCGCGCCAGGTCTTCACCGAGCGAGTCGGCGTGGTCGGCGACCTTGACCTTCGCCGTGGCGCACCCGGAGCCGGACACGATCTTGTGGGCCTTTTCTGGGCCTACCGCTGGGACGGTGCAGTTGACCGGGACACGCTCGCGTACCGGATCGGGCCAGCCGATGGTTGCCGCCTCGATCGCGGTAGCCAGCCAACCCGCCGACTCTTGATCGTCGTATTCCGGAAACGGGCAGAACTCGCCCCACCCCGCCGGCCCTTCGATCAGCATGCCTTCCCGCACGGTGATGCCCCGGAATCGGCTCGTCAGCGCAATGCGGTAAACTCTGGCCCCCTCGACGTCCATCCCCAGCACCGCACCAGCATCCCCGACATGGAGACATATCGGGGTTTTGGGGGCCCCAAAACCCCGATATGTCTCCATGTCGGGGTTTCCGTGTCGGGGTTTCCGTGATCAGCTGCGGAGCAGGCGGAGCAGGGCGCGCTCGAGGG
>DASUVX010000199.1:0-2150 GCA_036378735.1 Pseudonocardiaceae bacterium | reverse complement strand
CTGCGCGAAGAAGGCAGCGGCTTTCCCCAAGAACTCGGTTTTCATCCGCAACTCGCGGTTTTCCCGCTCCAGTTCTCGTAGCCGCGCCCGCTCCGACATGGTCAACGGCGGCTCGTCGCCCGCGTGCTCGGTCCGATACTTGTTCACCCAGGATCCGAGAGTCCCCTCGTGAACGCCTATCTCCCGAGCGACATCGACAATTGGCCGCGACGTCTCAACCACCAACCGCGCCGCCTCAGCTTTGAACTCAGGACTGTATTTTCGCCGTTTCTCCTGCACTCATCCCCCTCCATTCCGGGAGGGACCTTATTGGGTCCCCTATCCGGAATCTGGGAGGCGCGCCATCCCCAGCTGCGCCGCCCGCCGGGCGACGCCTCCGCCCGCAGAGCCTTGCGCAGCGCACGAGCCGGCTGTCGTCAGCAGCCACCGACCACGCTAGGCAAGTTGGCATGCCCGCGGTGGTGGAGGAGCTGCTTGTTGAAGTGGTCGCTGAGGGGTTCACGCTGTATTGCTGCGGCCCGAAGACGGCACCGAACGCGCTGCTCGCCTCCTACGAGTGGGACCACTACGTCGATCTGCTCACCGTCTGTGATTTTGATCGGATCACCACCGCCCGGGTGGTCAAACATGCCAGCCTGGACCTCTTCGCTCCCCAGTTCGTGGTGTGGACCTATGAGGGGCCGGCGCAGCGTGCAGTGCGGGCCTTGCTCGATTTGGTCCACCCGGCGCATCCCGATGCCCCCATCGCCGTGTACCCGGCGCCAGCAAGCCTGCAGATTCCTCGGTCCCGGCAGCGTCCGATGACCATCCGGCCGCCCTCGCCAAATCAGGGGCGGCAGCGGGCTGCGCGGCTGGCCGCCGCTATGAACGGCCTGCGGTGATGATCGGGGCAATCCTGTGGGGGTTTCAGATTTCCGGCTGGCCGCTGGTTGAGCGCGCGACCCCCGGCGCTGGGCTCCCGGCGGCCAGCCGGCCACCAACCATCTGCACGAAAGACCACCAGCACCATGCCCACTGACGCACCCCCAGCGGCGCAGCGCGGGTGGCGCGATGCTGCCGGCGCCCCCCTTGTGCTGTTTTGCTGGGTGGAACAGGTCGCGGAGTCCCCGGAGGCCGGGGCGCTGTTTTCCCGGTTGCATCAACGCGGCCAGGTCGTCGGCCTGGGCGCTGAGATGCTGTATGTGCGTGTTGCTGGCGAAAGCCAGCTGATCAGCGTGGCCCCAGCGCTGGTCCGGGTGCTCGACGACACTGCCGACAGTGGCTGATGGTCACCACCCCGCCCACCCACCGCCAGGCGGACCCTACGGCCACTGTGCCCAGGCCCCGGGTCGATACCACGCTGTGCCTGTCGACCCGGACCCTGGCGTGGCTGGTGCCGCGTCCACTGGATCTGGCGGTGGTCGAGTCGGTGTGGAACACGCTGGCTGAACTGGAAGCCGCCGGGCACTATCCGCGGCTGGTCGCCGCGGTGCGGTTTGTGCTGATCCACCACGAGCCGACCCGGACGGGTCGCTGCCGCGCCTGCCGCCGGACAAGTTGGCGCAGTCTGTGGCGCCGGCGCGGGTTTCCCTGCGTGGTATGGCGCCAGATCCGCGGCGAGCTGCTCGGACACCTCACTCTCAGCAGCCGCCTGTGACCCGGCAACAGCAGCGCTACTGCGCGATGAGGCCGATCACGCCCGAACAGGTCGATTGGATCGCGCTAAGCCTGGACAACACCGGTGAGGTGACCAAGCATCACCAGACCTACCTCAACGGCGGTCACCCGCTGCCCGCCTTATTGCTGCCCGATCTACTGTTCGACGCGCTAGTGGCCGACGGGCTGCTCGCGCTGACACCATCCAACGGCAAGGGGCTGGCACGGGTATCGCTGACCGACACCGGCCGAGTGCGATATGCGCAGCTGTGCCATGTGCATCCGGGGCACACCGTGCCTGCCGCCTGTTCTGACTGATCGCAGTGCCCGTCAGCGGCCGAGCACGGCAAGAGGAATGGCCCGGGCTGCGGAACCTGTCAACCTGAATGAGGCACCGTCGAGTAGTAATTACTGAGCGGTGGCGTCTTTCTGGTCGGGTGGGTTGATCCACGAGCTGGTGGGCAGGACGGGTGGCTGGGGTGGCTTGCGGACGAATCGTTCGGGGTGGGTGTGGT
>DASUVX010000198.1:0-2764 GCA_036378735.1 Pseudonocardiaceae bacterium | reverse complement strand
AACCGGCAGTGCAGGCGCCAGCACCGTGGAGGCGGCACTGGGAATCGCCTCCCTCGTCGTGGTGCTGGTGCTGTGCCTGGCCGGCGTCACCGCGGTATCGATGCAGGTGCGTTGCGTCGACGCCGCCCGCGAAGCGGCCCGGTTGGCGGCCCGCGGCGACCAACGCTCCGCCGTGGCCGTCGCCCGCCGGCTGGCGCCCGCCGGTGCGCGGGTCGACCTGCGCCGTGACGGGGAGTTACTGGTGGCCACCGTGGTGGCGCACTCGAAGTTATTGCCCACCATCGACATTGCGGCCAACGCGGTCGCGGCGGCCGAACCGTCGCGATGATCGGGGCTCCGCCACTGTGGTCGCGGCTTGGATGATCGCGGTGCTGCTGACGGCGACCGGCGCCGGTGCATATCTGGGCTCGGCGGTGGTGGCACGCCACCGCGCGCAGGCGGTCGCCGACCTGGCCGCCCTGGCGGCCGCGGCCCGGCTGAGCTCCGGAGCACTGACGGCCTGCGCGAGTGCCGCAGTCGTGGCCCGCCGGATGCGGGTCGACGACATCGGTTGTGTGGTGGACGGTCTCGACGTCATCATCACGGCACGGGTGCCGGTCGCCTTCGGCGGCGCGGCCAGCGCCGCGGCCCGGGCGGGCCCGGCGACCGGGGAATTGGACTAGTGCGCAGCGTCGGGGCTGGGCGACAAGCCCGCGGTGGCCAGTTCATCGTCGGTGGGCAGGCGCAGGGAGACCAGCCCGGCGTACGTATCCGGTTCCAGTTCCACCCGGTTGACGGTGACGTGCACCGGCACCCAGTCCACGTCGTTGCCGGGCATCCGCAAGACCCCACTGGTGGCGCCCCCGCCGAATTCCCTTGTCATGGTGGACATCAAGTCTTGGTCATCGGGGTGAACCCTCGGCTCGCCCGTCTCACTGCTGTGCCAGTCGTAGAACGGGCACGGCTCGTCCAGCCATTTCAGCAGGACCCAGGTGTTGAGGTCGATGAGTGCGCGGTGCACCCCCGCCTGGGCCAGGCTGCTGAGGATGCGTTGCGCGAGAACGTCGGTCGAAACCTCCGGGCCTTTCAGTTCGCACTGCCAATTCATCGCCCGCGCCACCAGGTGCTCCCGGCCATCGGGGCCCGGTTCCAGAACCGTGCGCGCGACGAAACCGATCCGGATCGACTCCCCCTTCCAGTCGGTGATATCCCAAGTGCTGCAGAGCGTTTGGTCCGGCAGGGCTTTGACCGCCATGGCCAGGACCTTGGTTTCGTTCGGGTTGAGTTCACGCGACGGCAGGTCCTCGGCGAACGCCCTGCCGAAGGTGACCTCGACCTCGGGATTCTTGCCGCTGTTGACCAGCGACTCGCGGGTGTCGGTGGCCACGCCGAGGGTCAGGTCCCACTTCAGCGGCCCCGGGATCGGCCGCTCGGGCGGCTCGACGTCGGCGGGACCCGTCCAGACGTGCACGCCGTGGATGTAACCGTCGGACATCACCACCGGTTCGGTGCGAATGATGCGGTCCCGCTTGGGTGTGATGCTGGTGAGGGCCTGGCCGGTCTGCACCGACTCGGCGATCGCCGTGCGCACCGCAGCGAGATACGGACTGCGGCGCAGGAAGGTCTTGATAGGGACGAGGTTCTTCAGCTGGCGGCCCTGCGCCACAACGGTGGGCTCACCCCCGAGTGTCTCCACGAGCAACCAGTCGTGGGCCATGGGGCCGATTTTACGAAAGGAGACGGAGCTATGGGAGGGCGGGCGAACGGGTGTCTGGTTGCGATGCCGTCGGGCGCCTTGGTATTTTCCTGCTGCGCCCGCAGCGTCGGGGTTGTGGGTGGCGCACACCTAATCGTTTCTCACCAGCGCGACAGCACGCCGCCATTTCTTGAGCAGCAGGAAATGCGTTCTTGGCGTAGGCGTCACAAGACAAAACCCAGCGAGTCGACCGTCGAGGGGTCGGTCGTCATCCGCGGGGATCGCTCTTCCGTGGCCCCTGCGACAACTCTGCGAGGACCAGCTTCAGCACCAGCACCGCGCCCGCCTTGTCAAGCGGGTCGTTGCCGTTGCCGCACTTGGGGGACTGCACGCACGACGGGCACCCCAAGGGACATTCGCATGCTTCGATGGCGGCTGCTGTCGCGCCCAGCCAGGTGGCCGCCTTGCGAAAGCCACGTTCGGCGAATCCCGCGCCGCCCGGATACCCGTCGTAGACGAAGACGCTGGGCAGGCCGAGGGGATCGGGCCCCACTGCGGTGGACAGGCCGCCGATGTCGCCGCGATCGCAACTGGCCACCAGCGGCAGCAGTCCGATCGCCGCATGCTCGGCGGCGTGCAACGCCCCCGGGATCCGTGTCGCCTCAATACCCTTGCGCTGCAACGCGTCTTCGGTGATGGTGTACATCACCGCCGTGGTGGCCAAGGTGTGTTCCGGCATGTCCAATTCGATGAAGTCGATCACCTCCCCGGAGAGCCTGCGGCGCAGGTAGCCCACCACCTGATGGGTCACCCGGACCGGCACCAGACCCAGAGTGACCGGCCCGAACGTCAAGCGCTCACCAGTCCCGGTGACGGCGATATCGGTGATCTCGCGCGCGAACGTCGCGTAGCCGGGATCCTCGGCATGCACGAACGCGATGCCCTCCTCGGTGTCCAGGGAATCCACCACGTAGCTCTCGCCCTGATGCAGGTACACCGCGCCGGGATGGACGGTGGCCGGCGCCTGACCGGCGCCGGCGCTGCCCAGCAACCTTCCGGTGTCGGCTTCCACGATGACGATCTGGCCGC
>DASUVX010000197.1:0-8523 GCA_036378735.1 Pseudonocardiaceae bacterium | reverse complement strand
ACGCACCGAACTCACCCACGCTCAACGCGCCATCTTCACCAAGCTGGGAATCGACCCAACCCACGAAGATCATCGAGCTGGCCCCGGCGGCAACGCCCTGACCAGCATGAACACCACCGCCTGGACACACGCCTGATCCAGCAGCGATCAACCACTCCCGCAGGTCAAACCCCATCTTGGCGTGTCCAGGTCACACCTCAGCTGCGGAACCCAGGTCACGGGTATGGGCAGTTTCCTATGCTGTTTTTCCGGTGCGCCCAGCCGAGTATCGCGGTTTGTGTTTTGTGGAGAGTTGCTGTTGAGACGGCGCAGATCGGCGCGGGTTAGCTCGGTGTGTCGTTGGTCTTGTGGTGGGGTGCGCCCAGCATCGGGGGCGGGATGGTTTTGCTGCGCAGCACCACCCAGGTGCCGATGGGGTCATCGGGGGGTTGTCCGATGGTGATGGTGTCCATACAGGCCTGCATGAGGGGGATGCCGCGGCGGCGGTTTTGGTGGTCACTGGGTGGCGGGCGCCAGCGGCCGTGGTCGCGGACGATCAGCATCACCCGATGCTGCCCGTCGGGTGTGATCTCGATCCCGCCGCGGACGTCGATCGTCCCGGGGGGTTGGTCGAGATAGGCGTGGTCGATGGCGTTGGTGACTGCCTCGCTGACGGCCAGCACGATGTCGTCGAGTTGGTCTGTCGGCCAGCACCAGGCGGTCAGCCATTCCCGTACCCGCTGGCGCGCCACCGACGCTGTCATGGGGTCGGCGGGCAGCGCCAGCCGCGGCGGCCGGCGCGCCGGGGCTAAGCGTTGGTGAGGGCTGGGGCGCGGGGACACCCCCGGTGGCGACGTGGCCGGCGGCAAGGTGTTCTCGGGATTACATGGGGACATCGCCAGGACAGTATGGTGCTGGCAAGGATCGTCGGCAATTCGGTGCAGCGTTGTTGTCCCGAGCGGACCCGCCACCAGCTGCCGCGGCAATGTCGGGGGTCGGGGCGACCCGGGGGTCTTAGGGTGTGGGCTGGAGGGCTTGTTCGACGGTGTCGTAGAGGGCAAGCACGTTGCCCAGCCCGGTGATCTGCAGTGGGCGGATCACCGGACGGTTGTGATCGACGACGATGCGCAGCGGTTCGCGGCGTTGCTGGGCAGCATCGGTGACATCCACCAGGGCCTGTAACCCTGGCGAGCCAAAAAATGTCACGGCGGTCAGGTCGATGACCAAAATTTCTCCGTCGCGGAGTTGGTCGAATGCTGTGGTAACCGCGGCGCGCAACCGTTCCACGGTGGATTGGTCGATCTCCCCGGCGACCGTGACCACCAGCGCGTGGGTCTGGTCGTGCATTACCCGGCTGGTGTCGAGGCGTACCACTTGCTCGGCGGCGGGCCCGTGAGCCCCCAGATCAGCATGAGGGTCACCCAGTCCGGAGTCGTGCATTCTTGCACCGTATCTGGCGATGTGCCCGGGCGGAGGGGAGAAATGCCAGGATAGGGCCGCTGATCACCAGCCCGCGGAGTGGTGGTCTACACCGGACACTGTCCGGTGACGGTCGGCTATGCAGCCGGCGGGCTGATCCAACGATTTGTTGCTCCTCGGCGTTGCGAGTGGGTGTCGTCCCCGACTCGGATGGTTGTCCGCTGGGCAGGACTCAAGGACCACCTCAAGGCCGGCCGGGCCTGTCCGCCGCGGGCCACAGAGGTGTGTGATCGGCGGGGAACTCGAGGGGCTGCTCCGCCCAGCTCGCGACGGGTCGCAGATGACTTGATGGGTCGCTGCGGCGCGCCGGGTCACTGGGTGCGGCTAAGAATCAACCTGATGTCAGGTTTGGACGTCTGCCGTAGCGGGTAGTTGCTCTGTTGCTGGACGGCTGTGGTGGGACGGCTGGATCGGACCATGAGCGATCACCTGGGCGCGCGTCTGTTTGACCAGGGTGCAACCGCACGGGGTGCTGAGGTGGTCTCCTGGGGCTCGACTGACGCGTTAGATGCGGTTGGGATGGGAACTGAATACGCCAGAAAGGGGCCGCGGGTCGACGTAGCGGCTGGTCAGGGACCCGTGTCGGCGAGTGCTCGGTAGAGCGAGGCGATCGAGGGGTGTTGGCCGGCGTTCTTGCCGGTTTTAATGGTCAGTTTCTTGACGATGTCGGGCATCGGGGTGCCCTTGTCGCGGAGCGCGTGGGCGAAGAGCACGTCGTCCTCGTCGAGCACCTTGGGGCGGCCGCCGTGGTTGCCGCGTGCGGCGGCGGCTTGCTGGCCTTCGAGGGTTTTCTCGCGGATGTAGTCGCGGTCGATTATGTGGACAGGCCAGGCTTGGCAAGTGGTCACGGTTTGAGCCACTGGATCCAGGTGCCGTGAGGGTCGGTGAAAGCCAGGGGTGTTCGTCCGTCGCGGGCGAGGACGAACGGGGCTGTGCCCGTGGGCGGGGTTGGTTGTTCGGTCAGCTCGGCGAGGACGTTGGTGCCTTCGTTGGATAGCCAGATGGCGTCGAGGTCACTGACGGCGGCCGCGAAGTCCCGGCGGCGGGATGGGCTGACGTAGGCCAGCACGGCGGAGTGGAACACGACCAGCGTCGCTTCGCAGGGCGCTTGGGCTGAGAGGGCGGCGAGGTCGTCGACGAGGTCGCCACGGATCAGGCGGGGCGGGTCGCGGCGCGCCACCGCGATGGCCGCAGCCAGCCGCTTTTCACGGTCTTGCTCGTCCGGCCAGATGAGACAGCGCAGCCATGCGACGTCCTCGTCGTCGGTGACGTCGAGAGGGTTCAAGTCGATCCCGGCTCGCCAGAGGACCTGGGGCAGGCTGTCGGGCACTGGCACGGGTCCCCGCGGCTGGCATTTCAGGACCGGTCCGGACGGGTCGGGCGCGGTGATCGCGCGCCCGGCGTAGTCGTAGCCGTATCGGTCGGGCAAGAGGGTCAGTCCGGCGCTTGCTCCGACCTCCAGCAGGGCCAGCGGTGGTGGGAGTGCTGTCAGCGCTGGTAGCAGCGTCGCGCACCGCGCCGGCTCGTTGGTCTGGGTGCGGCGCGCGAGCATCACGTGTTCGAGTTCGCGGGCGCGGTCAAGGACGACCGACCGGAACTTGGGGTAGGTCTTCGGTGTCCCCGCGAGCCATCGAGTTGCGGCGAATAGGAGGTTGGGTTGCCGTTTCTGCGGGGGCAGTCGCTCGAGGAAGGCTAGGACCTCGGCGTCGGACGCGATGGCCGTCGCCCAGTCCTCGTAGAGGCGGGAGCGTCCGCGGGCTTCGAGCGTGGCGAAGCGCTGGTAGTTTTCGGCGGTCGTTGCTCCAGAGTCGTGACCGATCATTGGTTCATCCCGCCTGACGAGTGCGGTCCAGTCCCAGAGCATCCGGATACCGGCGCAGCCTGGCCGAGCTCGCGGAGCAGTTGTTCGAGGCGGGCGCGGGTGGCCTGGTGGCGTTCGATCTCGCGGACCCAGCCGCGGGTTGTTGCGTCGTCGATGAGCTGCTGCTCGACGGCGAGACGGGCGCGTAGCCGGGGTGCGTAGTCGCTGCTGGTGAGGAACGTCGAGCAGCTCAGCACGAGATCGCATTCGCAGGGGCCTTCTTGCGGGAGACGCAGGCAGTGCCCGAGTTCGAGCTCGGTTTTGAGGAAGTTGGTCTGCAGCCAGTGCACCGCGTCGGGATCGAGGCGGTGCTCGCGCAGCGTTTGGGCAGCCGGGCCGGCCAGGGTGACATCGGGTCCGAGGTGGCGGTCCAGGGCGTCTTGGTATTGCTGCTTGACCGTGGGATCGGACAGGCTGGCGTAGATCAGCGACATCGCCGGCGTGCGATGCCCCAACACAGCCATGATCGTCTGCAGTCGGGCGCCGCCTTCGGCGAGCTGGGTGCCGATCGTGTGCCGGAACCGGTGCGCGGTGATCGTGGGCTTACCGTTCCCGTCGACTAATCCGGCGGTCAGGCACGCGGCCTTGAGAGACAGGTCGAATAGGAACGCGTTGGACAGCAGTTTTCCGCGCAGCGCGAAGACGTACTGCACCGAGCGCCCGGCGCTGGGGTCGAAGCGGTGCCGCGCCGCCTGCTGTTGGGCCAGCTCGATCAGCGGCTGCAGCACCTGGGCGGCTTGGGGGTGCAGCGGGATACTGCGCTCGGTGTGGCCCTTGCCGACCGGGATCCGCAGCCGCGGGTGCCCGTCAGGGTAGGTGTCCAGACAATCGATGGCCAGCCGGCGGATCTCGTCGCGGCGTGCGCCGCTCCACCGGGCGACGATCAACGCCGTCCGCTGGTAGGGGTCGGGAAGCTGTTCGACGGCGGTCATCAACGCAGCTAGTTCGTGGTCAGGGATGAACCGGGGCAGCGTCTTGGGGACCTTCGGGATGTCGCCGCGGGTGAACAGCACCCGACCGGGCACATCTGACCAGCCCCAGGCGGCGGTCTCGTTGACGAACCGGGCCAGCAACGTGACCACCGAGCGGCGAGTGCCTGTCGTCAGGGGCGCCCCGGTGAGCTGGCTTGTTTGGCTGCCCAGCCAGCGCAGGAACTCCTCAGCGTGATGGCGATGCAGTTGGTCGAGGTTGGTGATCCCCGGATGCGCCGCGGCCAGCCAGACGACCAAGCGGCGCAGCGCATCCCGGAAGTGACGCACGGTCTGGGCGCGGTCGAGGTTCGCGTCCAGGTGCAAACGAAGGTAACGCTCGATGACCACGCGGATCGCCGGTGGCGTCTGCTCCGGCGCGAGGCGGTCAACCCAGCTCCCCGCGTCGATTCGCGCGGAGGGTGCCTGGTCGACTTGCCCGATATGAAACAGCAGCACATGCGCGGAGTGCAGCCGCGCGATCGCCGTCCTGAAATAGTCTCCGGCGAAATCAGCCGCTGGCTGCGCAGCTCGGGGACGGGCGTAGAACTCGCGGACCGGGTCCAGGCGCAGCCGGTCGGTGAACGCATCAATTGCGCGCCGCAGCTCATCCAGATCGTCCATGGTCAGCACGTTGAGGTCGGGGTCGCCGCGATGCAACAGCATCCGTCCCAACGGCCACAACAGCTGTTGTCTGGCCCCGGTGGGCGAGTAGCCGAGCTGGACCAGCCGGGCCACATGACAGTCGAACAGCTCGACATCCACCCCGAGCCCACCGCAGTGGCGCGAGGTGGTGAAGGGGCTGGTGAACGTGCGCCCCAATAGCAGCTCGTAGCCCAGGCCGATCCCGTGGACCAACGACAGGTAGCACAGGTAGGGCATGGCGACGCTGGCGCCGCCGTGCGGATGCTGTCCTCGTTGATAGTCCTCGGCGTCGAACAGGCGTTGCCGCAGCGGGGCGGCGAAGAAATCCTCCAGTCGTGGCCAGCGGGCCACGAACTGGTCGTAGGCCTTCATCCGGGCCGAGCGCACGGTGCTGCTGGTGATGTGGCGCCACACCCAGCTTCGGTAGCTGGCCCGATCAACGTGCTCGCGGTGGACCCGCTCCGGCTCAACGAGAGTCAGCCGACCGCGGGGGCAGCTTCCGGCGGCGGTCATCGCCGGCTCGCCAGAGCCGCGGAGTAGTCGGCGAGGACCTGCTCGTCGGACACTCGGGTATAGATCCGTACTGACTCCGGCGAGGCGTGGCCCAGCCGCTGTTGCAACGCCAGCTCCCGCATCCCGCCCTCCCACATGGCGGTGGCGTGGGTGTGGCGCAGAGCGTGTGGGGTTTTCTCCGGGCTGCGGATCCCGAGCCGGTCCAGCCGGCGAGCGAAACCACGGGCCACGGCTTGATAGCTCAGTGGGTCACACCTGCGTGGACCACAGCCGCCAACGAGGAACACAAACGGCGAGCCGGCCTCCACCGGCCGCTCGTGCAGCACATACCGGTTGAGCGCCTCCAAGGTGCGCGGCTCGTGCAGATCCACGACTCGTTCGCGACGGGACTTCGCCCGTGCACCCCGAGGGTGATCATCACGCTTGCGCACGACGACTCGACGCCGGCCGTAGGACACATCGTCCAGGCGCAGGCACAGCACCTCACCCGGGCGCAGCCCGCCGTCGAGCATCAACAGAAAGATCGCCAGATCACGCAGCGTCGTCACGCTTCCCAGCAGCGCCTGCACCTCCTCGCCGGTCAACGGGCGCGGCAACCGGATCGGTAGCCGCACTCGGACCGTGCGCCGCACCGGCTGCTGACGACTCGCCGCCCCCACAAACGGTTGATGCCGCTCCGGCACCCGGCCCAACGCCGGATCCACACGCTTTTGCATCGGGTTGTCCGCGCCCGCATAGGCCTCGGCCGCGATGGCCCACTCGAAGAAACTCGACGTCGCCGCCAACACCCGCTGCACCGTGGCCGCCGAGAGCAACCGGCCCTGCTCCGTGGCCACCGCCAGACCCAACCGCTGCGCCGGGCGCCGGCTAGGGATCCGGCGCAGATAGGCCAAGAACTCCAGCGCCATCGACGGTGTGAACTCACCCCACGACAGGCCGCGGCGGTTCAGAAACGCCGCCAAGTGCCGCAAATCATAGGCGTAAGCACACAACGTATTCGGGTTATATCCGGATCGCCAAGATACGATAAAAACCGGCACACCAACGCTACTTCTTCTTTGCCCGCATCATCGAGCAAGCAGACGCGCCGGACGATGCCGCCGTCGCGTTCCTCGACCACCTGCACACCGGCCTCCCTCAGCCGGTGCTCACTCCATCAGGCAGCAACCCCCAGGGCCGGGGACCTCAGCACCACGGCGTGTCGAGATAACAGAGAGTTGGGCGGCGACGGCGAGCACGGCGAAGAGCATGGCGCCCATGCCATGCGGGTCGTAAATCCCGGTGAGCGGTCCGGTGAGCAGCTCCAGCTGCATCCCGCCGCCTTGAAGCTGGGCGGACAGGGACATCAGCTCGGCGGCGTTGCGGGCAAGGCGTTTCATCTCATGCACGGTGAGGATCACCGGCTGGTCCGGCGCGGCGGTTTTGATCTCGTGGGCGAGGGTGAGGGCCTTCTCGAGTTCGGGTCGAATCTTAATGCGGGTGCTGATCTTTTCGGAGAACCAATGCACCAGCAACAAGCGTGGCCGTGCCCTGAGCCTGCATGAGCACGACGCCCTGCTGCGCGCCGCCCGTCGCCGCTGGGCCAGCGACCCCGACCTGCGAGCGGCCTACAGCCAACACCGGCCCCAGGTCGAACGCGCCATCACCTGGGTTGCCACCAAGGGCGGGCGGCGCCTCAAACTGCGCTATCGCGGCGTCACGAAGAACGACTTCTGGCTACACATGCGCATCGGCGCGCTCAACCTGCGCCGGCTACTCGCGCTCGGCCTCAGCCGCCACACCGGAACCTGGACACTGGCTTAACCCAGCGACCAGACCAGGCCCGCAAGCTCTCAGCGGGCGCCACGACGGCTTGCCCATGCCCACACGAGTCGGCAAGCTAGCACCGGCGGGAAGAGCGACCACGTTGTCGACCTTCGAGGTCTGACTTAACTGCCGCACAGACGGCCTTGTCGGCGTTCTTCCTGCCCCCACTCAACCCTTGTTCAGCACAGTCCTAGCCTGTGCTGCGACTCCTGGGGAACGGTCAGACCGATCAACGCGACGATGAGCGTTCCGATGCAAACGTGGTAACCACCCACCAGGGTGCACCGGCCAGCGTTACGCCAGCGCCACAAGCCCCGCCGCTGCACCTATCCGCGCCCGCGTAGTCATCCGCGCGCACCAGGCTCTGTGATGCCGCGTGGGAACCCGGCTCCGCTGGCCGCAGCCCGGTGGCCCGACGAGTTCGTCATGCCGAGGTCCCCTCTCTCAAGTCTTAGAGCCTGTTGACAAATGATGTTGGCGGGTTGGCCAGATGACAGCGGTCGCGATTTGATCACGGGTGGCGTGTCGCGCCGGGCCTGAGAACGGGCCCCTGGTAGCCGAGGAGTACCACCTACTCGATCTCCCAAAAGCCCGTGGATGCCTGTCTACCGTGCCGAGGCCACCAAGGCCAGTTGCCGCGTGCCGGGATGCGCGTGTCATCAGCGTGTGCCGCGCTATCCCTCGGATATGACCGATGCTGAGTGGGCGCTGCTGCGTCCTCAGGCCCAGGCGGTGATGGCCGAGTTGCGCCGCAGCCCCGCCGGTCGGCCGATGGAGCATGATCTGCGGGCGGTGCTGGACGCGATCGGATATGTCACTCGCTATGGCATCGAGTGGCGGGCACTGCCGGTGGATTTTCCGCCGTGGGAGGCGGTGTATGCCTTTTTCCTTCGGTGGAACGAACGTGGCCTGCCGCAGGGACTGGTGGACCGGCTGCATGGACAGCTGCGCACGGCCTGGGGCCGATCCGAGCTACCGACCGCCGGTTCGATTGACTCCCAGTCGGTCAAGGCCGCCGACACCGTCGGTGCCGCCACTCGTGGATACGATGCCGGTAAACGCATCAATGGGCGCAAACGGCACCTGGTGGTGGATTCGCTGGGCCTGCTGCTGACGGTGATCGTCACCGCGGCCTCAGCCTGGATCCACCGCCCGAGTTTGAGTGATCATTCGGTATCGGTTAGTTGATCTTCTTTTGGGAATGCTCGATCGTGGGTGTGTGGTAGCTGCCGGTCTCCCATCCGGTATGTCCACGTCTTGTTCTCCGGTCGG
>DASUVX010000196.1:0-18516 GCA_036378735.1 Pseudonocardiaceae bacterium | reverse complement strand
AGTTCGAGCCCGGACCGCCGCCGGTCACCAGCACGTTGCAACGGTCGGCCACCGCCCGTCCCAGCAGGTACTCCAGCGCCCGGGTCTTGTTACCGGCGACGGCGAACCCGGCCAGGTCGTCGCGCTTGACCAGCACCGGTCCGGTGCCCAGTGCCTTCTCCAGCCCTAGCTCCCTCTCCAAACGGTGCGCCCGCACCAGCGGGGTGGGCAGCACCGCAAGCGGGAACCGCGGCTGGCTCACGGCCAAGTCTCCGGCTCGATAGCCCGAGCCGCCGCGGCCCGGGCCAGCACCGCATCGACCATCTCCCCAGCAGCGCCCACCGACGCCGCACCGATCCAACCGTCGACGTCCTCGGCGCGAGCCTGCCCGCGCCCGACGAGCGCCGCCGCGAGATCGGCGAGGTTGGCCGCCATCGCGCCGGCGTCCACCTCCAACCCGCCGACGATCGCGCGCGCGGTGCGCAGCGCGGCACCGGTCAGCAGGCACACCTCGGGCAGCGCCACCCATTCGGCCTTCCACCCACGGCCGTCGCGCTCGTGCAGCTGGACCAGGCCCTCGGTCAGCACTGCGGCCGAACAGCGGGCCAGCCTGGCCAGGGTGTCCAGGTGCTCGCTGCCCTCCGGGTTGCGCTTGTGCGGCATGGTGATGCTGCCGACGGCAGTGGCCGTGGTGGGCTCGGCCAGCTCGCCGATCTCCGGGCGTTGCAGCTCGTAGATCTCACCGCCGATCCGGGCCAACGTGCCGCACACCATGGCCAGCAGGTGGCCGAACTCGGCGAGCCGGTCGCGCGAGGTGAGCCAGGAGATGCCCGGGTCGGCCAGCCCGAGCCCGATGCAGAACGACCGCCGCAAGGCCACCCCGTCCGCCCCGAACGGCGACAGCACGCCGACCGAGCCGCCGAGCTGCCCGACCGGCCACCTTGACCGGCCCTCGCGCAGCCGCTGCAGGTGCCGGCGCACTTCATCGGCCCACGACGCCGCCTTGAACCCGAAGGTGATCGGCGCACCGGGCTGGCCGTGCGTACGCCCCACTTGGACGGTGTCCCGATGGGTCCGGGCCAGGTCCAGCAGGTGGGCCTCCAGCGCTCGCAGGTCGCGCCAGACCAGCGCGCCGACGTTGCGCATCACCACCCCGAACCAGGTGTCGGTGAGGTCCTGCACGGTGGCGCCGAAGTATACGTACTCCCGCGCGTGCTCGGGCAGCACTCGCCGCAGGCCGCGGATCAGGCCGAGGGTGGAATGAGAGGTCAGCCGGGTCTGCTCGGCGATGTAGTCCAGGTCCAGCGCCGCTACCCGGGCCCCGGCGATCGCCTCGGCGGCGCGCGCCGGAATGATGCCCAGCCGGGCCTGCGCCCGGGCCAGCGCCACCAGAATGTCCAGCCAGCACTGCAATCGGGCGGATTCGTCGAACACCCGGGCCAGCTCGTCGGTGCCCCACAGGTGGGCATAGCCGGCCGAGTCGCTCAGCCGGGTGCCCATGCCGGCTCCAGTGCGCGGGCCAATCCAGTCAGGGCCTCCCGGACCTGCTCCAGCGAGGACCCCCACGGCACCGACACCCAGTTGTCGCCGGCTTCGATGTGCTCCTCCTGCAAGCAACACTTGGTGAGCAGGCCGGGCGCCGGGTCCAGCTTCGGGCAGAAGTCCACCATGGGCGGCTCGTAGCCGTAGCACCAGCGATGGATCTGCCGGGATCGCTCGCAGCCCAGCAGCGTCCAGTCCGCCGGCGGCGGCCGTTCATCCAGGTAGGACACCTTCGCGCCGGCGACGGTGACTCCGGAGCCTCGGCAGGGCAGCAGGTAGTGCCCGGCCGGATGGGTGCTGGCCAGCTCTGTGAGATCCACCACCTCGCGCACCAGTTCCAGCGGTGGTAAATCTTCGGTCACCGCGATCACCCGCTGGGCCTGGTCGAACAGCTTGGCCGGCTCGGGTGGAACCACCTCGCGCACGATCACCCGACGGGGACGGGGGTTGAGGATGAAGTTGACGTGCTCGTAGCGGCCGAGCACCACCACCGCCCGGGCGCCGGGCGCGCCGGCACGCGCCGCCGCGGCCAGCGCAGACGGGATCGCGGTGTCCACGTCGGGCCGGTGCAGGAACGCGCACTCCTGCGGACCGGCCAGCACTTCCAGCTCGACCAGCGGGCTGAACAGCTCGGTCTCGGACGCCTTGGCGACCCGCAGCACCGCGGTGCGCTCGCCATGGCGCGCGACGAGGAAACGGGTGCGGCGGTAGGCCTCGCGGCCGAGGAATTGTGCGCGCAGGGAAGCCTCGTCCAGTGGACCCGGCACGGTGGTTACCGCGACTCCGCGGTAACGCCCGGGAACCAGGTTCGCTGCCGTCACGGCACCCACGTCCGGTCCGGGCGCAGGGCAGACCAGTGGAGGAAACGCGGCCGGCGCACCGCCCGATGTTAGATCAGATAGTGGGCATGCACCTACTATCGGAAACAACAGTCAGGCCGGGAGGTGGGATGGCCGACGCGATGGCGCGGACCGGGACGGGCACACCGGCGACGTTGAGCGAGCTGGTGCATATCCTGCGGGACCACCCCGGTCTGCGCGGTAAGGCGGCCATCGGGCTGGTCAGCGAGGTGCTGGGTACCGCCGATTGGATTTCCGGTCCGGGCGACGACGGCGCAGCGTTGGATGCACTGGGCGGCCAGGTGGTGGCGTGCGGGGAGGCGCTGTGGCCACCGTTCGTCGCTGCCGACCCGTACGGTGCCGGTTTCGCCGCGGTGCTCACCAACGTCAATGACCTGGCCGCGATGGGTGCCCGGCCGCTGGGCATCGTCGACACCATCGTCGCCTCCGAGGAGGTGGCCCGGATGATCCTGCTGGGGATGCGGCGGGCCGGCGAGCTCTACGACGTGCCCATCCTCGGCGGGCATCTCACCCTGCACGACGGGGCACCCGCGGTGTCGGCCTTCGGCGTCGGCACCACCCGCGGGCCGGCGCTTTCGGTGACGCGCGTGCGAGCCGGCCAGAGCCTGCTGGTGGCCGCGGCGCTGGATGGCCAGATGCGCCCGGATTTCCCCTTCTTCCCGGCCTTTACCGAACGTGGCCCGCGATGCGCTGGAGACGTGCGGCTTTTCGCCGAGCTCGCCGAATCGGGGACGTGCGTGGCGGCCAAGGACATCAGCATGGCCGGGATGGTCGGGTCGCTGGCGATGCTGCTGGAATGCGGGCAGCACGGCGTCGTGCTCGACCTGGATGCGGTGCCGAGACCCGCAGGTGTCGACTTGCCGGCCTGGCTGACCTGCTTTCCGAGCTTCGGATTCCTGCTCTGCGTCCCGCCCGGCCGCGAAGCGGACTGCGCGCAGCCGTTCTCCGACCGCGGATTGCACGCGGCCGTGGTGGGCCGGATCGACGACTCGGGGCGCCTGGCGCTGCGGCTCGCGGGTGCCTGCGCCACCGTGCTCGACCTGGCCGTCGACGACGTCACCCGGCTCGGCCGGCCAGGGCCCCATCGCCGGCTCAGCCGGCCAGGGCCCGATCGCCGGCTCAGCCCGCAGTGACGTGCCGGCTAAATTAGCTTGCCGTTGCGACCTCGCCGAGCAGCGGGTAGGCCGCCTGGCGCCCGCCGTGTCGCAGCGCGATATCGGTGGCCACGCTGAAGATGCGCGCCGCGCGATCCGGGTCGTGCCACTCGTGGCAGGCGGCGAAGTCCACCCACTGATCGGGCGGCACCACGGCGGCGCCGGAGTAGTCCAGCTCCCCCCAGGTCACCGCGAGCTCGACGAGCTCAAGCAGCTCGTCGATGTCAAACTCGACGGTGAGCAGCCGGTCGTGATGGTGCCGCGCCGCTGGCGGCACGGAGCAGCCGGGACGGCACCGCAGCGCCGTGACCCGCTTGTTGATGCGCGGCCGGGGAACAGTCATCCAGGGCCTCCTGGTGGCAGGGATGCTGGGATGAATGTTGCGGTCACAGTGCTCCGCCGCGTTGCAGTCGCGTTGCACGAAGGTGAAACGCGCCAGGTTCCGGATCGAGGAGGGCGCCGGTGAACACTCGTTCGGTGGACGCGACCTGGGATGGTGGGTTGCGGTGCCGGGTGACTGCCGGGCGCTTCGAGCTGATCGTCGATGAGCCGGAGTCGGTCGGCGGCACCGACCAGGGTCCGCAGCCCACCGAGCTGCTGCTCGCCTCGATCGCGTCCTGCTTCACCCTGGCGATGGCCTACGCGGCCGGCAAGCGGGGCATCGAGCTGGCCGGCCTGCAGGTGCGGGCGACCGGCATCTACGACGGCCCACGCTTCTCGGCGATCCGGCTGTCGGTGCAGGCCGACGCGCCCGATGGGGACGAGCTGCGCCGGTTGGTGCCCATGGCCCAGCGGCTGTGCTACGTCACCAACACCCTGCGCCGCGCCCCCGCCCTAGACATCGAATGCCCCTAACCCCACTCCCCCAGCCCCCCGGCGTGTCGTGTCCCAGTGCCCGGAGTGTCGCGTCCCAGTGCCCCGTATGTCGCGCTCTAGTGCCCGGAGTGTCGCGCGCTTCGAAGGTAGACGGATCAGCCGGTCACGTGCGCGCAGCGCTGAACCAGAACTGGACCCAAGCGAAGAAGAACCTGTCGACGGTCCAGACCGGCACGCGCCCATCGGGCATTGGTGTGCCCGGCCACTGAACTGTCAGGCCGGATTTCCAGGTCCCGCCAAGGCGTGAGAACGGGCAGGCCGGCCGCAGCTGCCGCGTCAGCTTGCCGATGATCATAGGTCACCATGACGTCGACGCCGACGCGCAGGGCGGAAGCGAGATGCCGCGCATCGAGGCTACGCATGGGGTGCTCAAGCATCCATAAGACCCTCTCGAACCCCGGGCACCCGAACGCGACACACCGTGCGTGAGGGCGCGACACGCGGACTGATGGGATCGCGCAAGCGCCGTAGGCTCAGATGTCGTGAGCGCACCGCAGATCACGCTGACCGCCAGGCTCAGCACCTCCGCGGTGGACGCCCGGCGGGGGGTGGTGCGGCTGCACCCGGAGGTGCTCGACGCACTGGGGTTGCGGCCGTGGGACGCGGTGCGGCTGACCGGCTCCAGAATCAGCGCCGCGCTGGCGGCAGCCGGGCACACGGTGCCCGGCATCGTGCTGCTCGATGACCTGACGCTGTCCAACCTGGGGCTGACCGACGGGTCCGAGGTGGTGCTCACGCCGGTGCAGGTGCCCGCGGCGCGCTCCATCACCGTCGCTGGGTCTGCCCTGGTCAGCCATGCGGTGAGCGAGGAGACGCTGCGGCTCGCGCTGGCCGGCAAGGTCGTCACCGCGGGGGATGCGGTGTCGCTGCTTCCGCAGGACGTGTCACCCGGGTCGGACGCCACCACGGCGCGCAGCCGGCTGGCCGCGGCGATCGGGACGAGTTGGACCAGCGAGCTGCTCACCGTGACGGCCACCGACCCGGCCGGACCCGTCGCCCCGCACCCGTCCACGGTGATCGGTTGGCGGGCCGGCCAGCGCTCCGGGGATCAGCCCGGGCAGCCGCTGCCGAGCACGCCTGCCCAGGAGGTACCGGCCCCGGCCGTGGCCGACCTGGTCGGCGCCCAGGACGCCGCCCGCCGGCTGGCCGAGTGGTTCGAGCTCACCTTCCGCCGCCCTGACCTGCTGCGCAGGCTCGGCGCCGGCACCCATCTCGGCGTAGCGGTGCACGGCCCGGAAGGTGTCGGCAAGGCCACCATGGTGCGCGCGGTCGCCCGGGACGCCGGGGCTCACCTCGTCGAGCTGGCCGCCCCGAGCGCGGCGGCCTTGCAGCCGGGCGACGCCGCCCAGCGGGTGCACGACGCGATCACCACCGCAAGCCAGCGCGAGCCCAGCGTGCTGTTCATCACCGACATCGAGGCGCTGCTGCCGGCCACCGACCCGCCGCCACTGGCCACCGTCGTGCTCGACATGCTGGCACCCGCGCTGGACCGCGTCGCGCTGGTCGTCACCACCGCGCACCCGGAGTCGGTGGATCCCCGGCTGCGCGCGCCGGACCTGGTCGACCGCGAGCTGTCGATACCGCTGCCCGACGCGCGCACGCGTACCGGGCTACTCCGGGTGCTGCTCAGCGCGGTGCCGCTGGCCGCAGACGTCGACCTGGCCACCATCGGCGAGCGTGCCCCGGGTTTCGTCGCAGCCGATCTCGTCGCGCTGCGCCGGGAGGCAGCGGTGCAGGCCGCGCTGCGCCACGCAGCCGCTACCGGAACCGAGCTTACGATCACCCAGCAAGACCTGATCGGCGCGCTGGACACCGTCCGGCCCATCTCGATGTCCACCTCGAACATCATCAGCACCGGTGGCCTGACCCTCGACGAGGTCGGCGACATGAGCCAGACCAAGCAGGCGCTCACCGAGGCGGTGCTGTGGCCGCTGCGATACCCCGATTCGTTCACCCGCCTCGGCGTCGACCCGCCGCGCGGGGTGCTGCTCTACGGGCCGCCCGGCTGCGGCAAGACCTTCCTGGTCCGGGCGCTGGCCGGGTCGGGCGCGCTCAACGTGTTCTCCGTCAAGGGTGCCGAGCTGCTGGACAAGTGGGTCGGCGAATCGGAACGTGCGGTGCGCGAGCTGTTCCGGCGCGCCACCGATGCCGCTCCCGCGCTGGTGTTCCTCGACGAGGTCGACGCGCTGGCTCCCCGCCGCGGCGGGGAGCCAGGCGCTGGTGTCGCCGACCGGGTGGTGGCTGCGCTGCTCACCGAGCTGGACGGGGTGGAGCCGATGCGTGACGTCGTCGTGCTCGGCGCCACCAACCGTCCCGAGCTCATCGACCCGGCGCTGCTGCGACCCGGCCGGCTCGAGCGCCTAGTGTACGTGCCGCCGCCGGACGCGAAAGCCCGGGCCGCCATCCTGAAAGCTGCGGCGCGCAACACCCCGCTGGCCGCTGACGTCGGTCTCGACGCGCTGGCCACCGAGCTGGAGGGTTACTCCGCGGCGGACTGCGCGGCGCTGATCCGGGAGGCTGCGCTGACCGCGATGCGGCAGTCCCTGGACGCCGCCGAGGTGACCGCCTCACAACTGGCCGCCGCCCGCCGCGCCGTCCGCCCCTCGCTGGACCCGATCCAGCTCGCCGACCTGGCCCGTTACGCAGACGCTCGCGGCTAGCCGGCGCGGGCCAGCTCCCGGTGAAAGGCCTGCCGGCAGCGCTGCCACGGCGCCGAGGCGCCCACCGACCCCAGGTGCGGCAACAGTTCGGCGGAGAAGGCGACGCTCGCCTCCCGGGGCAGCAGCGCGGGCAGGTTGTCGATGGCGATGATGTCCAACGGGACGTCCAGTGGCCCCAAGCGTTCGTGCAGCCGCCGTGCGGGCGCAGACCAGCTGGTGGTGCGGTCATTGATGGGCAGCATGTTGCAGGCCGACGTGACGTCGCAGGTGACGTCGGAAACGACGGTCAGGCGGCGCCCCGGATCGTCCAGATCTGCCGGCACCAGGAACGGCGGTACCGGTGTAGTGATCAACACGGCGTTGATCAGGATGTCATGCTCGAGCAGCGCGGCCCGGTTCAGCTTCCACGTTTGCTCAAGACCCCAGCAGGTCGGCTGGATGCCGGCGGCGACAAGTGCCGCCTGCGCGCCGCGCCCGCACCGCCCGAACGCACCGATGACCAGTG
This sequence comes from Pseudonocardiaceae bacterium, assembly GCA_036378735.1. Lineage (GTDB taxonomy): Bacteria > Actinomycetota > Actinomycetes > Mycobacteriales > Pseudonocardiaceae. Next base: position 10,940 of record DASUVX010000196.1, on the reverse strand, counting down.
CGCTGGGGGGCACCACCCGGCGCGGCGGCGTTAAGGCCGCGTCCAGCGACTCCTTCGCCAGCGGCTGCAACGGCGAGCTGAGCTGCCCGCGGTGGTGCAGTACCGCCAGCGCGGCGCCGACGTAGCCGGCCCAGTACCCGAACGCGGCGAGCCGGTGACCCCGGGCGTCCACCAGGTACTCCAGGTCGAACAGGGTGCCGCCACCCGCGGTGAACCGCCTCAGCAGCTGGCTTGCGCCGCGCTGGCCCTTGTAGGCGTGGCCGAAGAACACGTGCCGGTGGTGCAGTGCCGCGGGCGCATCCGGCAGCTCCTTCAACCCGACGATGAACTCGTCGCCGGGCGCATCGACCCAGCTACCCGGCACGGCGATCCGGCAGCCAGCCGCGGCGTAGTCCGCAATCGGGAACACCCGCTGCGGGGAATCCTCGACGGTCACCGGGATACCAGCCTGGACCAGGGACCGAGCATCCGCAGGCACGATGGCCGTGCGGCGTTCAGTGCTCCGCACCTCATGACGGATCCATAGCCGCGGGGCGTCGGTCACGGGCGTCTCGTTCTCAGTGGCGGTAATCGTTGGTGACGATCACGATAATGCCCGGGCTGGCCTGGGCAATGCCCGAGAACCGGGGCTCGGCGCGCATGCCGAACTCAGCTGCGATCGCCTCGGCACCGGCCCGCTGGTCGGTGCCCTCCTGGTAGTACACCGTGGTTGTCGGGATGATTCCCCACGGGTAGTTGCCGACCTCCACCACCGTCCAACCGGCGGCGCTGAGATCCTGCGCGGCCCGCGCGGCCAGACCGCGGATGGTGCTGTTGTTGTATACCCGTATCTCGCCGCGGCTGACCCCCTTACCGCCGGCCGGAGCAGCTTGCTCAAGAGGAGCGGTTTCCGCGGCCCCGGGCCCCGCGATTCCTGCCCCCGCGGGGGCGGGCTCCCCGGGTGCGGCCACCGGCGGGGCGGGTGGGGTCACTACAGCGGTGGTCGAGATCACCGGCGGCGGGAAGGGAATGGCGGTTGGCCGCGGCGGCGGCAATGGTTGCGCCGAGGTGGCCGTCGAGGGACCAGTAGCCCTGATGTGCCCACCGCTGGTGAGCGCCAGGACCACACCGATGGTGGCGGCCATGACCGCGAGCGCGATCAGCGCTATTCCAGCGGTGCGCTTCCGCCGACTACCGGGCTTGTTCGGCGTGCTCATGAACTACTTCGGTTCGGCACCGAGCCGGCGGGCGGCCCGGGCACGCTGCCGGCCCGACCGCAGCCGCCGCAACCGCTTGACCAGCATCGGATCCGCGGCAAGCGCCTCCGGCCGGTCGATGACGTTGTTGAGCGCCTGGTAGTAGCGGGTGGCGGAGATACCGAACTGCTCCCGGATGGCCTGCTCTTTGGCTCCGGCGTAACGCCACCACTGCCGCTCGAAGGCCAACACCTCGTGTTCTTGGCGGCTCAGCCCCTCAGGCTGGCCGTCGATCGCGTCCAGCGCCTGTGCGGCGTCCATCGTGTCCTCGCTCCCGCGCCGTGCCGACGAATGACAGCCGTGTGATTCCGGCATTCAACCACGCGAAGGCGCGAAGACAGCGCCGACGCCCCCGGACTCCCCAGCGATCGCGGCGGCGCCGGCTCTGATTACTGTTGGCCATCATGGCTGTTCGTCCGATTCGCATCGTCGGTGACCCAGTGCTGCACACCCCGACCAGGCTGGTCACGGACTTCGGCGAGGAACTGCACACCCTCGTCGGCGACATGTTCGACACGATGGCCGCGGCCGAGGGTGTCGGACTCGCAGCCAACCAGATCGGGGTGGACCTGCGCGTGTTCATCTACGACTGCGCAGACGCGCACAACGTCAGATACCGGGGTGTGGTGGTCAACCCGGTGCTGGAAATCAGCGAGCGCCCCGAGACCATGCCCGATCCCGACGGCGATTGGGAGGGCTGCCTGTCGGTGCCGGGCGAGTCTTTTCCCACCGGGCGCGCCGCCTGGGCGAAGGTCACCGGCGTCGACGCCGACGGCACACCGGTCACCGTCGAGGGCACCGGCTTGCTGGCCCGCTGCCTCCAGCACGAGACCGACCACCTCGACGGCATCCTCTACCTCAACAGGCTGGTCGGCCGGCACGCCCGCGAAGCGAAAAAGATGCTCAAAGCTCAGGGCTGGGGCGTGCCCGGGCTGGCCTGGGACCCCGCCGCCAGCCCGCACTAGGCGTGAACGCCCCGGACAGCACGGCGTCTGACCTGGGATAGCGGGGTGGAACAGCGCTGGAGGCAGCGGCGTTGCTATCACAGCAACGTTGTAATTCTGCCGAAGGTCGGTGGTCGCGGTGGACCCGATGGACTCCTACTCGCGCACAGTCAGTTCAGTGGCCGCAGCGGTCACCCCGCACGTCGCCAGTCTCCGGATCGGTCCGGGCGCCGGATCAGCCGTGGTGTTCGCCGACGACGGGCTGCTGCTGACCAATGCGCACGTCGTGGGATCCGCGCACGACGGCGTCGCCGCGTTCACCGACGGTACCGAAAGCCGCTTCGACGTGGTGGGCACCGACGCGCTGTCCGACCTCGCGGTGCTACGGGCCCGCAGCACAACGCCGGCCGCCGCCGTGCTGGGCGACGCAGACGACCTGGTCGTCGGGCAGTTGGTGGTCGCCGTCGGCAATCCGTTGGGGCTCGCCGGATCGGTGACGGCTGGAGTGGTCAGCGGGTTGGGCCGCTCGCTGCCGGTACGGTCCGGACGGGCCATGCGGGTCATCGAGGATGTGATCCAGACCGACGCCGCACTCAACCCCGGCAACTCCGGTGGCGCGCTGGCCGACGCAAGCGCCAAGGTAGTCGGCATCAACACGGCGGTCGCCGGTTTCGGGCTCGGCATGGCCGTACCGGTCAACGCGACCACCCGCCGCATCATCGGGGCGCTACTGGCCGATGGCCGGGTGCGCCGCGGTTACCTCGGCCTGGTCGGGGTGCCTGCTCCGCTGCCCGCGCCGATCGCGCAACGCACCGGGCAGGCGTCGGGCCTGCGCCTGGTGGAGGTCATCCCGGGCAGCCCCGCTGACCGGGCCGGCCTGCGCGCCGGGGATCTCGTGCTCAGCGCGGGACGCCGGCCGGTCACCGACGCCCAGGGCATCCAACGCCAGCTGTTCGCCGAGGCCATCGGCATCAGGTTGCCGATCACCGTGCTGCGCAACGGCGCGATGGTGGATGTGATCACCGTGCCGACCGAGCTGGTGTCGACCTAGAGCCAATTGAAGACACGCCGTAACTGTTTGCTCGCGCACAGCGACTGTCGGTGTGCCAGTATCGCTGGCAGTGTCCGGGCTCGGGAGTTATAACGTGATCACACCCTCACCACGCGGGCGGTATGACTGGCCGTGGCGGGGCGGCGCCTCCTTCGTCACCCCCGACGGCTCCCAGGTACTGCTGCGCGGCACCGCTGTGGACGTGTCCAGGCCCTGGTCGTGCGACTTCACCGCGCTGGTTCGGGGTGCTCGGCGAAGCTTCACCGTCGCCGAGGCCGGCGCGTTCGACTGGCACAGCGCCTACACCACCATCCCCGATCGGCTACTCCACCAGCCCTACCGTGGCGGTGAACTGATCATCGGCGTCCGGGACAACCCGGCTCGCATGGAGGTTCCCGATTACCGGGCCGCCTGGCGCGGGCAGTGGTTCGAGCTGCACACCCGGGCCAGCGGCGCCCCCGACGACATCACGACGGTCTTCGACGCGTTCCGGTTGACCGACACGCCGCTGGGCATGCTGGTCCAGCCCCGCAGCACCGGGCAGGTGCAGGCGGAGCCGGTGCGGGTGGCCAAGGAGGTGCCTGGGATCGGCTACCTGATGATCGAACGTCCCGGAGCCAGCCAAGTCGCGGTTCCGGATTTCCGGGGCCATCCCACCCTGCACGGCGAACTGTGGCGCCAACCGCTCGGCCCTGGCGCGCAGGGTCGGGCCCGGTCGGACACCTTGGTTTTGGCCACACCCACTGCGGTTACCCGGCTGGTGCCCGGACCGGCTGACACCTCCGACTTGAGCCGGGTACTAGCGTTTCTCCATGAGTTGAATGTGAGCTGGGAGTCCCCATGATCGTGCTTGGAGTGCCTGTGCTCGCAGCAGCATTCCTCCTGGTGGAAGCCGGGCTCGAGCATCTGAGGGCACCGAAGTTCCTGGCCCAGGCGGCGGGTACCGGCCTTGCGGCGGCCCGGGCCATCGCGGTGGTGGAGCTGGCGATCGGGGTGCCCTCCGTGGCCGCGGTCTTCTTCGGCACCGACGAGCTGCGCTGGGCGCTGGCTGCGCAGACGGCGATCTACCTGGCCTTCGCCGCCCACCTGTGGTGGCGCCACCACCGGGGCGATGAGTCCGATTGCGGCTGCAACCGGATGGGCACCCAAGTGGGGCCCGGGAGCATCGCCCGGGCGGTGGGGCTGTCGATCGCCACGCTGGCCGCGACGGCGGTGTATCCGGCGGTTGCATTGCCCGGCGGTGGGGTCGCCGTGCTGGTGGTGGCCTGCGCGCTGGTGATGGCGGTGTTGCTCTACACCCTGCCGGCGGCGGTCGACGGGCGCGTCGCATGAGCGTGCTCGCCGCCGCGCTCACGCTGGCCTGGGGCTGCCTGGCGGTGCTGACGCTGGCGATGGCCGGCATGCTGCGGCAGCTGCGGGAACTGCAGACCGAGGTGGTGGCGCTGCGGTCCGAGCAGGGCATGCAGCCCTGGCGCGCCACCATGGGACGCCGGGTGCAACAGCTGGCCGGCGCCGGACCGGCGATCCTGCTGGTCCTCGACCCCGGCTGCGGCCTGTGTGACGAGGTCCACGGGCCGTTCACCCGGCTGCCCGCCGAGCATCCGGGCATCCGCTTCGAGGTGCTGTCCCCGCGCCCGCGATGGGCTGACGCGCCGGGCATTCGATCGCGCGTCGACCCAGCGCTGGTCACGGAACTCGACTTGCCTTGGGCGCCGGCGCTGCTGCACGTCGGCGACGACGGGACAGTGCTTGCGGCCCAGCCGGTGGTGGCTGCCCAGCAGATCCATCAGCAAGTGGCCGGCCTGCTGAACACGGCGATGGTCCAGCAAGGAGCGCGATGATCCCCCCTGATATTCCTCGCCTCGACCAGCCCGGTGCTGACCCGCAGCCTCGTGTCGTTCGGTTCGCCGACGCTTCGCAGCTGCACCGGCGCGGGTTTCTGGCCGTCGCCAGCACCGCCGCCATGACCTTGGGTCTCACCATGCTGGGTTGGATCCCGCTGGCCCGCCCGGCCAGGGCCGAGCAGGGCTCGGAGTATCCCGATTGCGGTCGTTACCACTATGGGCCGCACGGACCCACCTGCATTGGTGCGCCTTACTCGGAGTCGTACTGCGAGTCAGACAAGTGGTTCAGGAACGGCTGCTACGGACAGGACTGCTACCAGCCGCGGGCGATCTGCCGCGCCGGAGCTGAATCGCGCAACGCCTGGCTGTGGAAGTCCGACGGTTGGACCTTCCGATGTGCAGACGGTGACGTGCAATACAGCGGGGCGCCGAACCTAGAGAAGCTCGTGTGCAGTGCGAGGCTGTCCTACGAAGCGACGAACTAGGCGTCGCCGCCCCGATGATCCAACGTCTGCGGCGCGCCGTCTGGGGTCCCGTACAGGTCACCACTGCGCTGGTGGTGCTGGCGGCGGCGGTGGCGATGATGCCGGCCGGTGGCCGGCTAGGTTGGCTGCTGACCTGGCTGCTGCTCGGGCTGATCGCCGGTTACGCCCTGTCCGGTTCGGCGTGAAGCGTCAACTCGGCGTCCCTGCTGAGCTCGCCGGTCTGGCGGGATTCGTCACGTAGCTACTTCACCGCGGGCCTGGTCGCCGGGGGTCTGGCCGTCAGTGCCGTCGCGGTGGTGCTGGGTAGCCTGGTGCGCCCCCCGCTGCCAGCCGGCGTGCGGGTCGGGGTGATCGCAGCGGTGGCGCTGTTCGTGCTGGCCGGTGAGTGCGGGTTGCACCGGGTGGTGCTGCCGCACCGGCGTGCCCAGGTGCCCTCGTCGGTGATCGCGTCCGGCGGCGACGCAGGAGCGTTGCGGTTCGGCTTCGAGATGGGCAGCGGGGTCCGCACCCACATGCCGAGCAACCTGCCCTACCTGCCGCTGGTCGCGGTTCTGCTGGTGAGCACCTGGCCGGCCGCGCTGGTCAGCGGTCTCGGTTTCGGCCTGGGGCGGGCTGTGATGGCGCTGGGACGCCACTACAGCCGGGACGGCGCCTGGTGGGACAGCCAGTGGCAGCGTCACGAGCGGGGACTGCGAGTCGCCCTGACGCTGGCCGCACTGCTGCTCACCGCAACCCTCATCGTCACCTAGCCGCGGTTGCTGCGTCCGTAGGTGGACGACCACCAGCAGTGAGCAAGCGAATACGAACTGTTCGGCGAATCGGCATATTTTGCGGGCCGGCTCTACACGGGGCTAACGTCGGGCAGGTCAATCGAACACGCGGGAGCTCGCACCGAAGCGGGCTGAGAGGGCGGCTGGGCACCGGCCCGGGGCTGCCGACCGCAGAACCTGTCCGGGTAATGCCGGCGTAGGAAGGATGATCCATGACTGCACCGTCTAATGGGCTACGCGACGCCACGATCAGGCCCGCCGTGACTACTGGCCCGATCACCGGGTCACGAAAGGTCTACCGCCAGGTAGGCGAACTCCGAGTGCCCGCTCGCCGGGTCACGATGACCAACTCCGAACACGTCGACCTCTACGACACCTCCGGTCCCTATACCGACCCCGACGCCACCATCGACGTCCACCGAGGGTTGCCCAAGCTGCGCGAGCCATGGATCGCCGGCCGTGAACCGTCAACCCAACTCGCGTGGGCCCGGGCCGGCGTCGTGACCCCGGAGATGGAGTTCATCGCGGCCCGCGAGAGCGTTGACGTCGAACTGGTCCGATCCGAGGTGGCCCGCGGCCGCGCGATCATCCCGGCCAACCACCGGCACCCTGAATCTGAGCCGATGATCATCGGCAAGAAGTTCCTGGTGAAGGTCAACGCCAATATCGGCAACTCGGCGGTCGCCTCCTCGATTGAGGAGGAGGTGGACAAGATGGTGTGGGCCACCCGCTGGGGCGCGGACACGATCATGGATCTGTCCACCGGCAAGCGGATTCACGAGACCCGGGAATGGCTGCTGCGCAACTGCCCCGTCCCGGTCGGCACCGTGCCGATCTACCAGGCGCTGGAGAAGGTGAAAGGTGACCCGACAGCGCTGAGTTGGGAGGCCTACCGGGACACCGTGATCGAGCAGTGCGAGCAGGGCGTCGACTACATGACCGTGCACGCCGGAGTGCTGCTGCGGTTCGTGCCGCTGACGGTCAAGCGGGTGACCGGCATCGTCTCCCGCGGCGGATCGATCATGGCGGCGTGGTGCCTGGCGCACCACCGCGAGTCGTTCCTCTACGAGAACTTCGAGGAACTGTGCGAGATCCTGCGCCGCTACGACGTCACGTTCTCCCTAGGTGACGGCCTGCGCCCAGGTTCGATCGCCGACGCCAACGACGAGGCCCAGCTCGCTGAGCTAAAGACGTTGGGCGAGCTGACCCAGATCGCCCGACGCCACGACGTGCAGGTGATGATCGAAGGCCCGGGCCACGTGCCCATGCACAAGATCGCCGAAAACGTGCGCCTGGAGGAGCAGTGGTGCGACGAAGCGCCGTTCTACACGCTGGGTCCGCTGGCGACGGACATCGCGCCGGCTTATGACCACATCACCTCGGCGATCGGCGCGGCGATGATCGCGCAGGCGGGCACCGCGATGCTGTGCTACGTCACACCGAAGGAGCACCTGGGCCTGCCCGACCGCGACGACGTCAAGACCGGCGTGATCACCTACAAGATCGCCGCGCACAGCGCTGATCTGGCCAAGGGCCATCCGGGGGCACAGGCCTGGGACGATGCGCTGTCGACGGCACGGTTTGAGTTCCGCTGGCATGACCAGTTCGCGCTGGCACTGGACCCGGACACCGCGCGGTCCTACCACGACGAGACGCTGCCGGCCGAGCCTGCCAAGACCGCGCACTTCTGCTCCATGTGCGGGCCCAAGTTCTGCTCGATGCGTATCTCCGCCGACGTCCGGGCCTACGCGGCCGAGCACGGGTTGTCGACGGTGGACGCTTTGGAAGCGGGCATGCAGGAGAAGTCGGCCGAGTTCACCGCAGCAGGTGGACGTGTGTACGTCCCCGTCACCCCCGCTCCCCGCTCATCCCGACATGGAGACATATCGGGATCGTCGGGCCTCGATAACCCCGATAGGTCTCCATATCGGGTCCCGTGAGGGCAGCGCCTCCGGTCGCGCTGACGATTGCGGGGTCGGATTCGGGGGGCGGGGCGGGGCTGCAGGCCGATCTGCGCACGTTCACCACCTGCGGCGTGCACGGTTGCGTCGCAGTGACCGCGGTGACGGTGCAGAACTCGCTGGGCGTCACCGGTGTCGTGGAGATCCCGCCGTCCACGGTGGCCGACCAGGTCCGGGCGGTGGCCACCGACATCGGGGTGGCCGCCACCAAGACCGGAATGCTGGCCAGCGCGGTGATCATCTCGGCGGTGGCCGAAGTGTGTGACGAGCTTGGCATCGGTACGTCGGTACCGTTGGTGGTCGATCCGGTGGCAGCGTCCATGCACGGCGATCCGCTGCTGGCTGGTGACGCGCTGGCGACGCTGCGCTCGCAACTGTTCCCGCGCGCCACCCTGGTGACCCCGAACCTGGACGAGGTCCGGCTACTGATCGGCCTGGACGTCCGGTCGCGGGCGCAGCAGTACGAGGCCGCCCGAGCGATGCACGCGCTGGGACCTAGGTGGGTGCTGGTCAAGGGCGGGCACCTGTTCGATGATCCGGAATGCCTGGATCTGCTCTACGACGGCCGCGATTTCACCGCGTTGACCGGCCCTCGGGTCGCCACCGCACACACCCACGGTGGCGGCGACACCCTGGCGGCGGCGATCACCTCGGCGCTGGCCCATGGCGCCGCCATGCCCGCCGCGGTGCGCTACGCCAAGCACTACATCGCCCAAGCAGTCGCGCACGCCTATCCCCTCGGCACCGGGGTGGGCCCGGTGTCCCCGTTCTGGCGCCTGTCGCAGCCAGCAGGCTGAATGCGGGTTGGGTGCTATGAATAAGTTGGTGCGGGGATTGGGTCGGCGCTATCGAGTGGTGGTAGTGGCCGCGGTCGCATCCACCATGCTCGTCGCAGCGTGCGGCAGCAGTCCTGACACGACGGCGTCCCCACCTGCACAACCACCCGCGGTCAATCAGGCGGCGGCCATCACGGTGGATATCAAGAACTTCGCCTACCTGCCGCGGTACTTCACGGTTTCTCCTGGCGCGACCGTAACAGTGCGTAATGACGACCAAGTGATCCACACGGTCACGGCCGACAACGGCGCCTTCAACACCGGCAACGTGGCGCAAGGCGTACCGGCCAGCTTCCAAGCACCCACGAAGCCCGGCAAGTACGCCTTCCACTGCTTCCATCACCCGTACATGACGGGCGTCCTCACGGTCTCCTAGCCGGCTCTATCCGTCGGGCGCCGGCACCGTGATGTGAGCGGGCACGGGCACACCGAAGAGCAGGGCGACGACGTCACTAACGGTATGCACTCCGGCATCCAAAGTGCCGCTTGGATGCACCTGGTACATCACGGCGATCAGGTAGCGCTCCTCGGGGCCGGCGAAGCCGATGGTGTTCGTCACCCAGTGCTTGCCGTAGGGATCGGTTTCGTAGGACCAGCCGTCCTTGTTGCCGGGCCGCTGCGCGGAACCGGCGGCCCAAACACCCCACTGCTGGTTGGGCGCGACCCCGCGCATCGCAGCGACCAGATAGGTCCGGTCAGCAGGATCGGTCTGGGTGAAGACGTAGTTCAGTAGAGCAGCCAGGTCGTCGGTGGTGCATTTGACAAAGCCCCAGTAGGTCTTGGCAGTGAATCCGGGAACGAAATGCAGGCCGGTCATGCCGTACTGATTGCGGAACCGGGCCAGCATGTCCTCGCCACCGAACCTGGACCACAACCGGTCCGACGCCGCATTATCCGAAAAATTGAGCATGGTGGCCATGTCGTGCCGATCCGCCGCAGTCAGCGTGATCTGGTGGGCGCGTTGCCGGCGCAGCAGGTCGGTAGCGATGGCGAGCTTGATCGTCGACGCCGTCCAGCCCGCATGCTGCGTGGGCCCGACTCGCCATGCTCTTCCGGTCTGCCGATCCGTGAACACCACGCTCAGGTAGCCCTGGCCGCGGACCGTGCGGCTGATGTACGCACTCGCCGCGTCGAAGCGCTGTTGCTGGGTGCAGCTCCACCCCCAATCAGCACGGCAATCAGCCGGTGCCGACCGAGGCGAGGGCGGCGCCGCACTCGGAGCCGGCAGTGCCACTTCCGTCCCAGCGGCGGGGCCCGTCAGGGCCGCCTGGGTCAGGCCCTTCGGAGCGGCGGGCGGATCGACACCGGCTCGTGCACAGCCGGCCACGCCCAGGATGCCGCAGGCGAGGATCGGCACAAGGCAGCGCCGCATGGTCTGGAGGGGCCGCTTGGATGTGATGGCGGGACGTTACTACCCGCGTGCCGGGCCGGGCATGGGGCCACGGCACGCAGCGGCGAAAGCCCGCACTCACCGGATGATGATGTTCAGCAGCACCGTCAGCACGATGGAGGCCAGTACCGAGAACAGGATCATCAGGAGGCAGCCGGCGGCGCCGCCGAGGGGACGGATGTTCATGCGCGTTACTCCTGCGCCTCAGCGCTGCCTCGTGGGGTAACCGGGTGCCCGATCCCCCACGTTGCGCTTTGCCTGCTCTACCCGATCGCTGACCTGGTCCATGGCCGCCCGGCTCTCGGCAGTGACCGTCGAAGCGGCGTCCCGGCCCGCCGACTTGATCGACTCCGCGGTTTGTTGCGCCGGCACGCGCAGGTTGTCGGCGACATCCGAGGCGGCCTGCTTCACCTGCTGCGCCACC
>DASUVX010000195.1:0-41651 GCA_036378735.1 Pseudonocardiaceae bacterium | reverse complement strand
CCAGGGGACCGACAACATCAGCCCGCAGGCGTAACGGGACACCGGCGCACCGGTACTGATCGGCATGACCGACTTATTGCCGGCTACCCGGGACGCGTGGCACCGGCTTGCTGAGCATGTGCTGTCTGCGGCCCGCTACGCCGTAACCGCCCGCATTGGGCTGGTACCCGCCCCGGGAGGCTTCGCGACCCCCGCGTTCGGACCCGAAGGATGCGTGCTGGCGGTAGACCTCGACGAGTTCGTGGTCAGCCGCAACGGGCAGCAGCGCCGCACCCGGATCGCCACCGTGGCGCAGGTCGCCGACTTCGCCGGGACCACGCCCGGCGCACCGCAGCAGGTGTACCGCCCGGCCACCCCGCTGCAGCCGGACACGCTGTTGCGAATCGACCGCCAGGCCGCCCGGTTGCTGGCCGACTGGTACCAGCTCGGGTCGCAGGCGCTGGCCAGTTTCGCCGCCGCAGTGCCCGACGACCAACCGACCGGCGCGCAGCTGTGGCCCGAGCATTTCGATCTCGGTCTCACCGCCGCACGGGTCAACTACGGCGTCTCTCCAGGCGACGTGCACGTCGCGGAGCCTTACCTGTACGTCGGCCCATTCGACGGCCCGCCGCCAGGTGACGACTTTTGGAACGCCCCCTTCGGAGCGGTCCTGCGCCACCACGAGGTGACTTCGGTCGAGACGGCCGTCGCCTTCTTCCACACCGGGCGCGCTCGCGCCCACCCAGCCCAGAAGCCCCAGAGGAGCAGATCATGAAGGGACTCGTCGGCAAGCGCGCCGTCGTCACCGGCGGCAGTTCCGGCATCGGGTAGGCCATCGCCGTCCGGCTCGGGGAGGAGGGCGTCGACGTCGCGATCAACTACGGCAGCCGCCCCGAAGGCGCCGAGGCCACCCGCGACCAGATCCAGCATGGTGTCGAGCTGTGCATGAAGCAGCTGTCCGCAGCCGCACCAACCCGCTCCTCGTCGAGGCCGACGTCTCTGACGCCGCTGCCGTAGACCGGATGTTCGACCAGGTGCTCGATGCCTACGGGCGCATCGACATCTTGATCAACAACGCCGGTATCCAGATCGCCGCGGACACCGAACTGGCGGTGGCCGACTCGATCGCGTGGTCACGGTGAACCTGCGCGGCGCGTTTCTGTGCGCGCAGCGGGCGATCCGCGGCTTCCTCGACGGTGACCGGGGCGCTTGCATCGTCAACGTCTCCAGCGTGCACCAGCTGATCCCCAAGCCGCGGTTCGTGGGCTACTCGGTGTCCAAGGGCGGTATGCAGAACCTCACCCGCACGCTGGCGCTGGAGTACGCCAGCCGCGGCATCCGGGTCAACGGCATCGGCCCCGGCGCCACCGTCACCCCGATCAACCGGTCCTGGATCGATGACCCGGTCAAGCGGGCCGCGGTGGAGAAGCACATCCCGATGCGGGTGTCCGGTTCGGCGGTGAACTCCAGATTGACCATCATCGCAAACGCCCTACGCGTCGCCGACCACCTCGCGTAACGGCTCTGCACCCGCGCTGCGGTCTCAGCGGCCTCTGGCTGAAGTCAAGGCGTTTTCCGGGCAGGCCAAGCGTTGGTGCAGGCTAGTTCGGTCACCGCATGCAAGCTCAGAACGGTGGGGGGCCGTCCGGGTTGGGTGCCGGGCGAGGGGTGACCGGTTCAGGGTTGGTCAGCGGTGGTGGTTGGGTGTGGTAGGTGTGTCCGCTGGGGGTGGTCCAGGTGGTGCAGCCGTCGGGATGGTGGGTGACTGACCAGCCTGGGGACTGTTTGATCTGGTGGTGGTGGCGGCACTTGATGCCCAGGTTGGTTTCACTGGTGGGACCGGTGCCGTGCTGCGGGTCGTAGGGAATGCCGTGGTCATTCTCGCAACGATGGGCGGGCATGCGGCAGCCGGGGAATTGGCAGGTCTGATCCCGGGTGATCACCAGCTCGGCGAGGTGGGTCGGTGGCCGGTAGCGGGTGGTGCCGTAGTCCAGCGGCCGGCCCGACTCCGGGTCGGTGAGGATGCGCCGCCAGGTGCCCCTAGCGGCGAGATCCCGAGCCACCGCGGCCGGGATCGGTCCGTAACCGGCAAGCTCACCGGGCAGTCCGTCGGCGCCCAGCAGCGCGGTATAGGGAACCGTCACCCGCACGTCCACGCCGCCACCACGCCGGCACCGTCCGCATACGCACCGGCAGCCGGTGGTCGCGCCGGCGTGCTGGCTGGATGACCCGGTGTGGGTGTTGCCTGCGGGGAGGCTGGTGGTGTGGGCTGCGGTAGTGTCGGCACGGGCAAAACCGGCGGGCTGAAGCACGAGATCGACCAGGGCGTCGGCGCGGCGGGCATCCATGCTGCGCTCATCGCCGGTGCCGCCGGTGCGACGGGCGTACTCGTCAAATACCGCATACACACCCACGGCGTCAGCGGCGGGAAGATAGGCTGACAGTACGGCCATGCCGTCGGACTCCGGCCACATCTGCACCCCCCGCTCGCGCTTGGCGCGTTCGGTTCGTTGCTGGGCAGCTGAAGGGTTCGCGGATAACACGGCACGACGAGTCGCGGCGCGTAGCTGCCCGGGGGTCTGCTTGTGCGCCTTGGCCAGCATCTGCTGTTCGACTCGCGCGGTGTGCTGCCCAGACAGATTGAGAGTCTCCGCGTGGAGGACGCGTGCCTTGGCCAGGGTGATCCGGCCCTGCTCCAGCGCGGTCAGCGTGCCCGGCAACCTCTCGCAGAGCGACTCAGCGGTGTCCACCCGGGCAGCCGCGGTGCGTGTCGAGACCCGCAACATCAACCCCACCTCAGCCACTGCGGATTCGCGAGCCCTCACCGGGTCGGCGCCCAGGCCGATGTTGCGGTGCTCGGCGCTGCGCAGAAACGAGGTCATCTCCCGGATCTGGTGAGCCTGGGCCCAAGCGATGACCCGCTCCCACCCCCCGATGCGTTCCAGGGCCTCAAACTCACGGTGATCGACATCGGTAGTCTTGGGTGCAGCGAGCAGGTCGGCCAGCATGCCATCCGGCACATACTCCGACCACCGCACCGGCTCCGCGACACCGGGCGGCTCCTCGACCAGGCAGTCGATGATCACCTCAGGTGGCGCGCTCAACGGTGGCGGTGGCCACTCCCATACACTGTCATCGAACACGTGTTCGATTCTACCATGAGGAAGCGTTGGACTGGGTCATCGGGTGAGCGCGAGCATCTCCGACGGCGTATCAGGCGGTCTCCGGATTTGAAGCCGGTATTGCGTCGTCCACATCGGACGCGAATTCGTCGAGCTAACCAGTGGCCAGGCGGTGGCGCGCGGTCCGGGTCGCATTCCACGATCAGCGCCACGCCCTCGTTCATGGTCACGGCCAGCCGCTGCGCGCCGCCCGTGCCGCCGAGCCCGGCGGTGAGCACCAACCGGCCGCGCAGCGAGCCGCTGAAGCGGGCCGCGGCCACCGCGGCGAAGGTCTCGTAGGTGCCCTGCAAGATGCCCTGCGTCCCGATGTAGATCCACGAGTCCGCGGTCATCTCCCCGTACATGGCAGGTCCGCGGCTTCCAGCCGGCGAAACTCCGGCCAAGTGGCCCACTTCCGCACCAGGTTCGCGTTGGCGATCAGCACCCAAAGTGCCCATTCATGCCTGCCCAACACGCCCACCGGGCGCCCGGAGGCGACCAGCAGCGTCTCATCGGATCCCAGCGTGGTGAGCTGCCGAGTGATCGCGTGAAAGCTCGGCCAGTCCCGGGCCGCCCGGCCGGTGCCGCCGTATAACACCAGGTCCTGCGGGCGCTCGGCGACCTCGATATCGCCACATGGTCCTCGTTACATGGCTGAGGTGGCGACGGAATTACCGCGGCGGACGGCGCGATCCGTGGTCGAGATCGAGGTGGTGAGCTGATCCGATGGGGTGGCGCTCCTCGTCGAGAACGAAGATCGTGTGGGTGGAGCGCACCTCGGGCATGCCTTGCAGGCGGTGGAGCACGACGTCGCGCAGTGCCGCGATGTCGGGCGCGCGGACCAGGAGCATGAAGTCGAACTCGCCGCTGGTCAACGCGACGTACTCGACGCCCGGCAGACGGCTGATCTTGTCTCGCATCGTCGGCCACGACCCCTGCTCGATGTTGATCAAGATCATGGCTGCGACGTCGAGCCCGATCGCCTGGGGATCGACATCGGCGCGGAAACCACGGATGACGCCGTTTGCCACCAGCCGGTCGTACCGGGCGTAGGCGGTCGCCCGGGAGATACCGGCTCGGTTCGCCAGTTCGTTGACCGACATGCGGCCTTCGTCGACCAGAATGCCCAGCATCCGACGGTCGACGTCATCAAGGCGTCGAGATGAGACGGACATCGCCTATACAGCGTACTCCATAGGATATACGTCTGGCATTAGGTCTTGAGCATTGAACGATCGTGCCGCCGGGCGCAGGCTCCTACTATGGCCGCGCTGATCACACCGTCCCGGTTCGAGTTGCCGCCAGATCACCCTGGCGTCAGCGATCCGGCGTACCGCGCCCGGCGCGCCCGGATCGCCGAGGTCGGCGCCGCCTACCGCCGCGGCGACCCGATCCCGGACGTCACCTACACCGCCGAGGAGGACGGGGTCTGGCGCACGGTGTCCACCGAGCTTGCCGGCAAGCACCGCAGGTACGCATGCCGCGAGTATCTCTGTGGCGCAGACCGGCTCGTGCTCCCGACGGCCCGTGTCCCGCAGCTACGGGAGGTCGACGAGCGGGTGCACCGCCTGACCGGTTTCCACATCAATCCGGTCCCCGGTCTGGTGCCGGCCCTAAGGTTCTACGGGTCGCTCGCCGAGCGGACGTTTTTGTCCACGCAGTACATCCGCCACCATTCGGTGCCTTTTTACACACCGGAGCCAGACATCGTCCACGAGATCATCGGGCACGCCAACATGCTGGCCAGCCCGGGGTTCGCTGATCTTTATGAAGCTGCCGGGCGGGCCTCGCTGCGCGCCACGACCGACGCCTCACTCGACGCCTTCAGCCGGGTCTTCTGGTTCACTCTCGAGTTCGGCGTGGTCTACGAGGACGGTGCGGTGAAGGCCTACGGCGCCGGCCTGCTGTCGTCCTACGGCGAGATCGAAACCTTCCGCGACGCCGACATCCGCCCGTGGGATCTGCAGGCCATGGCGACTCAAAGCTACGACATCACCCACTACCAACCTGTCCTGTTTGCCGCCGCGTCGTTCGAGCAGCTGAGTTCGGACCTGCACGCGTTCTTTTCGTCGTATGACGACGAGCGAGTAGCTAATTGAGCTCGAGCCGGACCACAAGCCCGGAAATCGGTTGCCGAAAGCGATAACGCAGGTGTGCCATGTCCGCAGGCGGGCCCCTCAATGGCGAAAGCGAAGCGATGGTCGACGTCGGCAACGGCCGGGTGGATGGACTGGCGGACTGGGTGGCTAACCAGCTCGCCATCGTCCGGGCCACCCCTGCGCACGTGTCGAGGGACTTCGACCGTGACTTCCCGGTCGAGGAGCTCGGCCGCACGCTCGGCTTGCAGCCCGAGTCGCTCAACCGCCTCGTGCTCGCCGAGCTGACCCAACTCGCGCAGGACATCGAGACCGAGACACGCCAGCGCGACCTCGCCCAACCCGACGTGGCGACGTTACGCACCATTGTGCGAGACAAGCTTCAACGACCGGACTCGCATCCTGCCCGGATGCTCTCGACGTTGCTGCCCTCCATCGACGTCACAGATGCGAAGAAACACGATCCGCCGACCGGCGTCAGACAGCGGCTGACGCGGCCTTTGCAACGCGCTGTGACGGCACTGTGGATGAATATTCTGATCGCGACCACCATCGCCGTGGCGGCTCTCCTCCTGTACTGGGGTTTTGGTGCGCCACCAGCTCCCCCGGCGGCGTTGCTCTCGGTTTTCGCCATCTGGGTGGCGTCATTCCTGCCGGGTTGGATGTTCGTTCGTTTCATCGGTCAACGAGCGGGCGCGTTGTGGGATGAATACGTGATCTACCTGCACCGCCTGCGACTGGATGACCCCTGCTACCTTCCCATGCCACCGCCGTCATCGCGGTACTACAAGGAATGGCTGGATGCTGGCGGACGCCAGCAGTCCGGAAAGCGGAACATCTACCGGCAAAAATTTGACGCCTACTATGGCAAGGCGGTGTCCAGGGCCGTTCAAGATCCGGACTGGCGGCTACCCACGGACACCCTGTTCCCGCTGTTCCTCGCGACCGCCGTGTTCGCCATATGCTGGACGGCGCTGCTGTGGCCACCGGGTCTTTCGACGCAGCCGAGCACGCTACTGGACATGCTGAAGTATGCATTCATCGGCGCGTACGCCTTTATCGTGCAGATGCTCATCAGGCGGTTCTTCCAAAGCGATCTCCGGGCCAGCGCGTATGCGAGTGCAGTCCTGAGAGTCATCGTCGTTGCGATCACTATCCCGGTCGTTCACCAGCTGTATCCTTACCTTTCCGGATCAGGAATCGGCCCGCGGCCGAGCGAAGCCGTCGTAGCCTTTGTGGTCGGCTTCTTCCCGCTGGTCGCGATGCAAGCGCTGACCAGGACGGCGGCGTTCTTCCTGCGCGTCTTCGTGCCCACGCTTACCACCGAGTACCCGCTCAGCCAGCTGGACGGGCTGAACATCTGGTACGAAGCGCGCCTGATCGAAGAAGGCATCGAGGACATGCAGAACTTGGCGACGGCGAATCTGGTGGATGTGATCCTGCATACAAAAGTGCCCGTGGGCAGGCTCATCGACTGGGTGGATCAAGCGTACCTTTATATCCATCTCGACCGGACCGAGCGCAACCGGCACGAGGAGCAAAAGAACCGGAGAAGAGCGCAGAAAGCGGCGAAGTCAGGCCGCGGCAAGCCCGGCGACAATACCGTTCGCGCCGCTGGCGCCGAAGAAATCCGGGCAATTTATGACTTCGAGGGTCGGCGGTTGGGCAGCCGGACGAAAGCGGCGCTGAACCAGATGGGAATCCGCTCGGCAATCAAGCTGACGGAGACGTTCCCCGGCGGCATGAAACATATCGACGATCCGCGTCTGGGTCATCTCGAGGAGGACTTCGGGGTGCGTCCGAGTACGATCCTGACAATCGCGGAGATCCTCGGCAAAGAGCCAGGGCTCAACCCGGTGCGGAGCTGGCGTGCGCGGGGCAGCGTCGACCCTTACATTCCGCAGCGCCAACCCGAGCCGGCGACTTGCTGATCGGCCGGCTTTTACCAACATCGAGACGACGGTCATCGCCATACCCGCTCGGCGGTCACCGCAAGCGTCCGCAGCTTGGCCTGCTGGTCGGCGGTGGACAGTGCGTTGCCGAGAATGGAGGTGGCGAAGCCGCACTGCGGGGATAGGGCCAGGCGCTCGAGCGGTACGACACGTGCCGCCTCGTGGATGCGGGCTTGTAGCTCTTCGACGGTCTCGCGGCGGCCGGTCTTGGTGGTGACCAGCCCGAGGACGACGGTCTTGTCCTCCGGCGTAGCGGCTAGCGGCTCGAAGCCGCCGGAACGCTCATCGTCGTACTCCAGGAGCAACCGCTGCGCCGCCACCCGCGGGAACAGCCGCTGCGCGAGCCAGTCGTAGCCACCTTCGACCAGCCAGCGGCTCTGCTGGTTTCCGCGACAGAGGTGGAACCCGAAGGTCACACCCGGACGCTGGCCGATGACGATGTTGTCGAGCTCGACGCCGAGGTCGAGCCAGCGCTGTGCCGGCCAGCCCCTGCTGGCGTAGAAGTCGCGGTAGGCGGGATCAAGCAGCAAAGGATAGTGCGGGGCATCGAGCTGGACATACGCGCAGCCCAGCCGGACCAGCTCGTCGACCTCCTGGCGCAGGATCTCGGTGACATCGGCCAGGAAGCCCTCCAGGCTCGGGTAGGCGCCGCGCGAGCGCTGCGGGTCATAGAAGTTGGCGAACAGGCTCGGGCTCGGCAGTGTGACCTTGACGACCCGCGCGGTGCGGCCCCGCGCGTAGGTGTACTCCTCGGCGGACAGGAAGCGGCGGCGCCGCAACCGGTCGAGCACGGCGATCGGCGGCCGCTCGACGCGCTTGTCTCCGACCTCGTCTCCACGCCAGTCGCCCCACAGGAATGCATCCAGATCCCACTCGCTGAACCCCTCGACCGCCTCGGTGAACTGACTCTGGAACGACAGGCGCCGCATCTCGCCGTCGGTGACCACGGCGAGCCCGGCATCCTCCTGCAAGCGGATGGCCGCGTCGACCGCCGCATCCTCGATCCGCTTGAACTCCGGCGGACCGATCTCGCCGAGCTCCAGGCGCCGGCGCGCCGCCAGTAGCTCGGGCGGACGCAGCAGGCTGCCGACGACGTCGGTGCGCGCTTCGATCACAGCCCAAGCCTCCGGGTGCTTGCACGCGTCGAGCAACCCGTTTGATCTCGAACCCGGATTCCCCTAGCGGGCAGCGCTGGAGTATCCGAGGCGGGTGGCGCACTCTTGCAACGCAGGCCAGTCGTGCCCAGCGTGGATGTCTCCTACCGCGTGGCCGGTGAATCGGCAGCCGCAGGTCTGGATGTCTGGGACGTCGTACCGGCGGGCGGTGAGATCAGGTCCAGCCTCGAAGTCGAGTACCTCAGCGAGGTTGTTGGCGGCTGCATCGCGCACGGTGAGTGGTTCCAGGCCGAATCGCCACTCGATCATCTTCAGCACGGAGGTGTGATCGTAGACTCCATGCGCGATGGCCCGCCGGCGTGCTCGCGGTGAGATGACCAGGCAGGGCACCCGAAAGCCGCGCAGCCCCGTATCGAGGTCAGGTCGCGGGTCAGGTGCGGTGGTCGGCGCCACATGGTCGAAAAAACCACCCCATTCGTCATAGTTGATGATCAGTACGGTGCGCTCCCAGTTCGGGCCGGACACGACTGCGTTATAGACAGTGTTCAGGAAGTATTGGCCGACGCGGATGTCAGATAACGGGTGGTCGTCCCCGGATGTGCCGGCGGTCCCGTCGAGAAACCGTGGGTCGACGAAAGACACGGCGGGCATGGTCGGGGCCTTCGTGTCGCGGATAAACTCGGCGAACGGGTATGTGATGCTCCGATATTTCGGGCCCCATAATGCGATGAACGGCACGTCGCTGAAATAGTATTTCGCGGCGATACCGCGTTCGGCAAGTCGATCCCAGATAGTCGGGATGGTGGTCGTCTCCCTGATGTTGGAGATCCGGTCGGTCTGGGCGCCGTGCTGGAAGAAGCGGTTCGGGAACGTCGGTCCCATTACCGCGGCGAAGTACTGATCGCAGGTGGTCCAGTCGCGGGCGGCGGAGCCGAAGAAGGCCAAATCTGTGGCGGTGTAATACCCGATCGCGAACTCGTCGTTGCGGCCTGAGCGAAGGAAACCGTCGCAGGCTCCACCGCTGTATTGGACACGTCCACCCTTGTATGAATGGTCCGGGTCCGGATGACCGCAGCCGGTGAAGGTATCCAGGTGATGCGTTGCATGGCGCTCACCGCTGTTATCGACATAGCTGAGCCCGTCTTGTCTACCGTCTGCTCCGGGCAGCCACCCGAGGTAGTGATCGAAGGAACGGTTCTCCATCATCACCACCACGATATGATCGATCTCGGACTGCTCGGGTGCCGGCAGCCCGACGTGGCGTGGTGTCGTCGCCACACAGCCCGCACCGGCGGCACCGAGCCCGAGCGTGCCCGCAACCGTGGCTGCAGCGCCGGTAATGAACTGGCGTCGGTTCAGCTCCATGGCTGCCATCCCAACAGATGCGCCGCTACGAATCCGGGTCAGGCGATCAGGGCGCGGATGTCGTCGGCGGTCAGGGCGGCACCGAAGGCATTGCCGTCGTTCATGACACCGCGGAACAGCTCGGCCTTCCGGTTGGCCAGTGCGAGGACCTTCTCCTCGATGGTGTCCTTGGCGATAAGGCGGTACACCATGACGTTGCGGGTCTGGCCGATCCGGTGCGTGCGGTCTATCGCCTGCGCCTCGGTGGCCGGATTCCACCACGGATCGAGCAGGAAGCAGTAATCCGCCTCCGTGAGGTTCAAGCCGAAGCCGCCAGCCTTGAGGCTGATCAGGAAGACCCCGGCCGTGCCCTCCTTGAATCGGCCCACGACCTCGGAACGCTTGCGGGTGGCGCCGTCGAGGTAGCTGTAGTCCAGGCCGGCGGCGTCGAGCCGCTCGCGGACGTGGGCGAGAAACCCGGTGAACTGGCTGAACACCAGCGCCCGGTGCCCCCCGCTGATCACGCCGGTGAGCTGGCCCACCAGTGCGTCGATCTTGCTACTGCTCAGGTGCTGGTGTTCCGGCTCGACAAGCCCGGGATGCAGGCTGAGCTGGCGCAGCAGCGTGATCGAGCGCAGGATCGTGAACCGGTTGCGGTCGACGTCGTGAATCAGCCCGAGAAGCTTCTGCCGCTCACGTTGCAGATGCCGCTGGTAGATGCGGCGATGCTGGGGGTCGAGCTCCACTTCGAGCAGTTGTTCCTGCTTGGCCGGCAGATCGGCGGCCACCTGCTCCTTGGTGCGGCGCTTGACCAGGGGCTTGATCCGTCGCCGCAGCCGGGCCAGCAGCTCGGGGTCGTGGTGCTTCTCGATCGGCCGGGCGTACATCTCGCGGAAGCGGGTCGGACTGGGGAACAGCCCCGGGGCGGTGATCGACAGCAGTGACCACAGCTCCATGAGATTGTTCTCCATCGGTGTACCGGTGATCGCCAGCTTGAACGGCGCCGGCAGCCGGCGCGCGCACTGGTAGACCTTCGACTGGTGGTTCTTCGTGAACTGGGCCTCGTCCAGGATGAGGCCGGACCAGCCGGCTGCCTCGTAGGCGTCGGCGTCCAGCCGCAGCAACGTGTACGAGGTGACCACGATGTCCGCGCCGGCGATCGCCTCCGGCAGGTCCTGGTTCCGGCGCCGCAACGTATCGGTGATCGTCACCACCGCCAGGCTGGGTGCAAAGCGCGCGGTCTCGGCCGCCCAGTTCGCCACCACGCTGGTCGGGGCGACGACGAGGAACGGATCCATGGCAGGGTCGCCCTGCTTGGCGTGGCAGATCAGCGCCAGCGTCTGCAGCGTCTTGCCCAAGCCCATGTCGTCGGCGAGGATGCCGCCCAGCCGGTGGCGCCACAGGAAGCACAGCCAGTCGAACCCCTCGTGCTGGTAGGGTCGCAGCTGCGCGGCCAGGGTGGCCGGCAGTTCCGGGCCGGCCGGCCCCCCGGCGGGCAGCAGTCCGGTGACCTGCTGTTGCCAGGCCCGGGCCTGGCGCTCGATCACTCCCAGCGCGGCCAGCTCTTCCCACAGCCCTGCCTGGAAGCGGCTGATACGCAGCGGACCGCGGGGAGCGTCCTGCAACGCCCGCGCTTCTTCGATGAGCGTGCGCAGCGCCTGCAACTGGGGCTTGTCCAGCGAGAAGTACACCCCGTCGGGCAGCAGCAGGTGGGACTCGCCAGCGGCGAGTGCGGCGAACACGTCGGTGAACGGGACCGCGCGTCCTTCAACGGTGATGTCGACACCGAGATCGAACCAATCGGTCTCGCCCACTACCTCGCTGGTCGACAAGCCGATCCGCAGCGAGTCGCCCGCTTCCCGGTAGCTAGCGGGCTGCCCGGTTACCTCCACCGCGACCCCGGGTGCACTGGTCAGCAAGGGCAGCATCTCGGTGGTGAACCGCAGCGTGTCCAGTCCCCGCAACTGCGCAGGACCGTCGACGCGCGGCTTGAACCGGTCGAGCGGCACGTCAAGCGCGGCGAGCACGGCCTTCTCCTGCGCGGGATCCCGGTACGCCTGGAATGCATCGTCGGCGCCGCTGGGCGCCAAGGGTGCGCGCAGCTGCCGGCCGCCCATGTCGTAGGCCCATTCCCAGCCGAGCGTGAGGTTGTGGTCGTCGCCGTAGGCGGCCAGCAAGACGAGGGTGGGCTCGGAGATCATTGGCGGGGTGAATGATCCGTCGGAGGACACCACTTGGGCCAGGCGCCGCAGCCGCGGGTAGAACTCGGCGTCGAACCTGGCCTGCTGGCCGGCGGGTACCGGCAGGCGGTGATCCTCCAGCGCCATCCGCTGCAGCGCGGCGGGCGCGGGGTCAGCGAGCCTCGCCAGCCGGAACTGCCACTCGGCGGAGTTCGGCTCGCGCGTCGTCTGGGTGCGCGGCACGTGCACCACGCCCTGGCCGTCGGCGCCGATGAACAGCACCGGCATCGCCTCGCCGTCGGGCTCGTCCGCCCCCGCCAGGTGCAATACCGGCGCGATGACCAGTGCACCGGGACTGTCCCCGGCGGTGACGTCGAGGCATAGTGTGGCCTGGCCGTACCCCTCGACCGTCCCAAGCCGCTTGCGCGCATGCAGCAGCTGCAACCCGACCTCGGCGGCCTCATCCAGCCACGACCACAGGCGCCGACCGGACACGACGGCCAGATCGATCGACTTGTCGTCCCGCGCGTAGTAGTTCGGTGTGGGGCTGTGCGACCGGTGCAGTGCGTACAGCTCCCGTAGCAGCTGCACGTGCGACGCGTGGTAGTCATCAAAGTAGTACGGCGAGTCGAGCCTGCTCCAGCTCAACCCGCCGTTGACCCATCCACTGCGGCCCGGCCGCACCAGCCGGGCCAGCAGCTTCGGCGCAACCGGCATTCGGGTTGCCGTCGCGGCTGGGGGCAAGGACAGGGACAGCTCGATGGCCAGCGGGATGGCATCGTCGGCGTGCTGCGGGCCCGGGCGCGCCGGTCCGAGCAGCGCTGCCAGGCTCTGCTCCCACAACGGCGCAGCCGGTCGCGCGCCGGCTGCGGGACCCGTCGCGCTGGAGGCGGTGACCGCGACCGCGACAACGTGTTTGCAGTCGAATCCGACCGGGCACGTGCACTCGCCGAACGCGAACGTCAACTCTGCGCCGCGCCGAGGCTCGAAGTAGACCGCGGTCTCGTAGTAGTTGCCATGACTGCCGCGGACCACCGCGCGTAGGACGTGATCTTCGCTGTCCCACTCCATATGCTGGACGGCGCGCTGGTTCGCGTACGTGATACCCCTGGCGTACGTTTGCGCGCCGACTGCGCTCGCCACGGTGGTCGCATCGATGCCCTTCACCACCACGAGCTTCATGTGGCTGACTCCTTTAAGATCGTCCAGGTGCCGGGTGGTCCCGGCGGAGGCGACCGTAGCCGCCGCCACCGACAGCGCCCCGCGGCTCGCCCAGATAACCCTGCGCAATCAACCACCGTGACGGTCGATTCCCGCCCTGGCCTTCGTCGCCCCGAGCGAGCGCTCAGACCCTGGTGAGGGTGACCAGCCAGGCCCGGACACCTTCCGGGTCAGTGGTGATCTCGAGGGTGGCGGGTTCGATGGTGTCGACTCGCCATCCATCGGCGAACGCGGCGATGATCTCGTCGCGCGTCACCCGCCGCGGCCCCCAGTCACCGGGCTGCTGGTCGCTGAAGCACAGCATGAAATAGCGGCCGCCCGGCAGTAACACAGACCGCAGGTTGTTGACGAAGATGGCGCGGTCGTCATCGGAGAATATGTGGAACAGCCCGCAGTCGAGCACGGTGTCGAACGACTCCCCTAGCTCAGCCAGCCGCCGGGCGTCGTGAAGGAGAAACCGTGCTGTGCGTCCCCGGGCGCGCGCTTTGGCGTAGGCGGCGTGGATGGCTGCGGCGGCGAGGTCAACGCCAGTGGCGTCCAGACCGAGGCCGGCCGACATCAGTACGTGCTCGCCGGTCCCGCACCCGACGTCCAAGACGCGGCCCCGGATGGCACCCGCGTCGGCAAGGGCGAGAAACGCTGGTTGGGGTCGCCCGATATCCCATGGCGGCCGAGTGCGATAGAGGTCATCGGGCCCAATCGGATGTTGGGACCCGTGGGAGGAGACTGACCCAGCCATACGGTGTCCTTCTCGTCGCGTGTGGTCATCCGGCTCCCTTGTAACGAAATCCCACTCTTCCACGTCGGAGCCACCAGCTACGATACGAGTGACACCTCGGAGCTTGTGGCGCCGAGTCGTGATTGTGGTGTGACGAATAGTGACATCGCGACGGCACGGGCCACCTTGATCACAGCTGCTCGTCGCCTCGAATTGCAAGTTCACCCAGTCGGCCGTGGACGCGACGTATTTACCGAGCGTTGATGGTTCTCCTTTCCGTGGTCGGGTGGTTTAGGGGCGGCGGGGCTCGGAGGACACACCGCGATGCCGATGGTCTATGGGACGCATTGTAAATGGCGGGCGAGCAAAGATCGAGTCGTGCTGAGATGCGCCAACATGGCCGGCGTACCCAGACCGTGAGGCCGACACGCGAACCGGTTTTTCATATCAACAGCATTTCGCAGAAGGAGAATCCGATGACTGCTACGCAGGAACAAGCCGGAAGTGCGGTACTTCCGGTCAATACCCCGGACTTGTATAGCCTCCACGGCGACCAGCTACGCATCACGTACTCGACGACGAGTTTCGACGGGAAACCACGTTTCGACTACCAGGACGCTACACAGATCCACAGTTTCGAGGGTGATCAGATCCGCACCGTTACCACGGAGATCGGCATGCTGGTGACTGTCACCCTTTGTCGGAGTATTGACCGCGGCAGTACGACGTTCACGCTGCTGGTGCCCACAGTGAACCTGGGTTCATCACAGCAGGCCCCTATCGACACCATGGGGATCACCACGATCCGCCGCTTTTCTCCCGTGCCGGCCTTCAACCAGGGTCAGACCGAGCTCTACCGAGTCACCCCGCTCATCGGTACAGCCAGCTTCGTCAACTTCTGAAAAGCAAAACACGACGGCCAAGAGGAAGGAGGCTGTTCTCAACCCGGAAATCCCTTGCGACACTCAGGTGATCTTGTCGTGCACAGGAGGCGCCACCGTAAGCGGTTCCTCCTCCGGCACGGCAACTCAATCGCGTCGTAGGGTGATCACTCACTCCGTTCCACCGAATGTCCAGTCTGAGTAGGCCGCTGCGGCTGCCGCATCGTCGTAGCGGCGCGCTCGGGTCCCGCCGAGGGCCGCGCACCGGCACCAGCCCATCGGTCCGTGCGGTGAGTTGACCACGTACCGGGCCGTGTTACAGGCGGGGCATTCGCCGTCGTCGCATCGCTGGTTGACCCAGTGTTTATCCAGCTCTGGGGTGGTGGTAACCGTCACGGCGGCGGCTACCGGCTGCTCTACCTCCGCAGTGGATGGCGCATCCCCATAGATCAGATCCGGCTGACATGGCAACCACACGCCCCCGTCCGGACTCCCGAGCGCTGCTGAACCGGCGGCAATCGCCATCGGCTCCAGTACCTGCCCATCAGGCACGCAACCGAAGCCATCGACGTGCAGTCCCATGGAAGGCCTCCCCAGAGCCGGCTCCTCGACGGTGGTAGGGCGCCTCCACCGCCTTTCAAGTTCCCTCAAGAGAGGTAGGTTGAGGACGTTCTGATACCAGGTGATCGCGTCTGCCGGTTGGCCACTCGCTCAGGACAGCCATCACCGCGTCGAAGCGGTTGTTGACTTGCGTTGATCGGCTGCCTGGCGCTTCGTTGGCCTGCGAAGTCTCACATAGGTGGACCTTCGGCAGTGCTGGGCCAGTGACTCCGCGGATGGTCCGGCTCAGGTCCGTATCTGGGCGAGCACCAGCCCGACTGGAATGCTGACGAAGAGGATGAGAACCAGCACCCGGTAGCCGTACAGGAACCATCTACCGGCGCCGCGCACTGGCCGAACCCCCGCAGGGCTCAGGCCGCGGGCCAGTAGGCCCAGCGTCACGACGAGCAGAGCGCCGCCGAGGTCGACCAGCGCGGTGATGCCCAGCAGCGTTCCGGCGAGCACCGCGGCGTTACCAAGGTTCCACCCGCCGACTTGCCCTGCGAGGACCGGTGTGGAGGTGCGAGCGGTGAACATGGCCTGGCCGAATCCCAAGCCGACTTGGGCGACATCACCGACTAGCACGAGGTAGGCGGCGGCCCAGGTGGTGTGCTCGCCAGCGCGCGGCGCGGTTGCCGCGGCGAGCAAGCCGCCGGCGATGACGCAGAGCACTCCGATCACGGCGAACGGCAGCAGTTGCGGCCGGCTCTGGGCAAGTGGGCTGGCAACGGTGGTTGCAGATGCTGGCGGCGAAGGTGATCTCACGGGTTGTCCCTGGGCCGGCGACGCTGGATGGTAATGAACTCGCTGCCGGACTCCCCGAGCAGGCGGCGGCTGATCGAGTAGCCAATACGGATGGCTTGGGTCTTGGCCAGCTCGGCCTTCTCGCCGGCGAAGTGGTCGTCCACGGTGGCCACCCACAACGCCAGCCAGCGGGCAAAGTGGTGGCTGGACAGCGGAAACATGGCGTGCAGGTCGGTGTGGACCTGCAAGGCGTTGCGCCGGTAGAGCCCCGCGCGGAACAGCACGGTCTGCCAGAAGTCGCACATCACCGGCAGGTGCGCGTCCAGGTCCATCCGGGCGACGTCAACGAAGATCGGGCCCAGTAGCGGGTCGGCGAAGGCCCGGGCATAGAAGTTACGGACCAGGAACTCGACGTCATCCCGGTTGGTGAGGTCGCGCAGCGGGGTCATGGCAGCGCCGTGTGGGCCGGCCGCGGTGGGAAGGGCACGTCAGCGATGCACAGGTTGGGTTCGACGAACGGGCGCAGCTCGGCCTGCTCGGCAACCGGCAGCCGCAGCTGGCCCAACGCACCGCGTAACAGCCCGAGGTGCGCCGTGCACACGATGTGCGGATAGGTCCGGGCGAGGTCCCGGAACGGGCACGAGTGCAACTCCAAGTGACGCTGCTGGCCACCGTCCACCACCCGCGGCGAGAAACCCAGCCGAGCGAACAACTCTCCCACCTGCCGCACCCCCTCTTCCCAGGACAGCCCAGCATCAACCGGTAGCTGGTCGGTGGCCCATCGCCGTCCGGCCTGCTCCGCCCCTCGCGGGCCGGTGTCCGGCTCGGCTGCCAGCGCGCTGGCGAGCACCCCCGCCAGCTGGCGATGCCCCTCGCCGGCTTCGGGCACGGCGACAACGCTGTACAGCTGCCGTGGCCGGCCCGGTCGGCCTCCCCGCTCGACAGTGCGGTGGACCAACCCCGCCCGCTCCAGCACGTCGAGATGGAACCGGGCGGTCGTGACGTGCAGCCCCACCGCTTGCGCCAGCGCAGCCGCATCCAGCGGCTCATCGGTGGACTGCAGCACCTCCAGCAACCGGCGGCGCGAGACCACCGCCAGCGCGACGTGCTGCACACCTTCGGTCGACAGATCCACACATCCATTTTAGAGGACGGTGATAGCGTAAACGATGCGCTGTGCCGCCCGGCGCGGTCTAGGAGAGGGGCCTCGATGCGGTGGACGAAGCCAGGAGTGGGGCAACCCTCGGGATCGGCGGGCCCGGACGGGGTGGCCGATTCGCGGCGCAATCCGGGCAGATCTGGTCGGGATCCGGTGGCCACCCAGGCAGGGCAAGCCGATCGCCGCGCAATCCGAGACGTCGGGGCACGAACTCTAAACCGCAGACGGCGTGGACGGACCGGGTGACCGGCGAGTAGGTGCCGCGGTGGGTATCTCCATCGCCTATGGAGCGGAGAAACCACGCTTGCCGGTTCATCCGAACCCAGCCAGACGCGCCAGCTGGGCCCGCAGCTGATCGTCAGTGAGCGCTGGTGCCTCGTCTGCGAGCGCGATGATCTGCCGCAGCACGGACCGCGCCGCGGCGAGTTCCACCGCCGCGACAAGGTGATTCAGGTACGGGCGCGGGTTCACCACCGAGACCGCCCAGTCGGTGCCGCACGCCCCGCACGACCACGCCTGCACCTTCGGTGGATTGCTGGTGATCAGCCGCACTCCCACGG
Source organism: Pseudonocardiaceae bacterium (assembly GCA_036378735.1). Taxonomy (GTDB): domain Bacteria; phylum Actinomycetota; class Actinomycetes; order Mycobacteriales; family Pseudonocardiaceae. The sequence goes on along the minus strand of DASUVX010000195.1, from coordinate 23,941 downwards.
TGCTGCCGCAGTACGGGCACCACGGGTCGATGTCGCTGCTGTCCGTCACCACGATATCCGGTGCGCTCACGACAACCCGGCCGCCAGCGCGGCGCGCACGCTGGAGTGTTCCATCGCTTGTTCCGCGATCTGCTCCCAGTGGCCCGGGAACACAGCGCGTCGTCCAGCGAGCTGCACAAGGTCCGCGAGCAACTCAGCCAGCTCCGCGACCTCACCAGCCAGATCCAGCATCGGATTTGGTGCCGATCGGCCGTTGGAAGCTTGGGGCGGCTCAACCAGCGACCGGCCGGAAGTCGTATCGCTCACCGGGCGCACTCCGCGCACCGGCTACGGCCGGGATCGGTCAAGCTCGCGCTGAGCAGCCGGGCGCCGCAGAGAGCTTCATAGGTCCCAGCGAAGCGACCGGCTAACAGCTCGTCGCCGCTCACCCGGTGCGCCACCCGGGTCAACGCGTCGACCAGCTCGATACCCGGGCACCGGGAGCGTGGGGAAGCGATCTCCGTGCGACGAACCCGTCTGTTGTGCCTACCCATCGCGGCTCCGTAGGTCCAGGTGGCCGGGCTCGTCGGCGCGGCAGAGCAGATAGCGTCCAACATCTGCTCCAAGCCACCTTGCGATAAGCAGATGCTATTCAGCAAGTTCTCATGTGGGGGTGTTGCTGACGAGCAGTTCCCCGGAGTGCACACTGTGGGTTACCTGCTCACGGAGGGCGCGATGGCGACCGGGCCAAGTCCCACAGTGCGGCGACGCCAGCTCGGCATGGAGTTGCGTCGGCTTCGTGAAGCTGCCCACAAAAGCCAACAGGAAGCCGCTGAATGGCTAGGTGTTCCCGCTACTGCCATCAGCAAGATGGAAACCGGCAAGCAGCGGGTAACTCAGGCCTATCTCAAGCTGCTATGTCAGCTCTACGCCGTGGGCTCACCCCACCCTGAAGCCCTGGAACGCTTGCGGCGCGAGGCCGACCAGCGTGGATGGTGGGCCAGCTATGGCGACACCGTGCCCTCATGGTTCGCCAGCTATGTCGGCATGGAAACCGCCGCTGCTGAGGTGTGGACCTACGAATCTGAGTTCGTCCCGGGCCTGCTCCAGATACCCGAATACGTCGCCGCGGTCACCGCCGCAACCAACCCGGCCGCGACACCCGAGCGCATCCAGCGGATTGTCGAAGTCCGCGCTGCTCGACAGCAGCGACTCACCAGCGAGGACAATCCGCTGACTCTGCGTGCGGTAGTCAACGAGGCCGCACTGCGCCGCGAAGTCGGCGGTCCCGATGTGATGCGTGCGCAGGCCCACCGGCTGATCGAGGCCGCGAAACTGCCCAACGTCACCGTGCAAATCTTGCCGTTTGCCGCTGGCGCCCATCCCGCGATGCTCAGCGCCTTCACCATGCTGCGGTTCCCCGAGGAGCCGATGAACACGGTCTACGTCGAGCTGGACAGTGCGGCACTATACCTGGAGGCGCCCTCAGAGATCGAGCGGTACGCGGCCACCTTCGAGCGACTGACCAACCTTGCCATCGACACGGCAGGCACGGTCAACCTGCTTAACCAGATTGGATTGCGAGGTAGGCCATTATGAAACACCTGACATGGTGCAGGAGCAGCTACAGCAGCGGGCAGGGCGGCAACTGCCTGGAGATCGCCAACCTAGCCAACGGCGGCCGGGCCGTCAGGGACAGCAAGGACCCGACCGGCCCGGCGCTGACGTTCACCGCGGCAGCGTGGTCGGCGTTCAACACCGCCATCCGTACGGGCGAGTTCGACTAGTCCGACCGACAAACGGCCCCGCCCCGGTTCCGCTGGGGATGGGGCCGTTGGCTCTTCCCGGTACCGACTCGCGGCAGGACGTGTGCAGTAAAGCTATTGCATGAGCCGCTGTGCCGCCACGACCACCGACTCAAGACCGTCGGCCGGTGGCGGTTGCACCAGCCCGAACCCGGCCATTTCACCTGGTTGAGCCCCCTGGGTAGGAAGTACCGCACCCAACCCCCACCCATCCTCGACGAGCTGCACGAACCCCGGCGCGACATCACCGATCACCCGCCATGGGACAACCCAGACGACGGCAGTCCCATCCTGCAACGGTCACCGCCCCGGCCAGACCGTCCACCCCCGCCCGCACCATCAGACCCCGACGAGCCGCCGCCGTTCTGAGCCGAAGCGGCTAGTCTGGCTGAGCTGATGACCGGGACCTCGCGCGGATCCGCCGATCACTGACCACGAAGGGCGTGGCGCCCCGGCGGGTCGGCGCGGCAGCGAGACTTATGCGGGTGCGGCGGATGCTGATATCGGCCGGATGGCTGATGTAGGCCCGGTGCCGAGAGGTCACGATCAGAGTCGATCGGGCGCGCGCGCTGTCCGGCACCGATTTGGCCGTCCTTCGCCGGCAGGAAGACCGACGTTGGTGTTACGTGATCGATAACCTATTCCCTTCGAATGATGGAAACTGCCATGACTATTGAACTCATTCCCCTCGGTACCGCAGACGTCGGGATTTCGTCAATCATGATGCCCGGGGGCCCATTGGGCACCCGAGTAACCGTCGAGATCACCTCTGTCGATTGCAGAGGAGAACGGCTCCGGGCCAAGCTCAAGGGAGCCGCGGCTGCCGACTGGGCAGTCATCAGCCCGGCTGGGATCGGCCTCATGGACGTGCGACTCACGCTTGAAACCGACGATGGGGCACTGATCTACGTGTCCTACAACGGTCGGGTGGACGTCTCTCACGGGCTTGAGGGTGCGACCGCGTACACCGCTCCTCGATTCGAGACCGGCGACGAGCGCTACGCCTGGCTCAACAAGATTCAGGCCGTTGCCAAGGGCGTCGTCAGCGAAGGAGTGCTGCGCTACGAGCTCTACGAATTGAGCTGAGATAAGGAGATCGAAATGAATCAGACAGCGATGCGGCGGCCGCCGATGGCCGGCTTCCACCACTTCTCTCCCACCGTAACCGATATCGAGGCTAGCGTGTCCTGGTACCAGCGCGTCCTAGGGCTCGAGCGCATTCCAGGAAAATTCCCGCACTACGGCAACGAAGAGGGCGGATACGAGGTCATTCTCGCTGACTTCAACGCGGGGATCATCATCGGGCTGGAGCATCATGCCGCAAATGACGGCCAACCGTTCGATGAAACCCGGACCGGTCTTGACCACATCGGCATCTCTGTGCCGAGCCACTCAGATCTGAAAAACTGGGCGGAATGGCTGGACAGCTTGGGGGTGATGCATTCCGGAGTGACTGATATCGATGGCGGAGGCCTGAAGTTCTCGACGCTGGTATTCCGCGATCCGGACAATATCCAGCTGGAGTTCTTCTTCATGGGTGGCTGACCGCACACCTACACACGGAGGCGCTGGCGATGCGACAATCGCAAGCGCGCGACCGGACGGGCTGGCCGCTGAGGTGGGAAGAACCCCCGGTGAACGCAGGCGGCATCGACCAGGAGACCTTCCATCTGCCGGTCGGCACTGCGACGTTCATGGTGGCCGGTGTTGAGGGCCCGGCGCCCCTGCGGGAATGCGTGCTCGATGAGGCGATATCGCGACACGGCGGTGTGCGGCGGCGGCAGCAGGACGACGCAACCAGCGTCATGGCGGCGTTCACCCGTACCTCAGATGCCGTGGCGGCCGCGCTGTACCTCCAGCGTGCCGTCCATGCCGAAAGTTGGCCCGTAAAGCTGCGCATCGCCCTGCATACCGCGGAGGCGCAGCGGCGCGACGAGGGAAGCTATTTCGGCCAGGCGGTCAACCGCTGTGCCCGGCTGGGCGCGGTCGCGCACGGCGGCCAGGTCGTGCTGTCCCGGACGACACGCGATCTGGTCCTCGACCGGCTGCCCGATCGTGCCGAGCTTGTTGACCTCGGGATTCATCGATTGCGCGACCTGGGGCGCCCGGAGCATGTTTTCGGGCTGGTGCATCCCGACCTGCCAGCGGATTTTCCACCGTTGCGCTCGCTGGACACGATGCTCAACAACCTGCCCGGTGAGCTGACGAGTTTCGTCGGGCGACGCACCGAGCTGGTCCAGATCAGCACTTCGCTCGAGCAGGCCCGGCTGCTCACGCTCACCGGTGCCGGCGGCTGCGGCAAGACTCGTCTAGCCCTGCAGGTAGCGGCCGATGCGATGGACCGCCACCCCGACGGCGTGTGGTGGGTCGAGCTGGCCCGGCTTGAGGACTCGGCGCTGCTGGTAGCCGTGGTGAGTACGGCGGCAGGTTTGAATGAAGCGCCGGGCCGGACCGGGCTCGACACGCTCGTGGAACACCTGCGTGCCCGCCGGGCGCTGGTCGCCCTGGACAACTGTGAGCACCTGCTGGCTGCCTGCGCGGAACTGGTGGATGTACTGCTGCGGGCGTGCCCATCGCTGACGATCCTGGCCACGAGCCGCGCGCCGCTGGGGGTCCCGGGTGAGATCACCTGGCGGGTACCGTCGATGTCGCTGCCCGCCGAGCGCCCGGGTGTGGGTGTCCCGCAAGGCCCGGGTGCGGGTGTCCCGCAAGGCCCGGGTGCGGGTGCTCCGCAAATCGAGCGCAACCCGATCGAGGTGCTGCGCCAGTCCGATGCGGTGGCCTTGTTCATCGACCGCGCCATGCAGGTTCGCCCGGATTTTGTGATCACCGCAGTCAACGCGCCGGCGGTGGCGCAGATCTGCCACGACCTCGACGGCATCCCGCTGGCCATCGAGCTCGCCGCCGCCCGAGTGCGGATGCTGGCGCCGGAGCAGATCGCCTGTGCCCTGGCCGACCGCTTCCACCTGCTCACCGGTGGCGCCCGCACGGTCATGCCGCGCCACCGAACCCTGCGGGCCTCGATTGACTGGAGCCACGAGCTGCTCAGCGACGGGGAGCGGACGCTGCTGCGGCGGCTGTCGGTGTTCGCCGGCGGCTGGACATTGGACGCAGCTGAGCAGGTGTGCTCGGGCGGTCTTATTCACCGTGTCGCCGTGCTTGACCTGCTGACCGGCCTGGTCGACAAGTCTCTCGTCACCACAAGCGAGCAGGGACCCGAGGTGCGTTACGGCCTGCTGGCAACCGTCCGCCAGTACGCCGCTGCGCGCCTGGCCGGCGCCGACGAAGCTGGCGACCTGCGCGAGCGTCACCTGGCCTATCACCTCGCTGTGGCTGAGACCGCGCAGCCACAACTGCTCGGCGCCGGGCGCGGCGACCCGGTCCTGGACACCCTGGCCACCGAGTTGCCGAACCTGCGTGCCGCCGTGGAGTGGGCCGCGGTCAGCGACCCTGACGCTGGGCTGCGTCTGGTGACTGCGCTGTCGTTGTTTTGGGTGTTCACGGGTCGTTACCGGGAAGGTCATATCTGCTATGCCCGCGCCTTGGATGCCGCCGGCGCGGAGCCGACCGTGCTGCGTGGGCGGGCGATGGCTAGTCGGGCCAGCCTCGGACACTATGGGGGTGCCGCCCAGCTCGCCCTCGGTTGGGCGCAAGCCGCGCTGGACATCGGCGAGAAATGCGGGGACGCCTGGACGCAGGGACGCGCTTTGAAGACCCTGGGTCTCAAGGCATCTCTCGGTGATCCAGCCGGTGGGCGGGTATTGCTGCAGCGAAGCGTCGAGTTGGCCACTCAATCCGGTGACGACTGGTGCCGCATCGACGCTGCTAACTGTCTGGCGATCGGCTGGATATTCCAGGACCGCTTCGACACTGCCCGTCCGCTGCTGGAGGACCTGCGGGCGAGCGCGATCCGGCTTGACTACCGCTGGGGGCTGGCATGGCCGTCGCTGTGCCTGGGGTGGGAAGCGAGCTTCCAGGGCCGGCTCGCTGACGCGCGTCAGTTGCTGACGAGTTCCGTGGCCATCAGCGATGAGATTGCCCTTCCGATCACCAGCGGTCTCGCGAGCGGTTTCCTGACCTACGTCTACCTCGCTTGCGGCAATATCGAACTTGCCTATTCACTGGCCAGTACCACGCTCAAACGCGTGCAGGAAGCCGGAGCGGGCCTGATTGCCGGCATGGCGCATCAGATGCTGGGCGCAACGCTCATGGCCCGTGGCGAACTCGTCGCGGCCCGCGACCACCTCCAGGCCGCCGTCGACGCCGAGCGCCGCACGGGATTTACCTATGCCCTTTCATGGCATCTCGCCCTGCTCGGCAGCCTGGAGCGGGTCGAGGGGAAGCTCGACACCGCCCGGGCCTGTGGCGAGGAGGCGCTGGAGGTGGCCCAGCGCCTCGGTAGTGGATGGCTGCAAGCCAGCGCCGAGCGCCTGCTGGGCCGTGGCGCTCTCGCAGCCGGCGCGGCGACGGATGCTGAGCGGTATGTCCACCACGCCCTTGGCCGCCTGGCGGCCAAGGGCTTCGCGATCGACATCCCGGAGTGCCTCGACGCGCTCGGCGCCGTTGCCGCCACCCAGGAAAGTCACGAGGAAGCCGCGCGGCTGCTGGGCGCCGCGGCGGCGGCCCGAGCGCGGTTCGGCGTCGTCCGCTTTCCCCTCGAGCCGGAGTTCTGGGCTGGCGTCGAGCGGGCCACCCGGGAAGCGCTCGGAGACGACGGCTACCACGCCGCCTTTACCGCAGGCGCAGCGTTGAGCACCGATGAGGCGGTCGGCTACGTCCGCCGGGCACGCGGCGTGCGGAAACGACCGTCCCGCGGCTGGGATAGCCTGACCCCGACCGAACTCGAGGTTGTGCGCCACATCGCCGCGGGCCTGTCCAACCGCCAGATCGGCGAGCGCATGTTCATCTCGCTGGGCACCGTGAAGGCGCACCTCTCGCACATCTTCACCAAGCTCGGCACGCCGTCACGTGCCCACTTGGCCGCCGACGCCACCAGACGCGGCCTCGACCAGGACTCGTAAAGCTGTGGAGGTGCGTGACACCAGATTTGGAGGATGACCACCGCCGACAAGCGGAATGCGGCGCTGGCGGTCAGCGGCGGAGTAGGGCGGCGGCGCGGGTTAGGGCGACGCGTAGTTCTTGGACGTGGAGGGCATGTAGCGCGGCCAGCAGGACGGCGGCGCCCAGCACGGTGATGGTGGCGAGTTCGACGGCGGCGCGCACGGGGGGTAGCGCGTGGGGGATCAACACATGTCCTAGACCGATCACGGCCAGGCCGGCGAGCGCGGCGGCGACCGCGGCCAGGGTGATGCGTGCCACCGTGCCCGCCACTCGACGGGTTTGCAGGTGGCCGAGCCGGTGGGCCAGCCACACCTGGCCGGCGATGGCGCCGATGACGAACGACGCCGAGTTGGCCGCGGCCAGCCCGACCACCACCTGCTGGGGGCGTAGCAGTACCGGCGCCAGGACCGACAGGCCGATCTTCCCGACGATCATCAAGGCCATGATCACTGTGGGGGTGCGGGCGTCGTCGAGTGCGTAGAACACCCGCAGCTGCAGCAGCACTACGGCGTAGGGCAGCAGGCCGAACGCCGACGCGGCCAGGGTCAGGCCCAGCCGGTCAGCTTGGGCGAGATCGGAATGGCCGTAGGAGAACAGCACGGTAGCGATCTGCCCACCGGCCACGGTGAACAATGCCGAAATCGGCAACAGCAGCAGCGCGGACATCCGGGTTCCCAGCGACAGGTCGGCAACCACCGCGCCGATGTTCCCCTCCGCGGTGGCCCGGCTGATCCGCGGCATCAGCGCGGTCAACACGGAGTTGCCCAGCACCCCGTAGGGCACGATCAGCAAGGTCCAGGCGTACGCGTAGGTCGCCACCCCACCCCCGGCGGTGGCGGAGGCGATCCGGTAGGTGACGACCAGCCCGATCTGGCCGGCGAGCACGTAGAGGAACACCCAGCCGGCCAACCCGCCGAACGACGACAGCCGGGAATCCCAACCCCACCGCCACTGCCACTTAAACCCCGACCTGCGCAGGGCCGGTAGCAGCACTGCCGCCTGCACCACGATGCCCAGCGTGGTGCCTACGCCGAGCACCCAGAGCTTGACGTCGCCCATCAGGTCCGGCTGCAGGCTGATCCGCCCTGGCGTAAGCATGTAGGCGCTGATCACCGCGATGAGCACCAGGTTGTTGGTCACCGGTGCCCACGCCGGTGGCCCGAACACCCCGCGGCTGTTGAGGACCGCGCCGATCAGCGCGGCCAGGCCGTAGAACAGGATCTCCGGGAGTAGTAGGTAGGCGAACGCGGTGGCCAGCGCAGGGCTGGCGTGCGGGCCGCCGGTCACTGACAGCCGGATCAGCCACGGCGCCGCGGCCACCGCGGCGGCCGTGCCGACGACCAGAGCGACCGTGCTCATCGTCAGCAGCCGTTGGGCGTAGGCATGCCCGCCGTCGGGGTCGGTGCGCTGGGCGCGGACCAGCACCGGGATCGCCACGCTGGACAGCACCCCGCCCAGCAGCAGCTCGTAGACCATGTTCGGCAGCTCGTTGGCGATGTTGTAGGAGTCGTTGAGCAGGCCGAACCCCAGCGCCGCGGCCAGCAGCAACTTGGCCACCAGTCCGGTCACCCGGCTGATCACCGTGGCCACCGCCATCGACCCCGACGCATGCGCCAACGAGCGGTCCGACCACGCCAGCCGCCGAGCGGACCCATCCCGAGCGGACCCATCCCGAGCGGACCCATCCCGACATGGAGACATATCGGGGTTCACGGGGTCCCGTGAACCCCGATATGTCTCCATGTCGGGCCGGCGGGGCGGGTGGTTGCTGGGCGGCACGCCGCCCAGCACACCACCCCACTTCCCGACCGCCAACGGTGGGGGCTGCAGCACGATGACCGCCGCGCCCGCCCGCTGCGCCGGATCGCTGTATCCGAAGAGATCGCACGCGCAGTGGGGTGGCTGGCCTCACCGGAGGCGTCCTACGTGACGGCACGGTGCTCACCGTCGTCGGCGGCTACCTGGCGCGCTGACACCGCCGGCTAGGCAGCCGGCCGCTCATCACGGGACCCGGCCGGCTCCTCGGCGAACTCGAGTATCGCGTCGACCAGCTGGCAGGTGCGGCTCTGGGAGCGCAGCCAGGCTGGCAGATCCAGCGCTGACATGATCTCGAAGGCGAGCACCTCGCCGATCACGCCTGGCCACAATTTCTTGGCCCTCGCAGCGGCGGCTGCGGCCATCCGGTGCTCTGCGTACTGGTCGGTTTCCTGCGAGACCGCGATGTGTGAGTCAGGCATCGGGACCTCCTCAGCCAGGCGCCGTGCTCGGCACCGGCGTCAGCACTGCTCGATCTGTCTCCAACTCCCAGTCACACGTTGCAGGCTGCGCCACCGCCGAGATCGTCGGTCTGGTCGTCGTGGGCGTCATACCGTAACAGAGCGCAAACCCGGCACCCTACGTACCTCGTTGTCAAGATTTTCCCAGCTCAGCCTGCGTGGTGGTGCCAGCCGCTGGCGGGCTCGACCACAGCAATCGCCGAAACGAAGCGTCGATGGATCAGCGGACTCCGGCCATCAGCCGCCGGATCATCGGGCCGGCGGCGACGACGATCAGCCCGACGACGATCGCCGCTGCCCCGAGGCTGCCGAAGTAGAGTGCCTCGTGCCGCGGGCTGTAGTAACCGGCGAGCGATCCGGACATCGCCGTGCCCAGGGCGATGGACAAGAAGTACAGCGCCACCGTCTGGCTGCGAAACACCTTCGGTGAGATCTTCGTGGCCAGCGACAAGCCAATCGGTGAGATCAGCAGCTCCCCGGTCGCGAAGATGAGCACGATGAACACGATCGCCAGCAGCGGGGTGGTCGGCCCGGCGCCGGCGGCCCACGGCACGAACAACAGGAAAGCCAGGCCGATCACCATGTTGCCGAGCGCGAATTTGACGGGGGTCGACGGCTGCCGACGCCCGAGCTTAATCCAAAGCAGGGCGAATAAGGGCGCCAGCACGATGACGAAGACGGGATCGAACGATATCGCCCATTCCGTCGGCATTTGCCAGCCGAACAGATGCCTATCGACTCGCCTGTCGGCGTAGATCTCCACCACCGTGAAGTACTGCTGAAATAGTGACCAGAATGCGGCGTTGGCGATGAACAAGGGGATGAAGGACTGCATCCTGCTGCGTTCCACCGCCGTGATCTTCTGGCTGGCGAGGATGACCGCGAAGTACGTCGCCGCGGCGAACCCGCACACGACCACCACGATGGTGGACAGGTTCGCGGCCGTGATCACTCCGAGCGTCCCGAGCCCGGCCACCGCGGCCGCGACCACCGCTACACCACCCGCCACGGTGATCCCTTGGGAGCGGGGCACCGGGTTGGGGACGATACCCGCCTCGCTACCCAGATTGCCCCGGCCGAGGGTGTACTGGATCAGGCCGATGGCCATGCCGACCGCGGCCACCCCGAAGGCGTAGTGGAAACCGAGCGTACTTCTGGTGAATCCGGTGAGCAGCGGGCCGAGCAAGGCACCGACATTGATCCCCATGTAGAAGATCGAAAAACCCGCGTCCCTGCGGTCGTCGTTCGGCGCATACAGCGTGCCCACCACGGTGGTCGCGTTGCCCTTGACGCCGCCGCTGCCCAGAGCGACACACGCCAGGCCCACGCCGACGCCCACGAAGCCCGGCAGGATCGCCAGCGTGAGGTGCCCGATCATCACCAGAACCGCGCTGTAGAACAACGTTCGCTCGGAGCCCAGTACCCGGTCGGCGACCCAGCACCCGGCTATGGTCGACACGTAGACCAACCCGCCGTAAGCGCCGATCAGGCTGGTGGCGGTGGCCTTGGGCAACCCGAGTCCGGGGTCGGCCGCGGCAACGTCGTAGTACAGGTACAGCGTCAGTGAGGCGAGCATTCCGTAGAAGGAGAAGCGCTCCCAGACCTCGACGCCGAACAGGTTGGCCAATCCGCGCGGATGCCCGAAAAAGGCCCGGTCCGTCCGGGGATCGGTCACTGTGCTGCTCATCGCTCAACGGCTGGGTCGATCACCGTGAGGCCAGGGAAGTAACTGCGGTAGAAGCCCCGATCGCGGGTTAGCAAGCGATCCGCTCGGAGGCTGGCGTGCGCGCCGATCAGGAAGTCCGCGATCACCCGTGACCGGGAGACGCCGCGTTTGCGATAGCTGCGCCAGGCCTCGCCAGCACTCAGTGCGGTGCGCTGGTCCAGTGCGCTGAACGCTGCGCCGAGTGTGTTCATGGCCGCCTGCGCACTGTCCGGATCGGGGAACAACGCGCTGGTTTCGGCCCACACCACTGCGCACGCGAGCACCGCCCCGCCCGCCAAGCACTTTTCGAGGCAATCGCGGGATGCGGGCCCAAAGGTGGGATCTGCGGTGAACACGTCCAGGAGCACGCTGGTATCTACCGCAGTGATCACGGCAGTTCGGCCGGACCGCGTAGCTCTGCGAGGAGCTCGTCAGTTGTGCCAGTGACCCGGAGGATCCCATAAACGCTGTCGAGAGGTGCTCGTGGCTGCTGCTTGACAGCGATCAACCGGCCGCCGTCCTCGTTGAACTCCAGCACTTCACCCGGCTTGATACCCAGCCGGTCCCGGAGCTGCTTAGGGATGGTGACCTGCCCTTTCTCCGACACCACTGCCTTCATACCAATACGGTAAGAATTCCTACCTTTGATGTCAACTTCGTCGCCCGGGCTGATCGTTCATAGCTAGAAAGCCAGAAGCGCGCGGAGATCGCGGAGCTGCTGATCAACCAAGGTCTTGAGCGTCGGTGCGCAGCCGTGACTTGCGGGGCATCCGCCGTCACGAGACGGCGCATAGACCACACTGAGGATTGTGCGCCAGCTGCTGCCCGTCGTCGCTGATGTTGTCGCCCCCAAAGCCGTGTACGCAGACCTACCGGAAGTGACAGGCCGCCCCGCGGTACGCCTCAACATGATCGCGAGCCTAGACGGCGCGGCTACCGTCGATGGCCTGTCCGGCGGGCTCGGCGGACCGGCCGATCACCGAGTTTTCGCCGCGTTGCGTGAACTGGCCGACGTGGTGCTGGTCGCGGCCGGGACGGTGCGCGCGGAACGTTACGGCCCCTCGAAGGTGCCGCTGGCGATCGTCACCCGGTCCTGCGCGCTGGATCTGGACGCGGCGCTGTTTGCCGAGGGCGCCAGAACTATCGTGCTCACCGTCGCCACCGCACCGCCGAAGGCGGTCGCCGCGGCCCGCGAGGTCGCCGACGTGCTGGTCGCCGGGGAGCGGACGGTGGATCTGCACGTTGCTCTACAGCTGCTGGGCGCGGCCGGCTACCGCAGCGTACTGGCCGAGGGCGGTCCCAGCCTCAACGCGCAGCTCGCCGCCGCCGACCTGATTGACGAACTGTGCCTCACCATCGCGCCATGCCTGGTAGGCGGGGATTCGCGCCGGATTCTCGCCGGCCCAACAGCGCACATGAGCCGGTTCGCGCTGCACACGATCTGCGAGGACGATGGATACCTGTTCTTGCGGCTGCGCCGCGCGCGATAGCCGCCCCGCCCATCACCACCGATCGATTTGCGCGTCATCTCCCAGCAACGCATCACCCAACGCGGCGAGCCCGAGCGCACCCAGAGCGCCGGCAACCTGATTCCGGCAGGCCAGGATGTCGGACTTGACCGTATCGATGTCACCCCGGATGCAATCTCCCATCGCTTTTGCGATAGACGCGGCGACCGTGCTGGCCGGCTTGTTGTGACTGATAGACCGCAACGGCACGTAGCTCGCTGCGAGGCACACCACTGCTCGGGCGACATAGGCCACCGCAGGAATCTCACCCATGCCTAATGGGCCTGCGCTGGTGAGGAACCCCTCCCGTTCCAGACGCCGCCGGACCCGGGACTCGATCGCAGGGCGCTCCCCGGTGGAAAGAATATCGTCGGGTATTGAGGCAAGCGCTTCCTCAAGTACTTTCTGTTCGGCGTCCGAAAGCTCGGGGTACCGAGCAAAGTCTGTCTTTTTCGCTTGAGTCACCGTTGTCTCCATGCTTTGCACCCACATCGGATTTACTTCAGCAGCGTAGCGCACGAACTGGCGCGGATTACCCCGCTCTACGTGAACGCCCGCCGTTGCGGGTGGTCAGCGTCAACGTGCATGGGTGCGATCTACCGACCCGACTGCGAGTCGCCACGGGTCCACCGTCCAACGACGTGGTGCGCCGGGCGGGCCTTCTCACCCGACGAGCCACACCTCTAGGTGGCCAACCGGCAGACCGGCGCCTCGATCGTGCGGTGCAGGGCGACGACCCGATGGCGCTGTTGCGGGCTCTTCGACCCCACGGCGACCCCACGGCGGCCCCACCGCGTCCAGGGCCCGGGAAGCCTGGGATGCTATGTCGCGGTAGCAGTCTGGGGACAGCCTGTCTGCCTGTTCTGGTTGTGTCAGCTCGACTCCCGCCGGCTGCAACGGCGGGAGTCGAGCAGAGATGTGGCCGGTTGTCAGCGCAGCCCGGCCCTCCTGGAGCAAGTAGGCCAGGCCCTCCAGCCCTGCGCGCGGAGCACCTTTTCGGCGACGGCGATCTGTTCCGAGCGGGTGGCTTGGTCGGCGGTGCCTGCGAAGGCCTTTCCACCGAATGAGTGCCACGTGCCGCGGGTGAACTGCAAACCACCGAAGTACCCGTTGCCGGTATTAGCGCTCCAGTTACCACCGCTTTCGCACTGCGCCACTGCATCCCACGGATCCTGACGTGCGGGGCCGGCTAGAGCCGGTGCTACGAAGGCCAGCGGGGCCGTGACAACGATTGCAGCGGTACCGATACGTGCGAGTAATCGGGAGGTCCTCGTCATGTCTGTTCTCCGTGAACCGCGCGCACACGGCTGATCCCAATGAATTAAAAGCGCGGAATTCGCTGGTCCGCTTCGGGGTCGTCGTCAGCCTGCCCCCTGTCCCGATTCGGGGGGTGAGGTTGCGGTATCCGGTCCCGTGGGACAGGGCTGTGGCGCAACGGTGCCGGATTCCCGGTCCCAAGGTGGCTCCATTGGGCAGGACGATATTGACGGTACGGATCACCGTGGGTAATGCAAGGGGGTGTTGGTAGGGCCAGTCGAGCAGGGGTACGGCGCAGATTTCGTAACGCAAAGCGACGAGCGCAGTGTTTCTCCAGGTAAAACGGTGACGACCGGTTCCGCGAGTGGGCGCGGTATGCCCGGTTTATGGGCCGGTCGGGTGGCCCACGGATCACTCGTTCGTGCGCGGCTGCCGGGGGTTTTTTCCGCCATTCGGCCGCCACGCACAGTCCCAGTTCGCAGGATACGTCCGCCAGTCGCCCCGCGGTTACCGCCATTACAGCCTAATCCGCCAGTCGCCGCTGGGCCATAGCCCCAAGATCATCAATGCTTGATGAGCACACGCTCCCTCGCGCTGTGGAAACGCGTTGAAGGATGCCGGCTGGGAGTTTTCAAGGGCGATTACCGCAGCCCGCATCATGCAACGCGGTGCTGCCCGCACGTGATAGAAGCGCGTTAATGTTGGGGCGTGCGGGCCAGCGTGCTCGGTGGGTTGAGAGTCGGCGGGCTGACCGACGCCGAAATCGGCTCGCGCAAGGCCCGCACACTGCTGGGAGCCCTGTTGCTGGCCCGCGGCGCCGCGGTGCGGATCGACCGGCTCGCCGAGGTGCTCTGGGGGGATTCGCCGCCGGAACGCCCAGGTGATCAGCTCGGGGTGCTCGTCAGCCGGTTACGCCGGGTCCTCGGTGCAGACGCGGTGCGGCGTACCGGGCATGGCTACGTCGCTGGACTGGTCCCCGGCGATCTCCTCGAGTTCGAGGCTTGGGCCACCGACGCGCAGACCCGGCTGGCTGCCGGCGAGGTCGGGGCTGCGCTCTCCGCTGCGCGCGCCGCGCTGGAGCTGGCCGATGCCGGCCCACTGCTCGGCACCGACACGGGGGACTGGCTGGTCCCCGAACGCGACGCGCTGGCCCGCCGGCTCGCCGCGGTACGGCTGGTCGTGGCGACCGGCGCGCTGGCCGTCGGTGACCCACTGGCCGCGGTCGCCGCTGCCGAGCAAGCGCTCGATCACGATCCCTACGACGAGCTGGCCCTGCGGGCGTTGCTGCGGGCCCATGTGGCAGTGGGCAGGCCGGCCGCGGCACTGGCCGCATTCGCGCGTTTCCGGGCCCGGCTCGCTGACGATCTGGGCGTGGACCCGGCGCCCGAGATCACCGAGCTGCACACCAGGATCTTGCGCGGCGAAGAGCGACCCACGGCCGGGGTAGCCCGATCACGGAAAGTGACCGGTCGGGATGATGAACTGGCCCAGCTGGACCGGTTGCTGCAGGCCGGCACGCCCGATCGCACAGTAGTGGTGGTCGGCGAGCCGGGCATCGGCAAGACCGCGCTGCTCGATGCGTTCCTGGCCGGCCTGCACGGGCGCGCTGCCGTGCTGGCCGGGCGGTGCGATCCGATGGGACGGGACCTGCCGCTGCAGCCGCTGCTCGACGGCCTCGAGGTGCTGCTGCGCGGCCTGGGCCGCGACCGGGCGGCCGAGATCCTCGGCGCCGACGCTGGGCTGATCGAGCCGCTGCTCGGGTCGGTACACACCGGCGCCACCGCGATGACGGTGCCGGTCCCTGCGGATGCGAGCGAGGCGCTGGGCAGGCTGTTCGCCGCCCTGCTGCGGGTTGCCGAGCGGGCCGCCGGATCCAGCCCGGATGGGGGATCGGCCACGCCGGTTCTGATCGTCATCGACGACCTGCACCTGGCCGGTCCGAGCACCGCAGAGTGGCTGCGTTTCGCGGCCCGGCGCAGCCAGCGGCTGCGGCTGGTGCTCGCCACCCGCTCCGCGGTGATGGCGCTGCCGGACGGCGCGCAGCGCATCGAGTTGGGCCCGCTGGATCTGGCCGCGGCCGGCCGGCTGGTAGCGCAGCGCACCGGATCACCAGTGGCCGCGGATCGCCTCGCCCAGCTGTGGACCCGTACCGGTGGTAACCCGCTGCTCCTGCACGCGCTGGTCACCGCACCGGATGGCAACCCGGGTTCGGCGGGATTGTCCGAGGTGGTTGACGGGTTGCTGGAGTCGTCCCCAGGTGCGGCCATGACGCTGCAGGCGGCCGCCGTGCTCGGCCCTCGGGTGGACCTCGATCTGCTCACCGGCGTGCTGGACCGCAGCGGATCCGCGGTGCTCGATGACCTCGACGCCGGGGTCCGGGCCCGGTTGCTCGTGGAGCGGGAGTCCGGCTTGGAGTTCGGTCACGAGCTGTTCCGGGAGGCCGTGGCAGCCTCGGTTTCGCGGAGCCGGCGCCGGCTGCTGCACCGGCAGGCGGCCACCGTGCTCGCCGCGCGGACCCGGCGCGACCCGTTGACCATCGCGTGGCACGCTCGCCGTGGCGATGCCCCGCAGCTGGCGTCTGCCGAGCTGGTGGCCGCGGCCCGGTTGGCGGTGCGCCGTAGTGACCTCGATGCCGCCGCGACGCTGCTCGCCGAGGCCCTGGAGCTCGACCCGGCGCCGCCCGTGCGGCTGGTGTCTGCCGAGGTGGCACTGCGCCGGGGTGACCTGGCCCGGGCCGCGCAGGAGGCCGCCGCGGCGATCGACGCCGGCGCCGGGCCCAGCGGTCACGAGCTGGCCGGCTGGACCGCTTACTACCAGCGCCGCCCGGCCGCGGCGCTGCGATTCGCCGAGCGTGGTGCAGCCACCGCGACCGACTCCGACACCCGCGTCCGGTGCACGGCGCTGGCCGGCCGGATCCGGCATTCGCTGGGCGAGCTGGCGGCAGCGCAGGAAGCGCTAACGGAGTCGGTGCGCCAGGCCTCCCCGGACACCGACGGGATGTCCCGCGTGTGGTTGGCCGCCCTGCGCGCCCACCAGGGTCGACCCGATGAGGCGCTGGCCATGGCCGAGGCAGCGCTGGTCGATTCGTCGTCGATCCGGCATCCGTTCGCCGTCGGCCACGGCCACTTCGCCCGCTGGTTCGCGCTCGGCATGCTCGGCCGCCCGGCCGCTGGGCTCGCCGCGATCGAGGCCTATCTGGCCGGTGAGCATCCCGACCACACCGCCGCCCGGTTCCGGCCCTTCGCGCTGAATATGCAAGCGTGGATGCTGCGGGGGGTCGGTGAGCTGGACGCGGCTGCGGAGCTCAACGCGGCTGCCGTAGAGGCCGTCGACTCCGCCGCGGTGAGCGAGCCGGAAGTGCATGCCAGGCTCGATCTGGTCGAGACCGCGCTGCTGGCCGGTGACTGCGACCGGGCCGCCGGGCTGCTGTCGCAGGTCGAACTGCAACCGCTGGACAGCGGAACCATGGTGTGGCATCAGCGTGAGCGGCACGGCCTGCTGGTTGCGCGCATCGCGCTGGCCGGGGGTGACCGTGCCGGGGCCGCCACCGCGGCAACGCAGGTATGCGTCTCGGCCGCGGCGCGTGGCAGCACGCGCCATGAGCTGGTGGCCCGGTTGCTTGTGGCGTGTGCCGGTGTCACCGGCGACGCTGATCGCGTTGGACCGGTCGAGGCGGCCGACCTGCTGACCGGGCTGGATCGGACGTCCAAAATGGAGGCATGGCGCTGGACAGCGCTCGCCGCCCAGCACCTCGGGATCGACCGGTGGTGGAGCCTGGCTCAACGGCAGGTCGACGCGCTGGCCGAGGCCACCGGGCCGTATGCGACCACCCTCCGCACCGTTGCCCGCCGCCGGCTCGCTCGCTCCTAGTTCCCACTGACATTCCCACCCCGACATTCCCACCCCGACATTCCCACCCCGACATGGAGACATATCGGGGTTATCGATCCTCGATAACCCCGATATGTCTCCATGTCGGGGTTCAGGGGTGTGGGGTTCAGGGGTGGGATCAGGAGTCCATCTGCGCGAGCAGCGCGGCGTCCCAGCGGCCACCGCACCAGACCCGGTCGGTGGTGATCTGCTCGCGGGCGCTGTCCACGGTGAGAACGTGCACGTGGTGCGCGGCGTGCGGCACCCCGTTCTCGATCCACCGCAACGTGTACTCGACGACCTCGCCGTCGGCGGTCGGGCTTCGGCGTAGCTCGCTGAACCGCCCGGGGTGGGCGAACCAGCGGGCGTATTCGGTGGCGATCGCCTCCGCCCCGTCGACGGTGAACCGCCAGTTTGGCACGGTGGCGTCGAGGTGGGCGTCGTCGCGGTACAGCGAAGCGACCACGCCACTGGTGCGGATCGCGGTGAGCAGGCGATCGACGACAGTGCTGGTGATGGTGATGTCTGTGCTGGTCATGCCGATAAACCTGATGGCAGTGGCCTGCAGCGGACCTGCCGTTGCACTGCAACGATCCTGCAAGCCGGCCCGGGCACGGTGGTCACTGTCATCCGCCACGTCGCAGGAGCCGACCATGACCACCCAGATCGACGCACCGACCGACGTCGACCAGTTCTTCGGCGCCGCCGGGTTCAGCAGCTTCCGGCGGGCCACCGGAACGCCGTTCAACCGGATCTTGGAGGTACGGCCATGACTGGGACGGCGC
This sequence comes from Pseudonocardiaceae bacterium, assembly GCA_036378735.1. Taxonomy (GTDB): domain Bacteria; phylum Actinomycetota; class Actinomycetes; order Mycobacteriales; family Pseudonocardiaceae. The sequence goes on along the minus strand of DASUVX010000195.1, from coordinate 5,695 downwards.
AGTCCGCCGCGCTACGACCGCGGATTGGCTGCTCCATAGCTGCGCTGACCGCCGGTGCCACCGTTCGCGAACGGGTGTACCCGGCCGACGCCCGATCGGGATCCCGCTTCGAGCGGGTCGTCCTCGACTCCCAGCCGCATTTCCTCAAAGTGCTCGGCTACCGCACCGACTGGATCATGCGGGTGACGGGGGATCGGGACCAGCGCACCTTCCGGATCTGGCGAGCCGGGCTGCTGCACCGCTTCCCGGCAGGCGTCGATCACACCGTGGTGGCGATGGCCCGCGACGGCGAGGGCCTGGACGCGGAGTTGGGCATCTTGATGCGCGACGTGGGGGACCGGCTCATCCCGCCCGGCGACGCCCCGATCACCGCTGAAACTCATGCCCGTTTCGTCGACCATATGGCGGCGCTGTGCGTGACCTTCCGCGGCTGGCACGACGACCTCGGGCTGACCACGATGGCCGAGCGGATCCGGTTCGTCGCCCCGGACACTATCGCCGGTGAACTGGCCGGTCCGGCGCCGGACCTGGTGATCCAGCTGGCCGACCAGGGTTGGGCCAGGCTGCGTGAGCTGGCTCCCGAGCTGGCCGCGCTGGTCACCGCGGTTCAGCAGCGTCCCGAGCCGCTCACTGCCGCGCTGGCCCAGACCCCGGTCACCTTCCTGCACGGCGACTGGAAGATGGGCAATCTCGGTGAGCACCCGGACGGCCGGACCATCCTGGTTGACTGCGCCTACCCCGGCTCCGGGCCGCCATGCTGGGACCTGATGTGGTACCTGGCGCTCAACCGGGCCCGGCTGCCGGTGGCGAAGACCGAGGTGATCGCCCAGTTCCGGGCCGCGCTGGACCGTAGAGGATGGGACACCGGCAGCTGGTTCGACCACCAGCTTGCGCTGTGCCAGCTGGGGATGATCGTCACGTTCGGGTGGGAAAAGGCACTGGGCGCCGGCGATCCAGCCGGCGCTGCGGAGCTGGACTGGTGGCAGCAGCGGGCGCTGACCGCCGCCCGACAGCTCGACGCCGCCGCGCCGGGATGGCGCTGACCTCGCTGCCTTGCATGGATCCGTACGTGGGCGCGGCGCACGGCTGGGCCACCGGCGCGTGCCTGGTGTACCAGCCGCTGGCCGCCGAGCTGGTGCGTCGCGCGCCGCACCCGTTGCGCGGCCGGCTGGTGCTCGACGCCGGCGCCGGCACCGGATTGGGCAGCGCCGAGCTGGCGCGAGTCGGCGCTCGCCTGATCGCGGTGGATCGCTGTCAAGGCATGCTGGCCTGGGAACGGTCCAACCGGCCGCCCGCGGTGGTCGGGGACGTCACTCGGCTGCCGCTGCGCGACAGTGCGGTCGACGACGTGCTGGCTGCTTTCGTGCTCAACCACGTCGACGACCCGGTGGCCGGCTTTACCGAGCTGGCCCGCGTCACCCGGCCGGGCGGAGCGCTGCTGGCCAGCGTGTACTCCACTGCCAGCCGCAGCGCAGCGCGCGATCGGGTGGACGCGGCGGCCCACGCGCACGGCTTCGCCTTCCCGGAGTGGTATCTCGCGATGAAGGCCAACGTCACCCCGTTGCTGGGCAACGCACCCGCGATGGCACGGGCCGCCGCAGCCGCCGGCTGGTGGGTGCACGATGTGGTGGAACAGGCGGTGGACGTCGGCGTGCGGGCGGCCGCTGACCTGGTCGACTACCGGTTCGGCCAGGCCATGTACGTCGGCTGGCTGGCCGGGCTGGCAGCCACCCGGCGCCGCGCGGTGCGGCAGGCGGTGATTGACGAGGTGGCCCCGGTCATGGAGCCTTACCGGCCGATCGTCGTGCTGCTAGCCGCAACGAGCGGCCGCGCCGGTGCGCAGAAAGCCGTAGAGCAGAGCTAACGCCTCGCCGACCGCTTCGGCACACACCTGCGTTGGATCGTCGTAGTCGAAGCAGCGTTGCTCGACCTGGCTTTGCTCGCCGTCGGATAGCCCGAAGAACACCGTGCCGGGCGGCTGGCCGTCTTGACCGTCCGGACCGGCCGCGCCGGTCAGCGCGATCGCCACGTCAGCTGCCAGCAGCCTGCGCACCCCGGCGGCCATCGCGTCGGCGGCTTGCGCGGTGACCACCGGTCCGGGAGGTACGCCCAGCAGCTGGTGCTTGATGTCGCTGACATACGCCACCACCGCACCCCGGAACCACTTGCTCGCTCCCGGCGCCGCAGCCAGCTTGCTGGCCAGCATGCCGCCGGTCAGCGACTCCGCCACCACCACCGTCAGGCCAGCCGAGTCGAGCACCTCGGCAATCTTGTCGACCAGCGCGCTGTCAGTCACTGCGCTGCCCGAGCGGCGTGTCGGCGACCACTGCTCCCCGCTGGCCCATGGGCTTGGGCTCGCCAACAGTGCTGTCACGGTCGGTCTGGTACTCCGCCTCGGAGTTGATCTCCGCGCCGAGTAGGACGATGTAGCTGCTGAGGAAAAACCACAGCATCAGGACGACCACGCCGGCCAGCGCGCCGTAGGTCTTGTTGTAGTTGCCGAAGTAGTTGACGTAGAGGCTCAGGCCCACGCTGCCGAGCAACCACAGCACCGCCGCCACCACGCTGCCCACGCTGACCCAGCGGAACTTCGGCGGGTTGCGGTCCGGAGCCACCCGGTAGAGCACCGCCAGCCCGAGGATGATCAGCGCAACGAGTAAGCCCCACCGCACCACCTGGGCCACTACCGTCCCCAGCGGCCCGAGCGGCAGCGCGTTCAACACCACCGGTGCCACCGCGATCAGCGCCAGCGTGATGATCAGGAACACCACCGTGCCCACGGTCAGCAGCAGCGCGACCCCGCGCAGCTTCAAAAACCCCCGGGTCTCCTGCTCCTCGTAGGCCACGTTCGTCGCCGTCATGAGGCTCGATACCCCACCCGACGCACTCCACAGCGCACCCAGCAGCGAGACCACCAGCCCGACCGTCAGCGCCCCACCGCTGCTGGTGGTAATCGCGGTCAGCTGTTCGGAGATCAGCTGCTGGGTGGCTTGCGGCATCCCCGCTGTGAAGCCCGCCACCTGCTGGGTGATCGTCCGGGGATCGGCCACCAGCCCCACCAGCGTCACCAGCGCGATCAGGGCCGGAAACACCGCGAGGAACCCGTAGAACGCCACCCCGGCGGCCAGCAGTGGGATGTTGTCTTTCTGGCTTTCGCGCAGCGCGCGACCCAGCACTTGCCGCCACCCGCGGGCCGGAATCTGCGTCGGCGATTCGGCCTGGCTACCCGCCACTTCGGTGTCAGTCACGGCAGAGATCTTCCCCAAGCCGGTCGACTTTATGCGGCGAGTGGGTACTCCCGCGGTGTCGGTGCGTGGCGGCGAGGAGGGTGCGGTGCGGCTACAACGGGTCGAACCCCATGGTCCGGGGTACTCCCGCCGGCGCCGTGGTCGAGGCTTCAGTTACCACGACGAGGACGGTGCGCAGATCACCGATCCGGATACGGTGGCCCGGATCCGGGCCCTGACGGTGCCTCCGGCCTGGCGCGACGTGTGGATCTGCGCGCAGCCCGGCGGTCATATCCAGGCGGTCGGCACCGATGACGCCGGGCGGCGCCAGTACCTGTACCACGACGAGTGGCGGCGGCGCCGGGACGCGGCCAAGCACGACCGGGTGCTGCGGCTGGGCCGGCGGCTGCCTGCGGTGCGGGAGCAGATCCGGGAAGATCTCGACGGCCGGGGCCTGGGCTGTGAGCGGGTGCTGGGCGCGGCGCTGCGAATGCTGGATGTCGGCGCATTCCGGGTCGGCGGGGATGAATACGCGCCCGAGCCCGGCGAGGACGCGGGCACCTTCGGTCTGGCCACGCTGCGCCGCGAGCATGTGCGGCTTCGCCGCGGCGCCATCGAGCTGCGTTACCAGGCTAAGGGTGGGGTTGAGCAGGCGATGACGTTGCGGGACCCGGCGCTGCACGCGGTGGTGCGCGCGCTGCTCCGCCGGGACGGCGGCGGGGAGGATCTGCTGGCCTACCGCAACGGACGAGGCTGGCACGACGTGTGCGCCGAGGACATCAATGCCCGGCTCAAGGAGCTGGCCGGTGATGAGTTCAGCGCCAAGGACCTGCGCACCTGGAACGCGACGCTGCTGGCCGCGGTGGCGCTCGCGCAGGGCGCGGCCGGCGGTATACCTACCTCGAAGCGTGGCCTCGCTCGCGCGACCAACGCCGCGCTGGACGAGGTGGCCGAGCATCTGGGCAACACTCGCGCGGTGGCACGGGCGTCCTATGTGGATCCACGAGTGCTCCAGCACTACGCCGAGGGCAGGACGATCCTCGCTGCGGTGCGCCGCGCCGGCGCCTACGACCTGGTCGACGAGGACATCCGAGCGCCCCTCGAGCGCGCCCTGCTCCGCCTGCTCCGCAGCTGATCACGGAAACCCCGACACGGAAACCCCGACATGGAGACATATCGGGGTTTTGGGGGCCCCAAAGATCCTGCTGGCTAATTCCTGATCATGCTGCGAGGGCGAGTTCGAGCCGGCTCAGGTGGCTGGTGCGGGTTCGGTCCATGGGGTGGGCGTTCCAGTAGGCGTTGAGGCGGATCAGGTTGAGGGCGACTGCGGAGAAGACTTGTTGGAGGTGGACTTTGCGCAGGCCACGGTAGCGGGCGTGGCGGATGTCGCAGACCGTGACGGCTTGGTGGATGGTGCCTTCGACGCCGGCGCGGAGGGCGTAGATGGCCTGCCAGGGTGTGGTGTCTTGGAGCGCGCGGGCCTGGAGTTGGGCGGTGTGCACGTCAGGGGGGTGCACGGTGAGCTGGCGGCGCCGTTTGCGGGAGGTGGTGCATTGCTCGCGCACCGGGCAGGGTCCGCAGGCGGTTGCCGAGAAGCTGATCACGATGGTGGCGGTGCCGCGTTGGGTGACCGGGTTCCACAAGGAGCTGGTATGTCCTTGCGGGCAGGTGGCTTGCTGGCGGTCGAAGTCGATGGTGAAGCTGGCGCGGTCGAACCCGGCGCCGGTTCTGGCTTGCGGCGACTGGTCGCCGAGCAGGGGTGTGATCAGCTCAATGCCGAACTCGGTGCGTGATCTGGTCATCAGCGCGGCGGAGGGGTAGCCGGAGTCCAGGTAGTGCTGCCGGGGCAGCAGACCTCGGCGCTGCAGCATCTGGTGGATCGGGTCGGTCATGGCCACGTCGGGGACCGTCGCGTCGGTGGTTGCCACGTTCGTGATCAGATTGGGCAATTCATTGAGCGCGGGCCTGGCCGGGGCAGCTGGCTGCCCAGCTTCAGCCTCGTCGCAGGTGTGCGCGGTGTCGGTGTCCGGGGTGTGGCAGGTTTCGCTGAGGTGGACCTTGTAGCCGTTCCAGACCAGGTCTTCGCCCTTGGCGGCCCAGCGGGTGTCGGTGTCATACGGGGAGCTGATCCGCAGTCTGCCCGGCGGGAGACCGTCTGTGTCCGCCTCCCGCCGTGTGATCACCTCCCGCCCGTGGGACTCGGTGCGGAGGTGATAGTTCTGCACCAGCACCCGCCGCAGGACCTCCACCGCGGGCAGCTCCGCGAGCCAGTTCGGAGCCTCGGGGCCATAGACCGCGCGCAGCAGCATGACCGCGTCGGTGCCGTAGGTATCGGTCAGCTGCTTGCGTTTGGTCTGCGAGGTGGGCAGCCGCCAGGAATCGACCCGGGCGCCATAACGCTGCGCCCAGTCGCCGAGGTCAATCACCGCGGGCAGCCAGCCCGGCACGGCTGCCGCGAGGGCCTCCAC
>DASUVX010000194.1:0-15889 GCA_036378735.1 Pseudonocardiaceae bacterium | reverse complement strand
TCCTACGGCATCTGCCCATCAGCAATCACCCTTGCCAGTTACCTACTCGGCGCCACCCACCGGATCACCGTGGGTACCGCGGTCAGTGTGCTGTCCACCCAGCACCCCATCGCGGTCGCCGAGCAAACCGCGCTGCTCGACCAGCTTTCCGGCGGCCGGTTCCGCCTCGGCGTGGGCCGTGGCGGACCCTGGATCGACCTAAAGGTATTCGGCACCAGGCTCGATTCTTACCAGCATGGTTTTGCTGAGGCCTTAGACCTGCTACTGGCCGCACTGACCAACCCACGCCTGGTCGCCACGGGGCCCCGGTTTCGGTTCCCCGAAATCGACATCATGCCCTGGCCGTACACACGACCGCGTCCCGAGGTGGTCGTGGCCGTCACCACAGCGCCCACCGCGAAGCTGGCCGCACAGCGCGGTCTGCCGATGCTGCTGGGCATGCATGCCAACGACAGCGAAAAAGCCGCGCTCATCACCCACTACCAGCACTTCGCCCCAGGCCCCGGCCGCCACCTGGCAGCCAGCCTGGCCTACGTGGCCGACACCCAGCACGAAGCACTGGCCACCATCCGCAGCTGCCTGCCCCGCTGGCTTGGCCCCGGCCTCGCCGGTTACCGCCGCGCCGATGGCACACCACACCACCCCCGGGATCCCTACGAATACACCGAACTGCTGTGTCGCCTCCATCCCGTCGGCACCGCCGAACACTGCCGCAACATACTGGCCGAAACCGCCCGACGCACCGGCATCCGCCACTTCCTCCTCCTCGTGGAAGGAACCGGTGACCGCGCCCGCACCCTGGACAACATCGCCCGCCTCGGCGCCGAGGTCATCCGGTCCCGCAGCTACTTGGAATGATTATCGATTTCGTTTAAGCTCGATACGTCAGCTTCTCCCATGTGGGTTACACAACGTTCAGGCCGGGAGACCGTAGGTGAGCGCCATGGGAACGATGCGCCGACAGTTATCACCCACTTGTGCATTAGAAGCCATGGTTGCCGTGCTCGCTGGCCCGTTGGCTGCCTGCGCCACTGTGCCGCCCGCCGGTAACACTCCAACCCCTCTGAATGGTGCGACCGGCAAGGTAAAGATCGTTGCAGTGGCAGCGGAGAATTTCTGGGGCAGTATCGCGGCGCAGCTGGGTGACCACGTCACTGTGCGCAGCATCATCACCAATCCGGACGCCGACCCCCACGACTATGAACCCACCGCAGCCGACGCGCGGACCGTGGCAAGCGCCCAGTACGTAGTCGAAAACGGCGCCGGCTACGACCCGTGGGTGGCCAAGCTGGTCGCCGCGAATCCGGCGGCCGGCGCGGTCGGTGTTGAACGTGGGTCAGCTGGTCGGGGTCACGGAGGGCGGCAATCCGCATCGCTGGTACTCGCCGGACAACGTGCACCGCGTGATCCAACAGATCTCGGCTGACTACAAGCGGATTGATCCAGCCGACTCCGCCTATTTCGATCAGCAGAAACAGAACTATGAGAGGCACGGATTGGCTCGTTACCACCAGCTCATCGCCGACATCAAGAACAGGTACAGCGGAACACCTATCGGCGCTTCCGAATCGATCGTGACCCCGCTGGCCGAAGATCTCGGCTTGCAGGTGGCGACTCCAGAATCGGCTCTGCCCCGGGGCTGGCGTGTGGTAGCCCCTGAGGGAGGTCGAGGGGACGCCACACCGTGCCCACCTGACCATCGCGGCACTTGTTCTGGTGGCCTGGCCATCCCCGAGACCTGCCCGCCCGGCGAGGGCACGGGTGGTTGAGATTGACAAGATCTTGCACGCTAGTTTCGCCTGGATGCTGTCGACGGCGCGTGAAAACCAAGATTCACTTGCCGTTGACAGATGCTACACACCCCCAGCCGACCCCTGCCGCACCGATACTGTCGTGATACTCGCGCAGCTGTTGACTCTCACACTTTGGGCTCGCCCTGGGGCCATCTGTGAGTGAGGCTCTTTGGGGGTATTTGCGGCGCTGGATGTTACCGGGCGTCATGAGCTAGTAACGAGAGTTAACTCCCCCTTGCGGTTTGTCACGTGAATGCAACTACACCGCAATGATCAGCATCTTACACTTCCTACGTGGAGAGGAGTGTGATTCTTCGACCGCTCCCTAATTTTCGACCGCTCCCTCATTTTCTGGCGCCCTTTTTTGTGCGCCGAACTGATGTCGGCGTGACGAGGCCGGCGACACGGGGAGAATCTGACAAGGGGACAGGACCATGACGGTAAGCGGCAGGATTGACGATGTGTACGGGGTGGAACCGCCCGATCAGCTGGTCTCACCCGAATTCGCTCCACTCGCCGAATTCGCCGGGTTCCGGGAATATGAGGCTGTGGCTGTTCAAGAAACTGGAAAAGCCATCCCAGCACTGTCTGAACGGATCGCGGGGCAGATCTGCGGGTACCTCATGACACGCCCGGAGTTCACCTCCCTGACGACAGGATCCTATCAGGGGCTCGTCAACGAGAGGATCATCCGCGAGTGGCTGGACCGGACGATCGCTGGGCCTTTTGATGGTGATCTGGCCGAGTTGCTGCGAGGGATCAGTCATCTCTCTGGCCGGGAGGTCACCTTCCCGGGTGTGCAGGTGGCGATGCCACCCCAGCTGGTCTTGGCGCTGACCGCGTGGATGCAGGGACAGGTCCTGTCGGCGCTGGGTGAGACCTTCGATACGTTCACCGCCTCGGCTGCGGGGGCGGCCTGGATGAACCAGTTCATGCTGCAGCTGGGCATCATGCTGGAGCCCTGCCTGACCAACCCCGATAGGCCGCTGGGTCGGCACGACGCAGCCGCGTTCCATCCCTACGCCGAATTTGCTGGTTTCGGGGGTAAGGAGACCGCCATCCTGGGCAAGACCGGACCACTGCTGGGACCAGCCGCCGGTGGGGTGATCGCGCTCGCGTACGACTACCTGCTCTCCCGCCCAGAATCGGCTGGATACTTCCAAGACATCTCGCATCTCGCGCAGCGCAAAATGACACTCAAGGGATGGTGGAACAGAACGACCACCACACCCAAGGACGCCGACTTCCACTCCTACATGTCCCAAGTCGCCGACGCCCACGTCAAGGGCGGCGGCGAGCACCCCGATGTGGTCATCCCAGCGGATCTGACCATCGCGCTGATGGGATGGGTCGAAATGCGAGTGATGACCGCGCTGAACACCATCGCCCTGGATCCCAAGGGTGACTACGTCTTCGGCAGGATGCCCGACCCCGGTACCCTCGCCGAAGTTGGCCAGGCCTGGATGCGCATGCTGACCCTCCAACTAGGGATCCTCCTCAAACCCTACCTCGTGTAGTCATCGACCGCCGGGTTCCCGGATTACGATAGGAAAAGAATCAGCAGCGATGACTCTTATCCTTTTAACAGTCGTCGTCACCGCGTCATTGATCGCTGTTCTAGCGGTCTACCTCTCCGTGATCGGTGTGCTGCTCAACTGTATCGCCGACAATCTTGACGATTGCCTCGGGAACGTGAAAACAATCATCGGGCAGGCCGAAGTGGTCCTGCCTGGTGTCGGGCGCATCAACCAAACCGGTGGCGTGGTCGCAGGAGCGCTGCCGCTGCTGGTCGACGCCGCTGAGGGTGCCACCACCAAACTAGTCCCGCCACAGGAGGTTCCGCAGGATAGTGTTCCCAGGGCGGTTTCTGCCGGTGTGGGTTACCTCGATGTATGACACCGATATCGAATCGATACCACCTGATAAGTGCTTCACGTTCACAAGACCCGCCCCACCACGAGGACGGGGCGGCTAATCTCCGATGATCTGTTGGCGAGCGCGTGGGCGCGGTGTGAGTTCTTCGTCGTGGAAGTTCTCACCCGTGCCCTCATGAGGGGTGTCTGTCCTGCCGGTGTTGGGATCCCCGCTGGTCTTCCTACGTGGTCGGCGAGTGCTGGTTTGGCCAGAAGACTGCATCACTCGTCAAGCCGCACGCGAAAGCTTGTGCACCGCAGAAGGGGATTCTATGACCTGCAGATTCCAGCGCCGCCCGGTAATAAGGATCTTCACAACACCGCGGATGTCACCACTCCGTACCTGGAGTTCGCAAGTTGCCCGGACTGCTCGATGATCGCTACTGCGCAATGGGCTGGCTGCCTGGAGAGCACGGAAGGCCCCATCACGCATGTGCGGGTCACCTGCGTGCACCAACACTGGTTTCTAATACCAGCCGACACCCTCACCTAAACAGAATCACTAACAGCACAACCCGGCTGCGGATGTCGCCCAGCGTACGGGCCGACGGAGGCAGGGAAGAATACCGCCGCGCCGCTTCCGCTCCTCGGCGCCCTCGGGCGCCTGCGGTGCGCGTCGGCTTGCCACCGGCCATCATGTCTGGCCTGCGCAGCGAAGTCAGCTACATCGTCACGCTCGTGGCGCCGACCTTCGATCACGAAAGCATAAGTTGTCCACAGATGGTCTTCACCGGGAGTGGCGGGACATCCGCATGGGAAATGACGAGCCGTATCGACATTAAGCATGCGCGTCTGCACGTGATCATTTAGCATGCCACATCGGCACCGCAACTGCGGCGTCGGACCGGCTCTGCCGAACTTACTCCCGCCCGTATGCCACAGCCCGACCTGCACAACTGTCTGTGATCATCTCGCGATGGGCCGCCTCTGATCATGCGGCGACAGCGTGAGGGGCCGGGCCGCTGCGAGCGGAGCGGCAGGCGGGCTCGGCGCTGCGGCGCGCTGCGCGCGCCGCCTTGAAAACCTGCTGGGTGTGCTCGGCACAGTGGGCCTGTGGGCGCTCAAGGTGGTGCCAATTGGCTGGCTGGTCGCCGCGATCTGGGAGGGCCGCGACCGTACTCCCGGCGCGTCGTGGCTGGTCCGACCCTCCCGTGAGGACGCCGACTGCTGGATCGACGAGCGGATGATCTCCCAAGCCCTGGCGCATCTGGGTATCGCCCTTGGACCGGTTCTTCAAAAACGGTGGCGAGCTGGCCTACACCGTGCCCGCCCGGGTCGACGGTGACGGCACCTTCGCACAGATCCGATTGCCAATGGGCGTCACCGCCGAGATGGTCGCCGCCAAACGCCCCACCCTGGCCGCCAACTTGGGCCGAGCCAGCCTGGAAACCTGGCCCACCAAGGGCGACGAGGACGGCATCCTCGATCTGTGGGTCGCGGATAAGGACAAGCTTGGTGCCGGGGCGGCCCGTGGCCACTGCTGCACGAGGGAGTGGTCGACGTGTTCGAGGGGGTGCCGCTGGGCAAGTCGCAGCGCGGTGCGGTGATCTACGCTCCGCTGTTCGAGGCCAACTACCTCATCGGCGGCCGTCCCGGACAGGGCAAATCCGCCGCCGCGCGCACCTTGCTGCTCGGTGCGGCGCTGGACCCCACAGCGGAGTTGTGGGTATTCGTCATGGGCCAGTCCCCGGACTTCGCGCCCTTCGAACCCCGGCTGTCGCGCTACGCGATGGGTATGGACGACCAGGTCGCCGAGTCCGCCATGCAGGCCCTGGCCGACCTGCTCACCGAGATGGAACGCCGTGGCAAGGTCTTGGAGCACCAGCCCGGCTCCCCGCCCAAGACCTCCCGCAAGCTGGCCAACAAGCCCGGGGTGGGCTTGCACTGGCTGGGCTGCCTCATCAGCGAGTGTCACGAACTGTTCGGCCATCCCAAATACGGCAAGCAGGCCGCTGAGTGGGCCATGCGGCTGATCAAACGCGGCCGGAAATATGGCATCACTCTGATCCTGGACACCCAATCGCCGACCACGGACTCCCTGCCCAAAGAGGTCACCCGCAACATCTCCTGCGGGCTGGCGTTCTCGGTCGCCGACCACGTGGCCAACGACGGGCTGCTCGGCGCGGGCAAGTACCGGGCCGGGATTCGGGCGACGGATCTGCGGATGAAGACCGATCGCGGGACCTGCGTGGCCGTCGGCGTCACCGACGCCACCTTCGAGCTGGTCAACACCTTCTACGTGCCGCTAGAGGACGGCATCGACCAAGTGACCCCGGTCATCAAGCGGGCCATGGCGGAGATCACCGAACTACGCCGCACCGGAGCCGCTGCTGACGAGGACACCACCGAGCCTGAGCCGGTGGACCACCTCGCCGATATCGCCACCGTGCTCGACGGGCAGCGGCGGATGCTCACCCGCGTCGTGCTCACCGGGTTAGCCGAACTCAACCCCGGCGAGTACGAGGGCTGGACGTTCACCGACCTCAAAGCCGCTCTCGCCGGCCACGGCGTTGAGCCCGTCAAGTCCGATGGAGTCATGGTCATCCGCGCCGACGACATCACCACCGCACTAACGCAGCGTAGCAACAACACGCACAACGAGGGTGACGACGAACAGGGAGTTAGCCAGGGAGGCCACAGGGATGGCAGGGAGTTCTCCCTACCGCCTCCCTGACCCTGCCTCCCTGCCCCTGAGCAGCCCATGCACCAGCCAGGAGACTCCCGTCCCGGCTTCCTGACAACCCGCCAAAACCCGGGAAATCGAGGGTAGACACGTCCGCTGACTGCCTCCCTCCCTGAACCGGGCCCTGATCCCGCACGGCCACATGCGGTTACAGAGAGTCACAACAGAAGGAGTCGAACGCCATGACCGACGACCCGAGCGCGGCATTCGTCACATCCGGAAGGAAGGACTCACCCCGCCATGACCACGTCGACTGAGGCTCTGACCAGGGAAACCATCCGCGTCGCCCTGGTCGAGCTGCTCACCGTTGGCCAGCACCACAACGCCGCAAGCCACACGACGCTAAGCGCGGTCGGAGACACCCGGCGCTCCATGGCCGACCGCTTCGTTCACGACGACCAGCGGCTCAGGGCCCTCAGCGGAGCTCTGACCGCGGTAACCAAAGCGTTCGTCGCGGAGCAAACGCCACGTGACGGCCTCGCCGAACTAGCCGCCATTGCCCTCGGCTGGCTCGACACCATCCCCGGCCCACGTCAACCCGACCCGGATACCAAACCGGCCGTCTAGCCGGATTGGCCTCCGTGGGCGGTGCCGTCTGCGCACGCCACCGCCCAGGGAGACACCCGCCTCATCCATTCCTAGCACCTGGAGATCACTCACCGTGGATACCCTCCGTACCACTCTGCGCTCCCGCGCCCTGTCCTTCGCGAGCCGGGGCTGGCATGTGTTCCCCCTCACTCCCGGCGCCAAGAAGCCCCCGGTCGTCGACCGGTGGGAGACTCGGGCCAGCACCGACCCTGATCAGATCTGCCACTGGTGGCGGGAGATCCCTTTTAACGTGGGGATCGCCACCGGCCCGTCTGGGCTGGTCGTGCTCGACCTGGACACGGCCAGGCCCGGCGAACCCGTGCCCGCCCAGTGGGCCAAGCTCGGCATCAGCTCGGGTGCCGCCATGCTGCGGGAACTCACCCATAGACACAACACCCGGATCACGCCGGCCTTCGCAGTCCGCACGCCCTCGCACGGCTGGCACCTCTACTACCGCGCCCCGGCCGGGGCGACGCTGCGCAACACCCAAGGCGTGCTCGGCTGGAAGATCGACACCAGGGCGGGTGGCGGGTACGTCGTCGCGCCCGGCAGCCGAGTCCCGTCCGGCACTTACGAGCTGATCACCGACCGTGAGGTCGCCGAGCTGCCCGGCTGGTTACACCAGGCCCTGACCCCCGGCCCGCCACCGGCCCACTCAGCGGCGCCTGTGGCCGCCGCTGCCAGCACCAGCGGCTACACCTTCGCCGGGCGTTGCGCGGCGAAGCCGAGCGGGTGCGCAGCGCGCCACCAGGCCAGCACAACGCGGCCCTGTGTCGCGCCGCCTACGCGCTGGGGCAGCTCGTCGGTGCCGGGCTGCTCGCCGAAGACACCGCCCGCACCCAGCTCACCACCGCTGCTGAAGCGCTGATCAGCGCCGACTGCGACTGCACACCCCGCGAGATCACCCGAATCATCTCCGCCGGACTCGCTGTCGGGGCGCGCAACCCGCGCCGGATCACCCCCACCCGTACCAGCCAGCAGGGGGCGGCATGACAGCCAGCAACGCCCGGCCCGTGACCCCCGACCGGAACCCGGCTGAGGGCGCGGCGCTGCTCGACGCGGTGCACGCGGCGCTGACCCGCTATGTGGCGATGCCCACGGCGCAGGCCGCTGACGCGGTCACGTTGTGGATCGCGGCAACCCACGCCCAACCCGCCTGGCCCACGCCCCGCAGCTGGTGATCCGGGGACCGGAGAAGCGCTGCGGCAAATCCCGGCTGCTCGACATCGTCGAAGCGCTATGCCGGGAGCCGTTCATCACGGTCAACTCCTCCCCAGCGGCGGTGTACCGCTCGGTCAGCGCCGATCCGCCAACCCTGCTGGTGGATGACACGGACACCATCTTCGGGCCCAAAGCCGACGGCAACGAGGATCTGCGGGGGCTGCTCAACGCCGGGCACCAGCGCAACCGACCCGCCATGCGCTACGACGCCGCCGCCAACCGGGTCCAGGCCATCCCCACCTTCGCCATGGCAGCGCTGGCCGGGATCGGGGCCATGCCCGACACCATCGAAGACCGCGCGGTGGTGATCCGGATGCGCCGCCGCGCCCCCACCGAGACGGTGGCCCCGTACCGGCACCGCCGCGACCGGCCCCCGCTGCGCCAACTCGCCGAACAGCTCACCCGCTGGCTGCGCGCCGACCTGGCCGCACTGGAGCGCGCCGAGCCGGGCATGCCCGTGGAAGACCGCGCCGCCGACACCTGGGAACCCCTCGTCACCGTCGCGGACCATGCCGGGGCGCACTGGCCCGACCGCAGCCGAGCCGCCGTACTGGACCTGACCGCCGAGGCCACCGACACCGGGGAGGTCTCCACCCGGATCCGGCTGCTCATCGACTGCCGGGCGGCCTTCGGTGACCTCGACGCCATCCCCACCACCGTGTTGCTGGAGCGGCTCACCAGCGAACGCGAGGCACCCTGGGCGGACTACGGTCCCGCTGGGCTAAGCGCCATGAAACTCGGCGTGCTGCTGCGCGACTACGGCATCCGCAGCACCACCATCCGGTTCCCCGGCCTGGGACAGGCCAAGGGCTACCAGCGCGCCGAGTTCACCGACGCCTGGCTCCGCTACTGCCCTCCCATGCCCGACAGCCCGCAGGGGCAGCCGTACCAGCCGTACCAGCCTCAACACCCCAGCTCAACCCGGTACGGCTCACCAGAGCGGTACGGCTCAAGCCGTACCACTGAACCCAGCCGTACCACCCTGACCAGGCAAAACGAGGCTGGTACGGCTCAGCTCAAGAACCGGGGACAGGGAGAAAGTCGCGCGGTGCCCTGCCCGCCAGAGTTAACCAGGATGCTGCACGATCACCTAGCGAAGTTCGGTACCGCTAGCGACGGTCGGCTGTTCCCCGGTGAGCGGGTGGCGGAACTGCCACACCTCGCCTACATGCGTGTTTGGCGAGCCGCTCGTGAGGCGACCTTCACCGACGAGGTCTACGCGTCACCGTTGGCGCGCACGCCATAGGACCTACGCCACGCCTGCGTATCGACGTGGCTCAACGGCGGCGTACCAGCCACCCAGGTTGCCGAATGGGCAGGACACTCAGTCGAAGTGCTCCTTAAGGTCTACGCCAAATGCCTAGACGGTCACGAAGAAGTGGCGCGTGCTCGGGTTCAAGACGCGCTAGGCCACGGCACCGTCAGCGCTTGAGCTTCGGCACGTATTCGGCACAGCCACCCGGGTATAGCCGGACTCCGCCGGACGCAGTCGGGCGCTACATGATCGGTCCCTGGCCTAGAATCCGCAGGCCAGGGACCGATCTTAGCTGTTACCGAAGGTGTAGCCCCGACGGGATTTGAACCCGCGCTACCGCCTTGAGAGGGCGGCGTCCTAGGCCGCTAGACGACGGGGCCGCAAGAACGCAAAAATTGCATTCGCTGGGGTACCAGGACTCGAACCTAGACTAACTGAACCAGAATCAGTCGTGCTGCCAATTACACCATACCCCACCGGATGTCCGTATCCGGGCCTTCCCGTAGGCCCGAACCAGCACCGGCCAAGGATGGTAGTCGACCGCCCGTGCCGGCTTCCACCGGGCTGTCCGGTTGCGGGCTGCCTGCGGCTCACCTCATGCGTCTGGTGACCAGCGCCGGGAGATCGGCTAACTTCCCGATCACCGAGACACCGGCCCCCGGCGGGAGCATTCCGCAGCCTGAGCGGTCCAACCACACGCCGTGCAGTCCGGCGTCTCGCGCGCCCACGGCGTCGATGTCGAGCCGGTCGCCGACGTGCACGGCCTGGCCAGGATGTACCCCGAGAGCACGGCAGGCCCTACGGAAGATCGCTCGGTGCGGCTTGGCTACCCCGACTTCTCCGGAGATCAGCACCACGTCGAACGCGAATTTCAGCCCCAGCGCATCGAGCTTCGCACGCTGGTGGTCTCCAGCCGCGTTGGTGATCGCGGCCAGCCGCAGGCCGAGGTTGCGCAACGCCCGCAGGCACGGCAGCGCATCGTCGAACAGCCGCCAGGACCTCCTGACGGCGGCCCTCCGGCGCTCCTCGCGCCGGAGAACCTCGCCATCGCATAGGAATTCACCCCGGCGTGCGAAGAAGTCCTTGGTGCGCTGGCACAGCATCGGCTCGAAGCCGATCCGCCCGGCCAGGTAACCCTCGTAGTGCTGGTCGGTGAGCGTGCACCACTCGACCCAGGCGTCATCGGTGCCGAGCAGCTCACGCAGCCCCGCGCGAGTCGACCCCTCGTAATCGACCAGCGTCGCGTCCACGTCAAAGCACACGGCGGCGACCCCCGGGCAAACCAACGGTGCAGGGCTCAGCTCCGGCGCAAGAGTCACCCGGTGCACGTTAGAGGCCGCCAGCGCGCGCCGACTCTGCTGACCCGGTGAAAACGCGTAACGATTCTGCAGGCGAGTCGTCACTGTGCGCAACCAGGTAGCGCACTGCGTGGTCGGAGCGCGAGGCCACCTGCCGGCTACCGCCAATCGCAAATAGTCGCGACCGGTGCTCAGGGCCGCGTCGGGAGCGGGCCGCGGCGGTGGCATCACCGATCTCCTGCCCCAGCGTCCTAGGATCGCCCAGATGCCGGCCCCCGCAACAGGCCCCGATCTGAGCGATGCGCTGCAGCTGCTGCGCCGGGTCTTCGGCTACGACTCGTTTCGGGGTGCCCAGCAGGAGATCATCGACCACGTCACGGGCGGCGGCGATGCGCTGGTGCTCATGCCGACCGGTGGCGGCAAGTCGCTGTGCTACCAGATTCCCGCGCTGGTGCGCCCTGGCGTCGGCGTCGTCATCTCGCCGTTGATCGCACTGATGCAGGACCAGGTCGATGCACTGCGCGCCCTCGGGGTCCGAGCCGAGTTCCTCAACTCCACCCAGGACCCCTCCCAACGGCACCAGGTCGAGTCGGCCTTCTTGGCGGGGCAACTGGACCTGCTTTACCTGGCCCCGGAACGCCTGCGCGTCGAGTCGACCGGCAACCTGCTGGACCGTGGCACGATTTCATTGTTCGCCATTGACGAGGCGCACTGCGTGTCCCAATGGGGACACGACTTCCGCCCTGACTACCTGGCCTTGTCTGCCCTGCACGGACGGTGGCCCACGGTGCCCCGCATTGCCCTGACCGCGACAGCGACCAAGGCCACGCACGCTGAGATCGCAGCCCGGCTCAATCTCATCGGCGCCCGGCATTTCGTGGCGAGCTTCGACCGCCCGAATATTCAGTACCGCATCGCTGCCAAGACCGAACCCAAGCGGCAACTACTGGAACTGCTGCGCGCCGAGCACTCCGGCGACGCCGGCATCGTGTATTGCTTGTCGCGGGCATCGGTGGATAAGACGGTGCAGTTTCTGATCGACAACGGGATCGAAGCCTTGCCGTATCACGCGGGGCTCGACGCACGCACCCGCGCGGCGAACCAAGGACGCTTCCTACGCGAGGACGGCCTGGTGATGGTGGCCACCATTGCGTTCGGAATGGGCATCGACAAGCCCGACGTGCGCTTCGTCGCGCACCTCGACTTACCCAAGTCGGTGGAGGGTTATTACCAAGAGACCGGCCGGGCGGGCCGAGACGGTCTACCTTCCACGGCCTGGTTGGCTTACGGTCTGGGCGACGTTGTGCAGCAACGCAAGCTGATCGACAGCTCCGAAGGCGATGACGCCCACCGCCGCCGTCTCACCACCCATCTCGACGCCATGCTGGCGCTTTGCGAGACAGTCGAGTGCCGTCGCACGCAGCTGCTGGCCTACTTCGGCCAGCAGACCGACGCGTGCGGCAACTGCGATACCTGCCTGTCGCCGCCGGAGGCCTGGGACGGCACGATCGCGGCGCAGAAACTGCTGTCCACGGTGTTCCGGCTCGACCGGGAGCGCCGCCAGCGCTTCGGCGCGGGCCAGGTGATCGACATTCTGCTCGGTAAGGAGACACCGAAGGTCATCCAGTTCGCCCACACGTCGTTAAAAGTCTTCGGCATCGGCACCGAGCTGCGCGACAGCGAGTGGCGTGGCGTGGTACGCCAACTACTGGCGCACGGCCTGCTCGCAGTCCAGGGCGACTACGGCACCTTGGTGCTCACCGACTCCAGCAGCGAGGTGCTGAGCGGCCAGCGGCGGGTCCTACTGCGTCGTGAGACCGCACGCCCGGCGCCGCGAACGGAGAAACCTGCCAGAACCCGCCGCACCGCGCCGGTGGACCTACCAGAGGAAGCGTTTTCGGTCTTCGAGCAACTTCGGGCTTGGCGTGCCACCGCTGCGAAGGAGCAGGGTGTGCCCGCCTACGTGATCTTCCATGACGCCACTCTGCGCCAGATCGCAGCCGAGTCACCCGCAAACCTGGCTGAACTCGGCACGGTGAGCGGTATCGGTGAAAACAAACTAGCCAAATACGGACAGCAGATCCTCGCCATCCTGACGGCCTAGGTCACCGGGTCGTGACGCACGTCGCTTCGAGGTAGCTCATCAACGTCTCGGTCGCCTTGTCGACGTTGTGCGCCTCCTTGAGGTGGTCTGCCACCTGCTGCATGAGGGCATCTTTGCTGGACGCGGTGTACTGGCTGAAGCACTCTTGGTGACCGCATTGGAATTGATACATCGCTGCCTTCCATCTTCGCGTGTCGATCTTCACTACATCGATCGCAACTGTGCGCGTACCAGTAACATTCGAACGGCAGGCCTGCACGGTTCGATTTTCGCGCGTTCTGGATGCAGACTGCTGTTTGAGGGCGCTCCCAAACAGCAGTCTGCATCCAGACTGCTGTTTGGGAGGGTCAGACTGTGAAGCCTAGGGCGCGGAGTTGTTCCCGACCGTCCTCGGTGATCTTGTCCGGACCCCACGGGGGCATCCATACCCAGTTGATCCGCACGTCGTTGACCAGCCCTCCATCGGGGCCGCCGACCAGAGCCGCGCGGGTTTGGTCTTCGATGACATCGGTGAGCGGGCAGGCCGCCGACGTCAGCGTCATGTCGATGGTGGCGAGGTTGCCCTCGTCGACCCGGATGTCATAGACCAAGCCCAGGTCGACCACGTTGATGCCCAACTCCGGGTCAACGACATCGCGCATGGCTTCCTCGACGTCCTCGACGGCGGCCAGCTCGCCATCCGCTCCGGCCGCCGGACTCTCAGGCATCCCCGCCGCCCCGCGTACTACGTCGGTCTCTTCGTTCGCGCTCATCGTGCCTCCGCTGGTTGGGCACCATTGCCTTGCGCTGCGGTGTCGGCCCGGCCGACGGCGTCCTTGAAAGCCATCCAGGCCAGCAGCGCGCATTTCACCCGAGCCGGGTACCGCGATACGCCGGCGAAGGCGACCGCATCTTGCAGCACGTCCTCATCAGGCTCGACCTGACCGCGGCTCTGCACCATCTTCACGAAGGCGTCCATCGTAGATTTCGACTCGTCCACCGTGCGACCGATGACCAGGTCGGTGAGCACCGACGTCGCCGCCTGGCTGATCGAGCAACCGATCGCGTCGTAGGACACGTCGGTCACCCGGTCGCCGTCCAGCGCCACCCGCAGCGTCACCTCGTCTCCGCAGGTGGGGTTGATCTGGTAGGACTCCGCATCGAAGGGCTCCCGCAGGCCGCTACGGTGCGGGTTGCGGTAGTGATCCAGGATGATCTCCTGGTACATCTGCTCTAGTTTCATGCCGGCACCCGGAAGAAACGGCGCACCTCGTGCACTCCGGCCAGCAACGCGTCGACCTCGGCGGTCGTGTTGTACAGGGCGAAGCTGGCCCGCACCGTTGCCGCCAGACCGAAGCGGCGGTGTAACGGCCAGGCGCAG
This sequence comes from Pseudonocardiaceae bacterium, assembly GCA_036378735.1. Classification (GTDB taxonomy): domain Bacteria; phylum Actinomycetota; class Actinomycetes; order Mycobacteriales; family Pseudonocardiaceae. Next base: position 1,674 of record DASUVX010000194.1, on the reverse strand, counting down.
TGATGCCCGACACGCACCGCGATACCAAGATCATCGAGGACTTGCCCGGCATCGTGCGCGTGCACGTCGTCGAGCACGAAGGAGACCGCACCGCCCCGGTCCTCGGTGCCGGTCGGCCCGATGATCCGCACGCCGTCGATCTCTGACAGGCCGGCCAGCGCCCGTTCGGTCAGTACTCGCTCATGTGCGGCAACCCGGTCCATGCCGACCCCGGACAGGTAGTCGACCGCAGCGCCCAGCCCGACCGCTTGGGAGGTCATCGGGACGCCGGCCTCGAATCGCTGCGGTGGCGGCGCGTAGGTGGAGCCCTCCATCTTCACCAGTTCGATCATCGATCCGCCGGTGAGGAACGGCGGCAGCGCCTCGAGCAGTTCACGGCGCCCGTACAGCACGCCGACCCCCGACGGGCCCAGCATCTTGTGCCCGGAGAAGACCGCGAAGTCGACGTCCAGCGCGCCGAAGTCGACGGGCGCGTGCGGCACCGACTGGCAGGCATCCAGCACGGTCAGCGCCGTGACGCGGTGGGCCCGACGGACCAGCTCGGCGACCGGTGGCACGGTGCCCATCACATTGGACTGGTGGGTGAAGGCGACGACCTTGGTCCGCTCGGACAGCTCCAGCGAGTCCAAGTCCAACCGGCCGGCATCGGTCACCTGGTACCAGCGCAGGGTCGCGCCGGTCCGCCGGCACAGTTCCTGCCAGGGCACCAGGTTGGCGTGGTGCTCCATTTCGGTCACCACGACCTCGTCGCCCGGCCCCAGCACAAAGCGCTTGGCGGCCTCTCCGACGAACGCGCAGTTGCTCAGTGCATAGGCGACCAGGTTAATCCCTTCGGTGGCGTTCTTGGTGAAGACCACCTCGTCGGGCTGGGCGCCGACGAACGTCGCGATCCGGGTCCGTGCTCCCTCATAGGCATCGGTGGCCTCTTCGGCGAGCTGGTGCGCACCGCGGTGCACGGCCGCGTTGTGCTGTTCGAGGAAGGCGCGCTCCGCGTCGAGCACCTGGCGCGGCCGCTGAGAGGTGGCGCCCGAGTCGAGGTACACCAAAGGTCGACTCTCTCGCACGGTGCGGGACAGGATCGGGAAGTCGGCGCGGATCTTCTCCTGCTCGCTGGCAGTGAAGGGCTCAGCAGCTAACGCAGTCACGGCGACGGCACCCCCGTCGGTTCCGGCCGGCGGGTGAAGCGCTCGTAACCACCGGCCTCCAGTTCCTCGGCAAGTTCCTGCCCACCGGATTCCACGATCCGGCCACCGGCAAACACATGGACGTAGTCCGGCGTGATGTGCCGCAGGATCCGGGTGTAGTGCGTGATCAGCAGGACCCCCACATCGCCGCTGGCCCGGTACCGGTTGACCCCTTGGGAGACCACGCGCAACGCATCGACGTCCAGGCCGGAGTCGGTCTCGTCCAGCACCGCGATCTTGGGCTTGAGCAGCGACAGCTGCAGGATCTCGTGGCGTTTCTTCTCGCCGCCGGAAAAGCCCTCGTTCACGCTGCGCTCGGCGAAGGCAGGGTCGATGTCCAGCTCAGACATCGCCGCCTTGACCTCCTTGACCCAGGTGCGCAGCTTGGGAGCCTCGCCACGGATCGCGGTGGCGGCGGTGCGCAGGAAGTTCGACATCGACACCCCGGGCACCTCGACCGGGTACTGCATGGCCAAGAACAGACCGGCTC
>DASUVX010000193.1:0-2307 GCA_036378735.1 Pseudonocardiaceae bacterium | reverse complement strand
GATCGAAAGCAGCATCGAGGCGATCGCCGCTCTGGTCCCCCGGCGCAACATCCATGTCGTGTCCGACGGTTCCACCGACCGGACCGTGGAACTGGCCCGGCAAGCCGGCGTCAATGTCATCTCCACGCGCAGCAATGTCGGCAAAGCGGGCGCCCTTGAGGAGGGGATCGACCGCTTCGGGTTGGTCGAACGGTTCAGCGCGGTGCTGCTGCTGGATGCCGATACTGCGATTCAGCCGGGTTATTTCGACGCTGCCCTGCCGTGTTTTGATGATCCCAAAGTGGTCGCGGTGGCCGGTGCCGTGCGAACCCGGCACGAGCGTGGCTTGTCGTTTATCGGCAAGGTGCTGGTATGCCACCGGCAACGTATTTACGCGATCACCCAGCGGTTACTGAAGTACGGCCAGACATGGCGATTCACCAACGCCACCCACATCGTGCCCGGTTTCGCCAGCATGTATCGCACGTCGGTATTGCCGATGATCGAGATGAACCCGCCCGGCCTGGTGATCGAGGACTTCAACATGACGTTCGAGGTCTACGCCAAGCGGCTGGGCAAGGTGGCGTTCACGCTGAAAGCCGTCGCGGTGACCCAGGACCCGGACAACCTGCGTGACTACATCCGCCAGATCAAGCGCTGGGGGCTGGGTCTGTGGCAGACGGTGCGCCGGCATCCGCCGCGGTTGAGCCTGTTCAGCGCGATGCTCACGGTGCTGCTGCTGGAGCTGCTGACGAGCAGCATGTTCTTCCTGCTGCTGCCGTTGCTGGTTGTGGTCCTCGCAGTACCCACGGTGTATCCGGAAGCGCTGAGCTGGCCCGGGGTCGCGACGGCGCATGCCGACGTGGCCGGGCACATGAGCCTGCAGGTGCTGCTGCTGGCGGTGACCGGCGCCGATCTCGCCCTGACCTGCCTGGTGGCGCTGATCGAACGCAAGGCGCGCTTCCTGGCGCTGTGGATTTTCTTCCCGTTCCTGCGGATGCTTGACGCCGCGGTCGCGCTGTATGTGTTCCCCAAGGCCTGGCTGAGCTCGACGGGCCGGTGGACGAGTCCGATTCGGCGCACAGTTGTGGAACGGCCGGCGCTCACCGGACCTGTTGCTGTGCCGGCGGCGGTGATCGCCCCGACAACGGAGTGGGTGGAGTGAAAGCCGGATCGGGTAGCAACGTTACGGAGATCGGGTCTTGCCGACCGGATGCTTGTCATATGCAAACCGGGCCGGGCACAGTTGACCCCGTGACGTTCTTGCGGGTTCTCCTCATCGACAGTCACGCGATGTTGACCGACGCCCTGACCGTCCGGTTGTCCAGTGCGGACGATCTGTGGGTGGTCGGCAGCGTCAGCCCGGACGATCCGCGCCTGATGGATGTCGTGCGCACCCAGCGGCCCGACGTGATCACCACCGAGGTCGGGCCGGCGGCCGTCGCGACCGGCGGGTTGCTGCGCAAACTGCGCGCCGCCTGGCCCCCGGCGCAGCTGGTGGTGCTGACGGCCAGCCACGACAGCTCCCACGCCGTCGCCGCGGCCCGGGCCGGCGCCGCGGCCTGGGTGTCCAAGGAAAGCTCACTGCAACATCTGCTCGAGGTGCTGCGCGGGGTGCCCCTCGGCTATGCCTTCTATCCCCCATCCCAGCTCGGCGTGGTGTTGCGGGAGCTGCGGGATGACGTGCAGCGCGCCCGCGACTGCAGCGCCCGGCTCGAGGTGCTCAGCCACCGTGAGCGCGACGTGCTGCTGCGCATGGTGGACGGCAAACCGGTCAGCCAGATCGCGGTGGAGTCGGTGGTGTCCACCAGCACAGTGCGCACGCACGTGCGCAGCATCCTGACCAAGCTGGGCGTGCGCAGCCGCTTGGAAGCGGTCAGCGTCGCCCGAGCCGCGGGCCTGCGTCCCGTGGTCGATCCGACGTGATGTCTCGCCTACCGGTAGTGCTGCTGCTGTTCGGACTGGTCATCGGCTGCTCGCTCGACGGCCGGGGCTCCCCCATCGGTGCTGATATTCCGGCCAGCGGTCCCGCCGGGTCGTCGGGTGGCCCGGCCACCCCGGAGATCCGGGTCGATGTGGTGGCCGCAGGGCTGGAGCACGTGTGGGATAGGGTTCCTGCCCGGCGGCGCGGCACTGATCACCGAGCGCCCGGCGCGGATAAAGCTGCTGTCGTCGACTAGGCCCGGCGCTCGGGTCAGCGACGTCGCGGCCGACCTCGATGACGTGTACGTCGCCGGTGAGGGCGGCCTGATGGGGCTGGCGGTGCATCCCGACTTCGCAGCTAGCCGCCGGTTCACCACCTGCCAGACCCATCAACAGGGTGGCCGA
>DASUVX010000192.1:0-2277 GCA_036378735.1 Pseudonocardiaceae bacterium | reverse complement strand
TGCAGGCGGTCGCCCGGATCGTCGCTCGGCTGGTCGATCTCGATCTGGCGGACCTCGAGCACGTCGACCTTGACCTGGCCGTACAGCGTGGGCAGCAGCACCGCGGCGGGCTCGACAGGCTCCGCTCCTCGTGCGGCTCGGAGCACCTGAAGCTGCGGCACTTCGCCGAGCAGCCGGTCAACGAGGTCGAGATCGGTGGTGGCGCGGTAGGGATCGGACAGGCGGCACATCACGGCCAGCCCGCCGACCACCACCGGCGGGCTGGCCGATCAGGGTACGGACTTCTCCAACGCCTTGGATGACCGCAGCCATCGCGTCACCGATGAACGTCACGCGTTTACCAGACACGCGCCCACCTCTGCGGTGGCGTCCAGGCACCGAGGATCTCCCGTCCGCGCCCTACGTCCTGGGCCAGGTCCAGCGCGACGAAGACCGGGTGGGCAAGCGGCCATTCGAACGGGTTGCCCGCCAGGTCGACTCGGTGACTGCATGCTACGGGCACGGGGGCGACCCGGATCGCGCAGCGCGCTTGCGATCGCGATGGGGCAGCGCCTAGAAGCGTGGTCGCCCGCCGCACAGTCGCCTGGTCGGGCACGTAAAAATCGAGGAGCTGCCCGGTACGTACCGCCAGCGGCGCGCCGTACGCCACGGCGGCAGCCGAGTCAGTCAGCGCCCACCCAATCGTGTTCTCCGCATCGTCGAGTCCGAGCCGCAGGGGCCTGGTAATCGTGGCGTCGCCGGGCATGGGCAACCGGGCGAGGTGGACGCGGGCAGCAGGCCAGCGATCGGCAACCTGCCAGAACAGCTGCGTGTCCTCAACGCGGTGTCGGTCGTCGACCAGACCGGCATGGCGAAGTGCGGCCAGCACCTCCGAAACCGTACTCGCCGACCTGCCAAGCCTGCCCGCCAGCTCGCGTACCCCTGCACCAGCGGCCGGTTCCATGAGGAGAGCCGTGGCCACTTCCAAGCCCGCGTTACCACTCAGCGCATGCGCACGCTCCGTGCGCCCGGAGACCGGCTCCACATCGGCGTCGATCACGACGCTCGCCGACCTCAACGCGAGATGACCGCGCAAGTCGTAATATCCAGCACGGTGCCCGGTGAGCAGCCTGCGCGCTGTCTCGGTCACCCGGTCGCCCACCACCACCAGCACCGAGCCGGGCGGGCGCGGCGTTTCGGCGAGCAGCCGCCTGGCGACATCGTCGGTCACCAGTGCGCGACGCTTGAGCTGCACCCGTGTCTCGCCGGGCTCGATCACCAAGTCGATCCCCTGGTCGGGCACGCCAGCCGGCTGTCGGGTCCGAATTCCCAGCTGCGCAAGGGCGTCGATAAGGAGTGCCTCCGTGTCCACGGTAATGAGGATGCCGCTTGTTCGGTGTTCGGTCAATACCGAACACCGAACAGGGTGCAGCTGATCCGGTCGTGCTGGTTGTATTCGGCCAGGACCGGGGCGTCACCTGTGCGGAGCCGCAGGCTGGCTGCCTGTTCCCAGGCGGCGCGGAACGGGACCGGGTCGGCCAGCCGCGCGTATCCGAGCGCGCCGGCCAGCAGGGACATGGCGCCGCCGTTCTCGACCGCCTGCAGCTGCCCGGTGTCACCGGCCAGGACCACCTTGGCGCGGCGCGCCCCGGCCAGGCTCACCAGGTCGGACGGATCGGGGGTGGGGATCATCGACGCTTCGTCGACCAGCAGCAGGGTGCCCTCGCTGATAGGCAGCGGGCCGCGGGCTCCGCGCTCACCGGGCAGGTCCCCCAGGAACCGGGCGGTGTTGCAGGACTCGGCCACCCCGGCGGCCAGGGTGTTGCGGGCGGACTGCGACGGAGTGATCCCGACCACCGGCCCCCGCCCCGCCGCGGCCCAGACCCGGGCGGCCTCGGCCAGCACCCGCGTCTTCCCGGACCCGGCCGGCGCGTTGATCACCGAGACGCGCTTCCCGTCGGTCAGCCCCGACAGCACAGCCGCGGACTGATCGGCAGTCAGCTCGCTCCGTTCGGGATGATGATCTTGAATTTCTTGCGCGCGTCCGGCCAGCGCGGCACCGGCGCGCGTCAGGCGCGGCGCGGCGTCTGCCTGAGCCTGCGCGACGAGGCGCTCTTCTATGGCCAGCTGGGCGCGGGTGGCGTACCGCACACCGCCGTGGCGTGGAGATGGAGCTGTGGGACTCCGGCGACCTGGACCTGTCGGGGCCTGCGTTCATCGAGTTGGGCGAGGACGGGCTGGGCAGCTTCGGTTTCATCGCCGTCCAGGATCTACGCGTCCTTCGACCCCTGGCTACGG
>DASUVX010000191.1:0-28432 GCA_036378735.1 Pseudonocardiaceae bacterium | reverse complement strand
GGGCGGATTCAAGGAGCGCTCGCAACACCTTGACTGAAGTGGGTGTTGTGATGGGTGAGCGGTTTCCTCGGGAGCAGGTTCGGGTGTTTTGGCGGGCGCGGTTGGCGGGTGCGTCGCATGAGCAGGCGGTGGCCCGGGCGGGGGTGTCGGTGACGGCGGGGCGGGAGTGGGTGTATGCGGCTGGTGGCATCGTTCCTGGAGATGTTGATGGGGGGTGTGGTCGGTATTTGTCGCTGGCGGAGCGGGAGGAGATCGCGCTGGGCCGGGCGTCGGGGTTGAGCATGCGGGCGATTGCGGTGCGGTTGGGTCGGGCGCCGTCGACGATTAGTCGGGAGTTACGGCGTAATCGTACGATTCGCCCCACGGGTCGGGGTCGGGGGTCGTGTTCGGGGATCCGGTATCGGGCCCGGTTGGCGCAGATCAAGGCCGAGGAGCGGGCTCGGCGTCCCAAGCCGCGCAAGCTGGCCACCAATGCGCGCTTGTGCGCGTGCGTGCAGGCTGGATTGGAGAAACGGTGGAGCCCGGAGCAGATCTCGCGGGTGCTGCGCCGACGGTTTGCTGAGGCGCCGGAGATGTGGGTGAGCCACGAGACGATCTATCGGGAGTTGTATGTGCAGGGCCGCGGTGAACTGCGCCGGGAGCTGACCCGGTGCCTGCGCACCGGGCGGGCGCTGCGCCGCCCACGCCGGATGCCCGATCAGCGGGGCCGGCGCGGGATCCCGGACAAGCTGATGATCAGTGAACGGCCCCCGGAGGCCGACGACCGCGCGGTGCCCGGACACTGGGAAGGGGACCTCATCCTGGGCAAAGACGGCGCCTCGGCGATCGGCACCCTCGTCGAGCGCACCACCCGATTCGTGATGCTGCTGCACCTGCCGCAGCGCCACGGCGCCGAAGCCGTCCGCGACGCCATGACCAGCGCCATCCACACCCTGCCCGCCGCGCTGCGCCGGTCGCTGACTTGGGACCAAGGCATCGAGATGGCCCGCCATGCCGAGATCACCCTGGCCACCGAACTGCCGATCTACTTCTGCGATCCCCACTGCCCGTGGCAACGCGGCAGCAACGAAAACACCAACGGGTTGCTGCGCCAGTATTTCCCCAAGGGCACCGATTTGTCCGTGCACAGCGCCGAGCACCTATCCGCGGTCGCCGACGAGCTCAACAGCCGGCCCCGCAAAACCCTGGGCTGGGACACCCCCGCCCAAGCCCTCGCCCGACTCCTAGCCAGCTAACCACCCGGCCGCAAAAGACAACGGAGGCGGCTGCGCCGCCGCTGGTGTCGTGACGCCCGCGAAGGATACGGGGCCGCCTCTCAGGCCTCCAGGGTGCTTCGCATCGCGCTGCGCGCGACGCGCCTGCGGCGCGCCCTGGACCCCCGAGCCTCTACGACCCCTCAGGGCAGCACACGCGGGCAGGCCCAGCCTGCCCCACCCACACGCGGGCACCACGACACCAGCACCCTGATCCAAAGTTGCCCGCCACCTACCAATCACCACTACCCTCAACCCGACCAACCAACGATGTTGCGTGGACTCCTTGAACCCAAGGCCCGGCTCAAAATGTCGATGGTGTCGAGTTCACGACAGCACCCTTCCCGGTGAGGACCCACGGCCACGCCGGCCGCGCCGAGCATGATTACGCGATTGCCGCAGTTGTTGTGACCCTGCGCGATATTTTCATCGTGGTAGTCCTCAGCGTACCCCTCGGAAAACACGATCGGCGGGTTTGCCCACGGCGGCAAATAAATTTTAGGTTGCGCGGATTTGTGTTCTGTACAAAGTAATGTACGGGCCGCCTTTTTCGCTGCTATGGGCTTTCGAGGACGTGAACAAAGGGCATACGGGAACTTACTTCTCAGGATCAGTTTGCCCAGCCGCTGGCCACCGCCCGGCGCCAGGCACCGCGCGCACGGATTGGCGACCAGTCTGCATACCGGGCGACGAGCTCGCCTCGTCACCGCTCCGGGGGTCAGCCAATCCGGAGACCCGCCGGAGCGACACGCCGACGGCCGGGTTCGGGCCACGGTGGGTGGGGTACCTGAAGCCCACAGCCGGCACCACCGGCTTGAGGGTCAGCGGGGTATCGGGAAGCGGTAACGACTGCGATGGTGCTGGATTTGGCGTTGCTGGGATCGGTGTGGCTAACGGGTCTGACCGCGGTGCACTGTGTATCACCGCAGCCGCTGCGACGCTGTCGATGCGCGCTACGCGCCGCGGCTCAAGCAGCGACTCAACGGCGACCGCGAACACCACCGCCGGCCAACCTGCAACTTTTGTGCTGTCAGAATGGCCCAGACCTCGTTTCGTGTGCCCGATCGGCGGAATAAGCCCTGTCAGTAGTACCAGGGAAACGGCGACCAATCGGGGGCACGCTTTTCCAGGAAGGCGTCCCGGCCCTCGACGGCCTCGTTGGTCATGTACGCCAACCTGGTCGACTCACCAGCGAACAGCTGCTGGCCGACCAGCCCGTCGTCGATCAGGTTGAACGCGTACTTGAGCATCCGCTGCGCGGTGGGTGACTTGGCGTTGACCGCGGCCCCCCACTCCTGCGCGGTCTTCTCCAGCGCCGCATGCGGCACCACCGCGTTGACCATGCCCATCCGGTGGGCATCGGCCGCGCTGTAGTCCCGCCCGAGAAAGAAGATCTCCCGGGCGAACTTCTGCCCCACCTGCCGCGCGAGATAGGCCGAGCCGAACCCGCCATCGAAGGAACCCACGTCGGCGTCGGTCTGCTTGAACCGGGCGTGCTCGGCTGATGCCAAGGTCAGGTCGCACACCACATGCAGGGAGTGGCCGCCACCGGCGGCCCAACCCGGTACCACGGCGATGACCACTTTGGGCATGAACCGGATGAGCCGCTGGCATTCCAGGATGTGCAACCGGCCTGCTCGTGCCGGATCGATTGTGTCGGCCGTCTCCCCGGACGCGTACTGGTAGCCCGACCGGCCGCGGATGCGCTGATCCCCTCCCGAGCAGAACGCCCAGCCACCGTCGCGCGGCGAGGGTCCGTTGCCGGTCAGCAGCACGCATCCCACGTCCGGGGTCATCCGCGCGTGATCCAGCGCGAGGTAGAGCTGGTCTACTGTGGCCGGGCGGAACGCGTTGCGCACCTCAGGCCGGTTGAAGGCGATCCGGACCGTCCCGTGCGCCACCGCCCGGTGGTAGGTGATGTCGGCGAAGTCGAAGCCCTCGACGCTGCGCCACGCGGACGAATCGAACAGCTCGGAGACCACAGCGGCAGGCTACGCCTGCTGCTCGTGAGTGGTGTTCGGTGCTGGAAGTATTTTTGGCCGCTGGTGATCTCTCGGTTCTGCGGGAAAGTCACGACCGAGGGGAGCGGCCGCGGTGGATGGTGGGCAGCTACTGGAGCGCGACGTAGTGCTGGCTGCTATCAGCGATCTCCTGGATGGCGTGCGGATCGGGCGTGGTGGGGCGTTGTTCGTGGTGGGGGAGCCGGGTCTGGGAAAGACTAGCTGCCTGGTTCGTGCCAGGGCCCTGGCCGCCCCTGAGGTGCAGGTGGGCTGGGGCGGCGGTGACGCGATGGAGACGTCGTTGCCGTTTGGGCCATGCGCCTCAGCGCTCAGCGCGGTGGGATACGGCGATCTCCTCGAAGCCCCGCCAGCGGGTGAGGGGTTCGGAGATGTGCGGGCGAGCCGGTTTCATGGGGTGTGGCGCTGGTTGCGTGACACCACAGGCCCGGTGCTGCTGTGCTTGGATGACCTGCACTGGGCTGATCCGGACTCGCTGGCTCTGCTGTCGTTTCTCTGCCGCCGGTTGGCGGAACTGCCGGTATCGCTGCTGGCCACGCTGCGGCCGTGGCCACCACCTGCGCATGAGCTGGCCAGTGCGCTGGCCCATGACGGCAAGGCCGGTGTACAGCAGTTGATGCCGCTGAGCGAGGACGCCGCGGCCACCTTGCTGAGTGCCCGGCTGGGTGCCACGGTGACCCAGGCCGTGGCGCACACTGCAGCCGAGCTGTGTGCGGGCAACCCGCTGCTGCTCGAGCAGGTCGCGGTGTCCATCAGCCAGCGGGGGCAGCTGGATTGCCCGCTGGCGGCTGGTACGGCAATCAGCGCCGAAAGCATCGTGCTCACCCGTTTTGCTGGCCTGCCCTCAGATGCGCTGCGAGTGGCCCAGGCGGCCAGCGTGCTGGGAACCCGATTTCGTCCCGCCCTGGCCGTTGAGGTAGCTGGTCTGGAAGACCGGCGGGCCCAGCCGGCGCTGGAAGCGTTGTGCGGTAGCGGACTGGTGTACACCGAGACGGCGACGACCGCTGGGTTTGTGCATCCGCTGTTCGGTCAAAGTCTCTATCACGATATGGCGGTCCCGGTTCGGGCCCGGCTGCATGCCCGTGCCTTCACGGTGTTATCCGAACGCGGGTTGGAGGCTGAAGCTGTCGAGCACGCTGTCCGGGCCGACCTCATCGGCGACCGTACGGCGATCGCGGTGGTCGAACGGGCCGGTCGGGCCGCAATGGCTACCGGAGCGACCGGCACCGCGATCGAGCATTTCCGTGCTGCGGTTCGTTTAGCCGGGGAGCGGCCGACTTCGGCGCTGCTCTTGGTCCTGGGTGAGGCGCTGGTGGTTGGCTGCCGGCCGGCTGAGGCGATCGACGTCTATGAGCGGCTGCGTACTCAGGCTGACCTGGATCCGCTCGACCGGGTACAGGCACTGCGAATGCTGGGTCGCGCGCTGCAGACGACGGGCGCGCTTGATCAAGCTATCCAGCGGTTCCGCGAGGCCGTTGCCATGGCGGAAGACTGCAACGAATCCATCGTTGCCGAGGTGCTCCTCGGTGGGGCGATCATGTTCTGGTCCACGCTTGGCCCGGCCCACGCATTACCACTTGTGACCAGGGCGCGTGAGCTGACAAAGGGCGCTGCCGGACCGCTACGCCAGCAGGTTGCCGCAAATTGGGGATTGGTTACCTTGCTGAGCGGGGATCCCGCTGGCCTGCCGGCCTGCGATGCCGCCGCTGGTGAGCTGATACAGAATCGGCCAGGCCGCCTGAGGTGCGCTGGGGCATCGGGCCGTTGGGTAGTTTCGCCATCGCCGCCCAGTTTGTTGAGCGTTTCGACGATGCTGAACACGCCTTGTCCATCGTCTTGGCCACGGCCGACCGGATCGGTGCCCTAGCTGCGACAGCTACGCATGTGTGTATCAAGTCCGCTCTTGCTGTGCGGCAGGGACGACTGGCCGATGCTCTGGCAGGAGCGAATCAAGCGAGTCCGTTGGCCGAGCTGATGCCCTTCTGTGAATCATATGTCGGGTTCATCAACGCCGAGGTACTGCTGCTCATGGGCCGGCTGGCCGAGTGTGCGCAGTGGTGTCAGCACGCCGAGGTGGCCGCGACCGCCCATGGACAGTCATACGTGCTGTTACGAGCGTGGCACGTCCGCGCCCAGCTGTGCCACCATGGCGGGGATCTGGATGGTGCATGTGCGCTATATGACCGGATCGAGCAGTCGACCACTCAGATGGGAATCGCCGAGCCATGCGCGGTGCCGTGGGCTCGCCATGCCCTGGTCTCCTACCTGGCCAACGGTCGACTTGATGATTCCAACCGGGTGATCGACTGGCTGGAGCGGGGCTCCACGCGGCTGCCCTGTCGCTGGCCGCGGATCGCCGCCTCAGCTGGCCGGGCGCTGCTAGCCGAGGCCGGCGGCGAGTTTGAGGTGGCCGAGCAGCACTACCAGGCTGCACTCGTCTTGCACGAGCAGGTCGAGCTGCCGATCGAGCACGTCGAGACGCTGCTGGGCTACGGCACATTCCTGCGCCGACGCGGGCAACCGGTGCGGGCCCGGCCATATCTGGCCGAAGCGCTGGTGATCGCCGAGAAAAGTGAGGCGACGTGGCTGGCCGATCAGGCCCGCACCGAGCTGACCATCGCCGGCGGGCGGCGGCGGCGGACCCGGGACAACCCCACCCGGCTGACCGGCCAAGAACAACGGGTGGCCCGCTTGGCCGCCACCGGCCATTCCAACAAGGCCATCGCCGGGGCGCTGTCCTTGTCGACCAGGACCATCGAGTATCACCTTACGCAGATTTACGCCAAACTCGGCATTACCTCCCGGCGCCAGCTGATGACCGGCCACTTCGATATCTGATCGGCCCCCCGGAACGTGCCAGGTCACAGCTGGCAACCGCGCACTGCGGTCGAACTGGGGAAACGCGGCAGGTCCGCTGCTTAACAACTAGAGACATCACGGAAGCAACGGTGTTCAAGACGGCTTAACGTGATCACCAGTCCCTCCCTACGGTTCAGGCGATATGGCAGGCCGTGACAAGGCTGGGATCACCGTAGCCGTCCTGGATCATTCGTCGTCGGCCGGCGCTTCTGAAAGGTACCTTCAATGATCCACGCACGTAGCCGCTATCCGCGCAACACCTGGCGCTTGATCGGGACGGCTGTGTTCGGCGCGATGGTGGCCGTGGCGACCGTTGGCTGCGCCTACCGAGGGCTCAGCATGGCTACGCCACCGGCCGACCCGGGCTGGAAGCCTGCGGCCGCAGCCTTCAACAGCGCCACGCTCGCGGCGCCGAACCCCACGTCGAAGGCGATCACCTACGACTCGAAGCTGGCTCCGCTGGGTGCGGCGATCACGGCCGTCGTCATTCCGTCGGCGGACGGATCCACCACGGCGCAACTCACGGTCGCTGGTTTATTGCCCAATCGCGGATATGCGGTGCACGCGCACACCAAGGCCTGCGGTGTCACAGCCGACGCGGCCGGCCCGCACTTCCAAAATCACATCGACCCGATGGCAACGCCCCAGGCGCCATCAAGCGATCCGCGCTATGCAAACCCGAGCAATGAAATCTGGCTGGACGTCCGCACCGACAGTGCCGGTGCCGGCACCTCACGTACCACGGTGCCCTTCACCTTCACCGCTCGGGCACCCGGGTCGATTGTGATACACGAAGCAATGCAAACTCCGATGGGTCCGGGCCACGCAGGCAAGGCCGGCGCCCGACTGGCCTGCCTCACTCTGTCCGGCCAGTAGGCGCATCGAAACCACCGCACAGCCGCCAAGCCTTACTTCAGGCGAACGCCGGGCACGGCATGCTGATCATCCATGTCCTCCTCCGCGGTACGGATCTGGCTACCGGAGTGGTCATTGCGCCCATCGCGCGCCGACAGGGCCTAAGGTCGGTGCCCGGGAGGTAGTCATGCGCAACCGGGTGTTGTTGATCGGACCGGCGCTGGCGGTGCTGCTGGTTCTGATCGCGCTGGCAGTCCCGTGGCGGGCTTCCGACAAGGCGCCCGAACCGGCCTCGTCAGCCCCGGCACCCTCCCCAGCGTCCGCGCCGCCGGCCCTCGGCACTGAGGGCATCGGCGATCCCTACTTCCCGCTCGCGGGCAACGGTGGCTACGACGTGACCGCGTATGACATCCAGATTCGCTACGACCCGCCCACCGGGCGGATCGAGGGCCACACCGCGATCACCGCCCGGGCCACCGAGAACCTCTCCCGGTTCAATCTCGATCTGAGATTGCCCGCTGCCGCTGCCACCGTGAACGACCAGCCCGCGCAGCTGCATCAGATCGGTGGTGAGCTGCAAGTCACGCCGGCTGCGCCGGTGCCGTTCGGAGCCCCGATGACGGTGCGGGTGGATTACGCCGGGGTGCCCTCGAGCATCCCGGACGGATCCGGGCAGTCCTCGCCGTGGGTGCGCACCGCGGACGGCGCGGTCGCGGTGGGCGAACCCGACATCGCCGCCTGGTGGTACCCGTCCAATGATCATCCTTCGGACAAGGCGAAGTTCAACATCACCGCGATCGTGCCCGCGGGCCTGCAGGTGATCTCCAATGGCGCGCTGCTCGGTGGCCCTGAGCCGGCCGGCTCCGGCTTGGAGCAGTGGCGCTGGCAGGAAAGCGAACCGATGGCCACCTACCTGGCCTTCGTCGCGATCGGCCACTACGACATCGTCCGGCGGGATACCCGCTTCGGGCTGTACCTGGCCGCCTATGACCGGGGCCTGGATCCGCAGGTGGCGGACGCGGCGCGCGGCTCGGTGGAGCGCACGCCGGAGGTCCTGGACTTCCTGGCCGGGATCTTCGGTCCGTACCCGTTCCATCAGCTCGGTGGCGTGGTGCCAGATGCGCCTGGCTTGCACTTCGCGCTGGAAACCCAGACCCGCCCGGTATACGGCCAAGGGTTTTTCGGCGCCGGTCCGGATGTCAAGGTGGTGGTGCACGAGCTGGCTCACGAGTGGTTCGGCGACAGCGTCTCGGTGCGTCACTGGAGTGATATCTGGCTCAACGAAGGTTTCGCCACTTACGCCGAATGGCTTTATTCCGAGCGCACCGGTGGCGCCAGTGCCAAACAGATCGCGGCGCGCAACTACGCCAGCCATCCCGCCGACGATGACTTCTGGCGAACCCCGCCAGGGGCGCCCGGCGCGGCGGCGGTGCTCGACGGATCGGTCTATACCCGGGGCGGGATGGCGCTGCAGGCGATCCGGCAAGCGGTCGGCGACCAGAACTTCTTCGCCTCGTTGCGCGCCTGGGCCACCGACCGGGCCGGCGGCAACGGTTCCGTGCAGGACTTTCTCGCCACCGTCAAACGAGTCTCCGGCAAGAACATCGACGACGTAGCCCAAACCTGGCTCTTCGCCCCCACCCGTCCTCCCGCCCCCCCAAGCTGAAACACCCACCCCGACATGGAGACATATCGGGCTTGAGCAGCGTCCAGAATCCCGATATGTCTCCATGTCGGGGGAGCGGCCGGTGAGGGGTGAGGCGGGTGAGGCGGGTTAGTGGACGCCCTCGAGCGCGTCGCGGATGGGAACTAACTTGGCGGCGGCTTCGGCGACTTCGGAGTCTGGGTCGGAACCGGCGACGATGCCGCAACCGGCGAACAACCGGGCGAACCGGCCGACGACCTGAGCGCACCGCAGAGCGATACCCAGCTCGCCGTCGCCGGCGGCGTCGACCCAGCCGACCGGTCCGGCGTAGCGCCCGCGGTCCATCGCCTCCAGCTCGCTGATCGCGTTGACCGCGGCCGGGGTGGGGGTGCCGCCCACCGCGGCGGTGGGGTGCACGGCATCGGCCAACGTCAATAACGGCGGGCCGGCGGGGTGCAGCGTCCCGCGCACCTCGGTGGCCAGGTGCAGCACATTGCGCAGCTGCAGCACGCTGGGCGCGGTGGGCACGGTCAGCTCGGTGCAGAACGGGTGCAGCGCCTGAGCCAGCGAGTCCACCGCGTAGCGGTGCTCGTCGCGATCCTTCGCTGAGTCGAGCAGCTCGGCCGCCAGCGCCTCGGCGTTGGCCCCGTCGTGTGGCCAGGTGGTGCCGGCCAGCACCCGGGAGAGCACCTCGGTGCCGCGCCGGCGCAGCAACAACTCCGGGGTGGCACCGACCAGATGGTCCACCGCGAACGTCCAGCAGGACGGGTACCGGGCGGCCAGTCCGTGCAGCAGGAAGCGGGGATCCAGCGGCTCGTCGGCGACGGCCAGCAGGTCGTGGGCAAGCACCACCTTCGCCGGCACTGACCCATCACGCATCCGGGAGACCGCGCGGGCTACCGCATCGCGCCAGGCGGTCACCGGCAGCTCGCCGTCGGAGTAGCGCAACCCACGGGGACGGCTGACCGGCACTACCGGCCCGGTCGCAACACCGGTCTGGAACTCGGTGACCCAGGTCTGGCCGTCTCGACGGCCCACCACTACCCGCGGCACCATCAATACCGAACTGCCCGGCGAGTCGTCGAAGGCCAGACTGGCGAAGGCGACCGGACCGCTGCCGGGCAGCCCGACCTCATCATAGGTGTCCAGCTGCGCGCAGAAGGACTGCCACCAGTCCTGCGCCCGGGCGAAGCGGTACGGGCCCTCGGTGCACACCCGGGCCACCTCGCCCCAGGCCACCAGCCCCTCACCGGCCCGCACCCAGGACAGCACCCCGCGGGGAGAGGGCAACATGTCGAGCAGGTCGGTCCCACCCGGCACCAAATGCGAGCGCACGACCAGCCGGTCGGTCAGCGGGGCGGTGGTCACCCCGTCAGCGTATTAGGGCAACCCGCATGATGCCGCGCGCATCGAAACCGGTAACGGCAGCGCTACGCTGCGCGCGATGACCGCTGTGTCTACCGGACCCGTTACTGGGGTCACCCGACCAGCTCCCGGCCGCCGCCGCCGGGTGGTGTGGTGGGTACCGCTTGCGGCGGCAGGTGTGCTGACTGCGCTCATCACCATGGCGCTGGCCGGTGCCGCGCTTGACGATGACGGGATCGACGCCCGTACCGGGCATGCCACCGCGCAGGTGCTCGCCGTGACCTCGGTGCGGACCCTGGTGCAGTTCGCCGTGCCCGGGGGCAAGGTTTACCGCCCGGATGAGGGCGTCGCTTACCCGTCGGGGCTGCAGGTGGGCCAGCTGGTGCGGGTGGAGTACGACCGGGCCGATCCCGATCAGGTGCGCGTTGCCGGGCGCACCTGGGTACTGGGGCTGACCCCCGCGGTGATCGCGGTGGCGGCGCTGTGGTCGGTGCTGGGCCCGGCTACCTGGTGGCTGCGCCGGCGTCACTGCCGCACCGTG
Source organism: Pseudonocardiaceae bacterium (assembly GCA_036378735.1). Taxonomy (GTDB): domain Bacteria; phylum Actinomycetota; class Actinomycetes; order Mycobacteriales; family Pseudonocardiaceae. Next base: position 17,896 of record DASUVX010000191.1, on the reverse strand, counting down.
CGCGGCTGAGCACCGCGGGCAGTCACGTCCCGCGGTATGAGGAGTCCTGCAGGCGCTCCGCGCCAGTGGGTAGCCCTTCAAGTACCGCCAACCCGGGCACCGGCTGCTCGCAACGGCAGCCAACCCCGAGCGTCTAGTGGGACCTCGGGGCTCAACCAGGGATCCGGTAGGGGACAACCCTCATGTGGGCCGCGGCGCGCTGCGGCATCGTATTGATTGTCGGTCGCACCACCTGGGCGCAGCGCCGGGACGCCCAGCCGCCAGGCCGAGTGCCCAAGCACGGGAATAAGTGCCAAGGGCAATCCGACGGGGTACCCGGGTGATCATTTTCGGATGATCCCCGGGGCAGCCCGATTCACTCGCCAATTGCCTCGCAGGCGCGATGCATAATGCGGTAATTCAGCCGAGGACGACATTCCATAACCGCACCCGCCAGGACGTCACCAGTCCCTCGCGTACGTAGGGATCGCGTGCCACGAAGTCCTCCACCACCGCGCGGTCGTCGGTGGTGAACACCAGAACAGCACCATCGATCGGTTCGACAAGGGCACCGGCCATCAGCAGGACGCCTCGATCGTGCATCTCGCCGGCCAGCGCCAGATGTGCGTCTCGCAGCGGCGCGCGACGTTCGACGACATCGTCCACGTAATCATAGAACAGTAACGAATACATGCACCGATTCCTCCTGGGCGGTAAAGCATTGGTACGAATGCGGCGGGCATTGGGCCGCCGGCGGGGTTGACCGATCATGAGCATGCCATGGGTATGGCGGGTGGTGTCGCAAGCGGACCTGCAGCGCGCACTGCCGGCGCCTCATCCTGGCGGCGTCCAAGCTGGCCCACCTCGGCCGGCGCGCTCGAGCACGCACGGCGATGTTGGCGGTACTTGAAGAGCCACCAGCCGTAGGGTGGCGCTGTGTCGAGAGCTGGGCTGGATAAGGACCCCCGCGATGTCGCGGCGATGTTCGACGCGGTGGCCCGTCGCTACGACTTGACGAACACAGTGCTGTCGTTCGGCCAGGACCGGTGGTGGCGCCGGTGCACCCGGCTCGCGGTGGCGGCCAAGACGGGACAGCGGGTACTCGACGTCGCCGCGGGCACCGCGGTGTCCACCGTCGAGTTCACCCGCAGCGGGGCGTGGAGTGTGGCGGCGGACTTCTCCTTGGAAATGCTGCGCGCGGGGCGGCATCGTCAGGTTCCGCTGGTGGGAGCCGACGCGTTGGCCCTGCCGTTCGCCGACGGGGTTTTCGACGCCGTCACGATCTCATTCGGGTTGCGCAATGTGTCGGATCTCGACGCCGCGCTGGCTGAGATGGCTCGAGTGACTCGTCCGGGTGGCCGGCTGGTGGTCTGCGAGTTCTCCACACCTACCTGGGCGCCGTTTCGCATCGTATACCTGGAATACCTGATGCGCGCGCTGCCAGCGGTCGCCCGGCGGGTGAGCAGCAACCCGGATGCCTACGTCTACCTCGCCGAATCCATCCGAGCCTGGCCCACTCAGCAGCAGCTGGCGCAGCGGGTGGCCGCGGCAGGCTGGACCGACGTCGCCTGGCGCGACCTCACTGGCGGCATCGTCGCGCTGCACCATGCGATCAAACCCCCCAGCTTCCTCCCTGGACGGCGTTGAAGGACAACCGCAGTCTGCATCCTTCAACGCGGTAGGCGGGCGCTGGTCGAGCAGTTGGGGACAGTCACCAGCCTGTCCACCCTGCACTAGTGGCTAGTCTGGCCGCGTCGCGTGATCTCACCCGCTACCGTCAGGACACCGTGTACCAGCTTCGCCTGCCGATTCCTGCCCGGGTCGTTGTCCTGGTGTCCGGCATCGGGACGTTGCTGCAGGCTCTGCTGGATGCTGCCGGCCCCGGCTACCCTGCCCAGATCGTCGCCGTCGGCGCGGACCGTTCCGGCGCCGGTGGGCTGCGACGCGCGGAGAAAGACGGGCTGCCCACCTTCGTCGTCGAGCTGACCCAGCATCCCGACCGGCGATCCTGGGACGCCGCGCTCACTGACGCGGTGGCCAAGCACGCGCCGGATCTGGTCGTCACAGCGGGGTTCATGAAGCTGTTGGGCCCAGCGTTCCTGGATCGCTTCGGCGGCCGCATCCTCAACAGTCATCCGTCACTGCTGCCCGCCTTTCCCGGTCCGCGTGCAGTGGCCGACGCGCTGGCCCACGGCGTCCGGGTGACCGGCACGACGGTGCACCTGGTGGACGCGGGTGTGGACACCGGTCCGATCGTGGCTCAGCGTGCCGTGGAGGTGCTGCCCGACGACACTGAACAGCGGCTGCACGAGCGGATCAAAGTCGTGGAGCGCCAGTTGCTGGTGGACATCGTCGCCGACCTGGCACGCCACGGTTGCACCGTCACCGGACGAAAGGTGTCAATTTCATGAGCGGGGACATGACCGCCGACGTACTTGGTCCCGCGGAGGCGGCATTATGACCGCCGACGTACTTGGTCCCGCGGAGGCGGCATTATGACGACCGACGAGCGCCGTCCGGTACGCCGGGCGCTTTTGAGCGTGTCGGACAAAGCCGGCTTGCGGGAGCTGGCGGCGCAGCTGCATGCAGCCGGAGTCCAGCTTTTCTCCACCGGATCGACGGCCGCGGTGATCGCTGATGCGGGTGTCCCGGTGACCGGGATCGAGGAACTCACCGGTTTCCCGGAATGCCTGGACGGGCGGGTCAAGACACTCCATCCGCGGGTGCACGCCGGGTTGCTCGCCGACACCCGCAAGCCTGACCACCTGTCCCAGCTGCACGCCCTGAACATCGCGCCGTTCGAACTGCTCGTGGTCAACCTGTATCCGTTTGAGGCCACGGTGGCTTCCGGGGCGGGCTTCGACGAGTGCGTCGAGCAGATCGACATCGGCGGCCCGGCGATGGTGCGCGCGGCCGCGAAGAACCACGCCTCGGTGGCCGTAGTGGTGGATCCAGCGGCGTACGGCGACGTGCTGGACGCAGTCCGGGCCGGCGGCTTCACCCTGGCGCAGCGCCAGGCGCTGGCCGTCGCCGCGTTCCGGCACACCGCCGACTACGACATCGCCGTGGCGTCCTGGATGGGGTCGTCACCGGCGACGGGCACGTTCTCCGCCTGGGTGGCAGCCTCCTGGCGGCAGGCCGCGGCGCTGCGCTACGGGGAGAACCCGCACCAGCAAGCCGCCCTGTACACCGCGGGTACACCGGGCGGGTTGGCGCACGCCGAACAGCTGCACGGCAAGGAGATGTCCTACAACAACTACGTCGACGCCGACGCCGCGTGGCGGGCTGCGCATGATCACGATGCCGCTTGCGTTGCGATCATCAAGCATGCCAACCCATGCGGTATCGCGGTCTCCGCTGCCGGGGACGTCGCCGACGCGCACCGCCGGGCGCATGCCTGCGACCCGGTCAGCGCCTACGGCGCGGTGATCGCATGCAACCGCGAGGTCACCGTCGAGATGGCCGCGCGGATCAGCAAGGTGTTCACCGAAGTGGTGCTGGCCCCGTCGTACGCCGACGGCGCGCTGGACGTCTTGGCCCGGACGAAGAACCTGCGCCTGCTGCTGGCCTCGCCCCCGCAGCGGGATGGTGTCGAGTTGCGTGCCCTATCGGGTGGCTTGCTGCTACAAACCCGTGACGCGCTTGACGCGCCAGGCGACGATCCGGCGAGCTGGACGCTGGCTACTGGTGCGCCAGTGGATGAGGCGACCTTGGCCGACCTGGCTTTCGCGTGGCGAGCTTGCCGCGCGGTGCGCTCCAATGCGATCCTGCTCGCCGCGGATGCGGCCACTGTCGGGATCGGGATGGGCCAGGTGAACCGGGTTGACGCCGCCCGGCTTGCGGTCAGCCGGGCGGGCAAGCGAGCGGCTGGCGCGGTGGCCGTCTCCGACGCCTTCTTCCCCTTCCCCGACGGGCTGGAGGTGCTGCTCGACGCCGGGGTGCGCGCCGTGGCGCACCCCGGTGGCTCGATCCGCGACGCCGAGGTGACCGCCGCCGCCGAGGCTGCCGGGGCGCCGCTCTACCTCACCGGAACCCGGCACTTCACGCACTGACGCTGTGTTTACCTGACGCTGTGTTTACCCGCTGCGCGAGCGGACCAAGTGGTGACCAGCTCGGCCAGCTCGTCACGGGTGGGTCCGTCGGGTACGGGTGGGCGCCAGCCGCTGGCGTAAATCTGTCGTACCCGCGGTTCAACGGCAGCCAGGCTCGCGGGCAGGGCCTGCATAGCCATGTAGGGGCCGACGACTTTCAGCAGCTCGCGATCGACCTCGGTGGCCGCCATGATCAGGTCCGAGGGCAGGGGCCGGGTGAGGTCGACGTCGTGACCGGACCAGCGCCGGATCAGCTCGGCGTCCCAGTACACATGGTCGGAGAACCACGGCTTGATGTACTCGGCGCACCAGCGGTCGAATTCCAGCGAGCATGAGACGAAGTCGCGCCGGTGCTCGTCCAGCAGAGCCAACAACCGATGGGCTTGCATCAGTGAAGTGGCAATGCCTCGCCCGACCGCGGGATTGGTCGTGCATACCGCGTCCCCGGCGAAGATCAGCCCGTTGACAGCGACCTGACCTGTGTCGTTGAGCTGCGTCCGGTAGGTGTTGTACAGCCGTCCGCCGGGCAGGACCGGGGAGATTGGCCGGGCACGGTCCGGCTCGGTCCATGCCGCCAGCGCCGGGATTGCACGGGAGGCGGCCTCGAATACCTCGGGAAATCGCAGCGCCGCCAGCTGGCGGTCCGTGCTGGCCCGGGCGATGAGGGTGGAGAAGGTGCGGTTGTCGTGGAGGAACACGATCGCCTGGTAGCCGGGGTAGATGGTCACCATCCCGATCGGTGCGTTCACCGGTCCGTGCTTGGCTCCCGGCAACAGCTGGTACTGCCGCGACACGTAGGCAATTCCGCAGTCACCACCCTCGGCCGGCGCCCGCAACGTCCGGGCGAGCTGGCCGACGCGGCCGGACGCGTCGAGGACCAGGTCGGCATCCACCTGTTGACCGTCCACCCGCACACCGATGGCCCGTCCTCGCTCGCAGCAGACATCATCGACGTGACCGATCCGCAGCGTGACGCCGGGCTGCGCCTCGGCGGCCGCCCGCAAGACCCGTTCGAAGATGAGCCGCCTACACCGCAACCCGACGACCCGCCCGGGCGAATCGGGCAGGGTGACCTGTTCAGCTCCGGTTGCGATCAAGTCATCCAAGACCTCCGGCATCTCGGCGAGCAGAGCCTCCACGACCTGCTGACGGAAGCCGTGCGGGTGGTGGAACTGCATCACGCCCCGGCGACTCCACGACCCGTCCGGGTCAGGCCCGGCGTCGCGATCGATGACCGTGACCTCATGCCCGCGACGGGCCAGCGCGATCGCGGTGTAGAGCCCGGTTGGACCCGCGCCCACAACGGCTATCCGCATACCTGCTCCTCGATGACCTGTTTGCTGCGCGGTCTATCCCAAGTCTCCATGTCGCCGCCGGCTGAACCCACCCCTTTCCCGTCCATGATCGCTGGATCCGCCTCAGTCGATGATCAACTCGACCACTGTGCCAGGTCGCAAGCCGGTGTCGCGCGCCGCTGAGCCATCGCGGCAGGCCACTGCGAGGTGCCCGGCGGAGTCCACCAGCACCACGAGCTCGCCGGGTGACGCGTCCGCGAATGTCGTGCCAAGGCGCACCGGCTGCGCTCCGGCCGGCCACTGCAGCGTCGCCGCCGCCCCGGTCCGCAGCCCTAGTGCCTGCAGCTCGCCGGCGCCAGCGGCGAGCGCCAGGTTGCCGAAGTGGTCCACGGCCAGCACCTCGGCCCGGAGCCGATCGCCGTGCACCTGGCACACCGGCGCCGGCAGGGTCGCCAGTGATGCGGGATCAAGCTCCGGACCCAGCGCGTCCGGCGGCACCCCGCAGGCCAGGTGCGCGGCGGCCGGGGCGAAGATGTCACGGCCGTGGAACGTCGCACTGACGGCCGGCAGCCGGTAGCTCGGTTCGGCCAGCTCATAGGCGGCGCGCAACCCGCCGAGGGCTCGCGCCGCAGGAACCAGGAGCCCGTTGTCCGGGCCGACCAGCACAGCGTCGCCGCTGACCAGCGCCAGCCCGCGCCGTGACGTGCCGACTCCGGGGTCGACGACCGCGACATGCACCGCCGGCGGCAGCCAGGGCAGCGTGTCGGCGAGCACCACCGAGCCGTGCCGTACGTCGCCTGGCCCGATCGCATGCGTCACGTCCAACATCCGAACCTGCGGCGCGATGCGGGCAATCACCCCGTGGCATGCTGCCACGAACCCGTCTGCATAGCCGTAGTCGGTGCACAGGGAGATCCAGTCGAAGCCCGCCACGACGTCGAGTGTGCGATGTCGGCAGCCGGCTAGCGACCTGGCTGCACGCGTTTTGCCGACAGCAGTGGACGCGCAAACAACCCCGTCAGCCGCAGAGTGCCGTTAAATCGATGGGCTCCAGGTCGATGACGGTGCTGTCTGAATAACGATATCCGAGTCTCAGCACGCCCTGGTCTGACTCTCCGTAGGCTTCAGCGGGGGAGGTATGCCCCTCCGCCGTGGGCCACGCCTCCCATAGATAAGCGATGACATCATCCTGAAAGTCGTTCAAAACCCGCCATGCGGCCACCGCGGCTGCTGCGGAGAAGTTGTCAACATGATTCAGTGCAAGCGAGATGTCAATGTCGCGCAGGGCCTCCTCCGTGGGTGTGGACAGCGACACGATTGTTCCTGTTGCGCTGACCTGAAACCCGTCGGGGAGAACCTGGTCGACCCTGGCCGCCAAAGCCGCGGCCAGGCTAGACATCACTTTAATGCTCATAAAATGATGCAATCGTTGGGCGCTGTTTGGAACGTTTTCCCGTTTGCGCTGACCAGAGTTCCCGCTACGCTGAAATGTCCACCTCTGGTGGCCTCGGCGGGAGGAACGCTGCCGTGTGGAATGTACGGCCCGGTTAGGGCCCTGTGGAAACTGCTGGTTGTCTTCCTGGCGTTCACAAGCGTATCAATGTCCCATCGTCCGGCTACGTCCGCTTGGTTGTACATTGTGATGCCCCAGGCCACCGTGCCGTTAGGGGCAGTCTGCACAGAGATCTTCCCGCCGTCGCCAGGATATTCAATGGACCTGCAGGACGGCAATTGGGCGGTGGACGTGACGACGGGCACGATCCGCGCGCGGGCATCCGCAGCGATGGCCGGTTCTGCGGTCACTGTGCTTGCCAGCACGGCCGCCAAGCCAAGCGACCAGACTGCCCCGACTTTGCAAGCTGTCTTCACGTTCTCCTCCGTAGACGGCAGCGGCGGATCCGGGGTTGAGGAGGCTAGTACAGGACAAAACTCCTACGGGTCCTGCGGTCGCCGGAAGCGCTGACATGGACCGGTTCGCCGGATTCCGCGGCCGCATGGCAGGGTCGTCGTTGGCACTTGGTTTGCCAGTTGGCCTGCGCTGGGTGGGCGTCAGTCAGGCGAATTCGTGAGCTGTCCACAATGCTGAGCTCGTGAGGCAGATCAATGCCCCTCCAAAAGGGAGCTGCTGGGTGCCGCAATAGAGCACGAGGCCGGCCCGGAAGCGGGCCAACTCGGCGTTGGAGCAGCCTGAGTTTCAAGTTGCCGAGATGGTGCCTTTCGATCTGCCGAAGATTTTGATCTGCTGCCCGGCGGGCTCCATGGTGAGTTCCAGGCGAGGTGCCTCGGTCGGTCCGGCCCGCGGCGCTGCGCTGGAACTTAGTCGAACATATGTTCTATACTGGTTCTGTTCGGCGCTGTCTCCCCGCAGTGCATCCGGGTGCGGTCGGCCCAGCAGGCGACGTCGGCACGCACCCACCGTGGGGAGGAGGTCGCCAAATGGCTGGTGGGAGCGCCGCGTCGGCGCTGCAGCGGGTGCAGGTCGCGCCTGCGTCGACGCTGGGGGAGCGGCTCGACACCCCCGGCGGCCGGCCACCGTTCCCGGTGGCCGAACCGCTCGCGGCGCTGCTGCCCGGCGGGGGGCTGCGCCGCGGGTCGGTGATCGCGGTACATGGCTCGCTGTCGTTGCTGCTGGCATTGCTGGCCGCAGCCACCGCGCAGGGGGCCTGGGCCGCGGTGATCGGCGTCGGCGACCTCGGGGTGCTGGCCGCCGCGGAGGCGGGGGTGGTGGTGCGGCGGCTGGCGCTGGTTCCCCGGCCTGGGTCGGATCCGGCGCCGGTGGCTGCGGCGCTGCTCGACGGGCTGGGCCTGGTGGCGTTGGCGGGCACGGACCGGATACCTGCCGGGGCGCGGCGATCCCTGGCCGCCAGGGCGCGGCAGCGCGGATCAGTGTTGCTCCCGCTCGGGCGATGGCCGGGGGCAGATGTCGAGCTGGACTGCCGGGCCGGGGCCTGGCACGGCGCTGAGGACGGGCACGGGCGGCTGCGTAGCCGCGAGGTGGTGGTGCGCGCGGTGGGTCGCGGTGCGGCGACCCGGCCCCGCACCGCCTGCCTGCTGCTGCCCGGACCAGACGGTCTGGTGGCAGAGGCGCTCGGGCATCTGACGATCAAGGCGGTGGGCTGATGGCCCCTGTTCGGGTGGTGGTGGTCTGGTGCCCGGACTGGCCCGTGGTGGCCGGGGCGGCCGCCGAAGGCTGGCCCGCACGGACACCGGCGGCGGTGGTGTCCGCCAACCGGATCGTGGCCTGCTCGGCGACCGCCCGGGCGCAGGGCGTGCGCCGTGGGCAACGCCGCCGGGAGGCACAGGGCCGCTGCCCAGAGCTGGCCGTGCTCGCCGACGATCCGGATCGGAACGCCCGGGCGTTCGAGCCGGTGGTCGCCGCAGTCGAGGCCCTGGCGCCTGGAGTGGAAGTGGTGCGCCCCGGGCTGATCGCATTGCCGGCCCGGGGCCCGACCCGGTACTTCGGCGGCGAATCCGTGGTAGCCGAGCGGATCGTCGCCGCGGTCGCCGCGCAGGTCGGAGTGGAATGCCAGATCGGCATCGCCGACGGCCTGTTCGCCGCGACTCTGGCCGCGCATCGGGGCCTGCTGGTACCGCCGGAGGGCTCGGCCGGCTTCCTCGCTCCGCTGAGCATCGCTGAGCTGCACCAGCCCGCCACCGGAATGGATCTGGCCGCACTGGTGGACCTGTTGCACCGCCTCGGGCTGCGCACTCTCGGCGCGTTCGCCGCACTGCCCGTCGACGACGTCGCCTCCCGATTCGGCCTCGACGGCGTGCGCGCGCACCGGCTCGCCCAGGGCCTCGACGAACGCCCGCTGGCCCGCCGCCACCCGCCGGCCGATCTCACGGTCACCCGCCGGTTCGACCCGCCACTGGATCGGGTCGACGCGGCGGCATTCGCCTCCCGGGAACCCGCGGAGCAGCTGCACACCGCACTGGCTGCCCGTGGTCTGGCCTGCGTCCGGCTCGGCGTCGGAGCCTGCACCGAGGAGGGGGAAGAACTGCACCGGGTGTGGCGCTGCGCCGAGCCGCTGACCGCAGCCGGCATCTCTGATCGGGTGCGCTGGCAGCTGGACGGCTGGCTGACCTCCCGCGGGGGGCGGCCCAGCGGCGTTGATGACTCGACCCGGCAAGCAGATCTCGGTGGCATCACCGTCCTGACGCTGGTCCCGGAGGAGGTGATCGGCGGGCAGGCCCTGCAGCGCGGGCTGTGGGGGGAATCCGGGGAGGACGACGAGCGGGCCGGCCGGGCGCTGGTCCGGGTGCAGGCGATGCTCGGACCCGAGGCGGTCTTCACCGGAGTGATCGGCGGCGGCCGCGACCCCACCGACCGGGTGCGTCTGGTGCCCTGGGGAGACGACCTGACTCCGGCGCGCGATGCCGACCTCCCCTGGCCGGGTCGGTTGCCTGCGCCGTCCCCATCCCGGGTACCAGCGCACCCGCTGCCCGCCGAAGTGCTTGACGATGCCGGATGCGCTGTCGGGGTGAGCGGGCGCGGCAGGCTCACCGGTGTCCCACACCGGATCGCGGTGGGCGGCAACCCGCCGCGCCGGGTGCTGACCTGGGCCGGGCCCTGGCCAGTCGAGGAACGTTGGTGGGAGTCCGGCGGAGGACGCCGCTGCGCGCGTTTGCAGGCGGTGCTCGACGCCGAGACTGAACTGTGCGCGGTGCTACTGACCTGCGAGACGGGCCGCTGGCGGGTCGAGGGAATCTACGAGTGACGGTGGTGGACGGTGATCATGGTAACTGCCGCAGACCGTCGGCGATCAGACCGTCAGCGATCAGACCGTCGGCGATCAAGCAGGGTCGAAGCTGGTGGCGCGGGACACCGCCTCCCACCCGGCGACCTCGTCGCCGACCGTCGCGAGATGAGCTCGGATCCCGTCGACGGCGTCGCCGCCGAGGGCAAGGCGCAGCGGCGGGTGCTCAGCGGCCAGCGCGGTGAGGATGGCTGCGGCTGCTTTGGCCGGGTCACCGGGCTGCGTGCCGTCGCCGCTGCTCACGTACTGCCGTGTCGGTCCCACCGTCGCGTCGTATTCTGGCATCGCGGTGGACAGGTAGGCCGATCCTGCGGCGAACAGCCCGGTGCGAAACGCGCCCGGCTCCACGATCAGGAAGCGGACGCCGACGTTCACTTCCTGGCTCAGCGTTTCCGTCAGCCCCTCGAGTGCGAACTTGGTCGCACAGTAAGCACCGAATCCTGGAGCGGTGATCTGGCCACCGACACTGGACATCTGCACCACCGCCCCGCCGCCTTGGCGGCGCATGTGCGGCAGAACCGCCCTGGTCAGCGCCGCCGGCCCGAAGAAATGCAAGTCAAACAGGTAGCGCAGCTCCTGCTCGGTGGTCTCCTCCAAGGCCCCGACCTGGGTACGGCCGGCGTTGTTGACCAGCACGTCGATCCGACCATGCCGGCTGACCACCCCGTCGATGACCTGCCTGGCGTCCATGTCCGTCACGTCCAGGGCGATGGTGTGGGCCTGGTCGGGATAGGCGGCGATCAGATCGTCCAGGGCCTGCGGACGCCGGGCGGTGGTGACCACGACGTCGCCGCCATCGAGCGCCGCGGTCGCGATGGCGCGGCCGAACCCGCTGCTGGCGCCGGTGATCAGCCAGACTCGCTGGTTGCCGGCGTCCCGGCTGGTCATCGTTTCCTGCTTGCGGCCATCAGCGTCACCCATACACCCGCGCCGCCTGGCTGCGCAAACGCGCCGAGTCAACATTGGTTGGTCGGGAATTCGCCCGTGCGCCCGAAACATCGGCGCCACGGTGGGAGGATGTATCGGGTGACCACCACAGACGTTGATCGCTGCGGGTTGTGATGCCTTCCCTCTACGAGCTGCACTCGCACGGCGAGTTGGAGTCGCCGGTGCTCCTGCTGGCAACGGAGAGCTGGACCGACGCCGGTCTCGGCGCTCAAGCAGCCATCGCCCAGATTCTCGAGACGATACCGACGGAGGTGCTGGCCACTTTCAACTCGGACGACTTGATCGACTTCCGATCCCGCCGCCCCATCGTGCGGATCTCTGATGGGGTCGTCGATGGTTTGAGCTGGCCCGAGATCCAGTTGCGGGCCGGTCGGGACGGCGCAGGCAAGGGTCTTCTCGTCCTGGCGGGACCTGAGCCCGACATGGCCTGGCATGCTTTCGTGCGGGCGGTGGTGGACCTCGCCACGAAACTGCAAGTGCGGCTGGTCGCTGGTCTCGGCGCTTACGCCGCTCCGGTTCCCCATACCCGCCCGGTCAGGCTGATGGCGATCGCCACCAGACCCGAGCTGGCGGCCCAGGTAGGGGTAGTGCCCGGTACCGCCGAGATGCCGGCGGGAATCCAGACTGCGCTGCAAGAAGGTTTCGCCGCCGCAGGTGTACCGGCGATCGGTGTGTGGGCGCGGGTGCCGCACTACCTGGCAGCTACCCCCTACCCGGCGGCTTCCGCCGCACTTGTCGATGCGCTGGCCTCCGTGGCGGGACTCAAGCTCGATGCGGAGCCGTTGCATGCCGCGGCCGCCGGCATTGCGGGCCAGATCGACGAGATCGTCGCCAACAACGAGGAATACCGGGTGCTGGTGAGCCGTCTCGAGGCCGCGTTCGATGACGAGCTGACGCCGCCCTCGGGTCTTCCGTCCGGTGACGAACTCGCCGCTGAACTCGAGCGCTTCCTGCGCGGCGAGCAGGAGGGTCCATAGCGACGCCTCGGCTTGCCGGATCGTCAGCGCGCTTAAAAGAGCGCGCGTGCTGGCTAGGGCCATCCGCGTCACGCTCGCCCTACTACCATCCACGCCCGCGCGTGCAGCTGGAAAGGCCCGTCGAGTGAGCCCAGGCGCTCGGCGAACCGGCGCCGCAGCGCGGCACGCCGCTGCGGCGGGAGCGACACGCAGAAGGCACCCGAGGGAGCCACGCCGCTCTCGAGTGGGGCCCACAGATCATCGAAGTCCCGGTAAGCGGCGCTCACCACTACCGGACCGACCTCCACATCGACCAGGCCGGCGTCCTGCCACAGCCGGCTCAGCTCCTCGGTGGAGCAGAACCGCATGCGCTTCCCCTCGTCGAGTGCGCGTGCCGGTTCGCCCTCCATATCGATGGCGGCGTCCCAGAAGGTGCGCAGCAGCCGCATCTGTCCGGCGTAGTCCCACACGGTTGCCGCCACCACGGCGCCGGGGCGCGCCACCCGGCGCATCTCGGCGACGCCGCTGGGGGCGTCGACCATGAAGTTCACGACCAGCTGGGCGAGGACGGCGTCGAAGGTGGCGGTCTCGAATGGGAGCGCTTCCGCCGTTCCCACCCGCACGTCGGCCCCTGGCGCCCGCGCCCGGCAAGCCCGGACGTAGCCGTCGGACGGATCGACTGCCGCCACCAGTTCCGGCTTCCCCACCACGGCGGAAAGGGCGAGGGTGAGCGCGCCCGGCCCGCAACCCACGTCGAGCACCCGGGCGCCGGCACCCACCCCGGCCCACTCGATGAGGGCGGCGGCCAAGGCCGGCCCGTAGCGCCCGACGTGGAGGTCATAGGCCTCGGGCGACGTTCGGAATGAGGCCGGGTCGTCCATCGTCACAACGTCAGGATGTCACCGTCGGTGACGTCCGAAGAGATCTCCTTGTCCATAGGCTTGTCCATGGGCAGCCGATCCGCTAAAATCGAACATATGTTCGATAACCTACTGCTGTTCTAGAGCCGTCCATGGGCTGGAACAACCCACCGGTGCGATGGGCGGATTTGGAGCGCGCGCTGTCTGGGCGGGCCCGACCGGGGCACCGCGACGGGGAACATCCCGGTGACGGTGGGGACAGCCCGGCCTGGACACGTCATCGGGACCGGTACCAGCCCCCACCACTGTTATCGCCGGCTCAGACCCGAGATCTGCACAGCCAACCACGGATTCCGTATGCCGAGCTGCACTGCCACTCCAACTTCAGTTTTCTAGATGGCGCCAGCCACCCGGAGGAGCTGGTCGAGGAGGCTGCCCGGTTGGGCCTGGACGCGATCGCGATCACGGATCACGATGGGATGTACGGGGTGGTGCGCTTCGCCGAGGCAGCCCGCGAGTTGGGTGTTAGGACCGTCTTCGGAGCGGAACTGTCCCTGCGTCTTTCCGCGCCCCAGAGTGGGGTACCCGACCCGGAGGGTGAGCACCTGCTCGTGCTGGCCCGCGATCCCGAGGGTTACCGCAGGCTGTCCCGGGTGATCAGTGACGCCCAAATCGCCGGAAAGGAGAAGGGTAGGCCGGTCTATGACCTCGACGCGGTAGCAGCCGCCGCGGGTGGGCATTGGGTGGTGCTCACCGGTTGTCGCAAGGCGGCGGTACGCCGGGCACTGGAACGCGACGGTCCCGCTGCGGCGGTTGTGCAGCTACGCCGGCTGATCGAGCTGTTCGGTCGCGATCACGTCGTCGTCGAGCTCACCGCGAACGGTCTAGCCGATGACACCGAGCGCAACGACGCACTCGCCGTGCTGGCCGCAGCGCATGGGCTGGACACCGTCGCGACCACCGCCGCGCACTACGCCACTCCATCCCGGCACCGGCTGGCCACCACGCTTGCTGCGGTGCGGGCCCGGCGCAGCCTGGGCGAGATGGACGGCTGGCTGCCGGCCGCGGCGACGGCGCACCTGCGATCCGGTGCTGAGATGGCCGAGAAGTTCGCCCGCTGGCCTGGAGCGGTCGAGCGGGCCGCCGCGCTGGGCCGGGAATGCTCCTTCGACCTGCACCTGGTGGCGCCGGACCTGCCGCCGTTTGCCGTCCCCGCCAGTCACACCGGGGCCAGCCACACCGAGGCCAGCTGGCTGCGCGAGCTCACCTGGCTCGGCGCGGCCACCCGCTACGGCAGCTACGACGAGCGTCCCGGTGCCTATCACCAGATCGAACATGAGCTGACCGTCATCGAGGAGAAGAACTTCCCCGGCTACTTCCTCATCGTGCACGACATCGTGGCGTTCTGCCGGCGGGCCGGCATCTTCTGCCAGGGCCGCGGATCGGCGGCCAATTCCGCGGTCTGCTACGCGCTGGGCATCACCAGCGTCGACGCGGTGGCGATGGACCTGCTCTTCGAACGGTTCCTCGCCCCGGATCGGGACGGCTATCCCGACATCGACCTGGACATCGAATCCGACCGCCGCGAGGAGGCCATCCAGTACGTCTATCAGATATACGGCCGGGACCGCGCTGCCCAGGTCGCCAATGTGATCACCTACCGGGCCCGCTCGGCGGTGCGGGACGTGGCCAGGGCGCTGGGCTACTCACCCGGCACTCAAGACGCCTGGAGCAAGCAGATTGACCGGTGGGGGCCACTGGGGCAGGCCAGCGCAGAGACCGACATCCCCGAACCGGTGCTGGCGCTGGCCGCTGAGCTGGAGGGATTCCCCAGGCATCTGGGCATTCACTCCGGTGGCATGGTGATCTGCTCTCGCCCGGTGGCCGAGGTCTGCCCGGTGGAGTGGGCCCGGATGGAGCACCGGTCGGTGGTGCAGTGGGACAAAGACGACTGCGCAGCCGCCGGTCTGGTCAAGTTCGACCTGCTGGGGCTCGGGATGCTCTCCGCACTCCACTATGCGGTCGATCTGGTGGCCGATCACTACCGGCACCGGGTGCAGCTGTCGGATCTGCAGCCCACCGATCCAGCCGTTTACGCGATGCTGGCCCGGGCCGATTCGGTCGGGGTGTTCCAGGTGGAGTCGCGCGCGCAGATGGCCACCCTGCCCCGGCTCAAACCGCGCTGCTTCTATGACCTGGTGGTCGAGGTGGCGCTGATCCGTCCCGGCCCGATCCAGGGTGATTCGGTACATCCCTACATCCGGCGCCGCAACGGCCAGGAGGCCTGGGACTATGACCACCCGCTGCTGGCCAACGCGCTACGCAAGACGTTAGGTGTGCCGCTGTTTCAGGAGCAGCTGATGCAGATGGCCATCGACATCGCGGATTTCTCCGCCGCCGAGGCCGACGAGCTACGCCGTGCGATGGGCGCCAAACGATCCACCGAGCGGATGGAACGCCTCCGTGGGCGGCTCTTTGACGGAATGGCCCGTCACGGCATCCTTGAGGAGCTTGCCGAGAAGATCTACGCCAAGCTGCTGGCTTTCGCCAATTTCGGGTTCCCGGAAAGCCACTCGATCAGTTTCGCCTCGCTGGTCTACTACAGCGCCTGGTTCAAGCACTACTACCCGGCGGCGTTTTGCGCCGCCCTGCTGCGAGCTCAGCCGATGGGTTTCTACTCCCCGCAATCGCTGATCGCCGACGCCCGCCGGCACGGCGTCACCGTTCGCGGCCCGGACATCAACACCAGCGGGGTGCACGCCGGGCTGGAACCGGCCGCGGAGGGCGCGCCGGAGCAGGCGGTGCGTCTGGGGCTGGCCATGGTGCGCACCGTGAGCGAGCCGCTGGCCACCCGGCTGGTGCAGGAGCGGGAGACGCACGGTCGCTATCGCAGCATCGCGGACATCACGCACCGGGTGGGGCTGACCACCGCCCAGGCTGAGGCGCTGGCCACCGGTGGGGTGTTCGACGAGCTCGTCCCGCAACGCCGGCAGGCGCTGTGGTCCGCCGGAGCGGTGGCCGCGCAGCGGCCGGATCGGCTGCCCGGTACCGCGGTGGGGATCACCGGCCCAGTGCTACCCGGGATGAGCGCGTTGGAACTCGCCGCCGCCGATGTCTGGGCCACCGGGGTGTCACCGGACAGCTTTCCCACGGAGTTTCTCCGAGCTGACCTAGCCGCCCTGAGCGTGGTACCGGCTGCCGAACTACCGGCTAAACAGGACGGCCAGCGGGTGCTCGTCGCCGGCGCGGTGACCCACCGGCAACGCCCGGCCACTGCGGGCGGGGTCACCTTCCTCAACCTGGAGGATGAGACCGGCATGGTGAACGTGATCTGCTCACCGGGTTTCTGGGTCCGGTACCGCACCATCGTGCGGTCCTGCCCAGCGCTGCTGCTACGCGGCCGGTTGCAGATCGCCGAGGGGGTGATCAACGTACTGGCCGAGCATGCCGTCCCACTGGACATGCAGGTGCGATCAAAATCTAGGGACTTCCGCTAAACCCCGCGTGTCGCGCCGCGGTGCACGGTGTGTCGCACTCGACTGTGCGTTCGGAAGGCGGTTCCACCGGGTGCGCGGCAGGGCTGACAGGGTGGAGACGTGCCAACGACGGACAACGAGCCCGGCAACGGGCCTGTCGAGGAGCCTGTCAACGGGCCTGTCGAGGAGTGCGTCGATGTTGACTTCACCGACGCGGTGTTCGCGGACGAGGAGTGGGTGGGACGCTGCTTCGTCGGCTGCCGCTTCACCGACGCCGACCTGCGCGGCCTGCGCACCCGAGGTTGCCGGTTCACCGACTGCGACTTCACCCGCGCCGACCTCGGCGCCTCGCAGCACCGCGCGACCGCCTTCCATACCTGCACCTTCCAGCGCACCATGCTGGCTGGTTCAGTGCTGGAGCGCTGTTCCCTGCTGGGCAGCACGATCAGCGAGTGCCGGCTGCGGCCGTGGACGCTGCGTGAAGTCGATCTGCGCTTGACGGCCTTAGGTCACGCCGATCTCCGGGAGACGGTGCTTTCTGGGCTCAAGCTGACCGAAGCGAATCTCGTGCAGGCCGACTTGCGGGGTGCGGATCTGTCCGGAGCCGACCTGACCGGGGCCCGGATGCTCAACGCCCGCCTCGACAACGCCGACCTGCGTGGCGTCCGGTTGGACGCCGATGCCCTGGTACAGGCCCGGCTGACTGGTGCCCGGATCGACATCGACACAGCCATCCGCTTCGCCGCAGCCAACGGCCTGCGGGTCGACCCAGGGCGTTGATGACGCCACCCGCACCCACCCACGGCGCCCGGATTGCCGCCACCGCGGCGGCGGTGGGTATCGGGATTGCAGTGGCCGTATAGGCCTGGATCAACGGCGAGCTCGGCCAACGGCTCGACGACGCTGTCGTCGCGGCCGCGTGCTCCAACCTGGGCGCGCTGTTGTTGCTGGTTGCGCTCGCTGCTTTGGGACCTCGGGTGCAGTGCGGGCTGCGCCGGGTGCTCACCGCCATCCGGGACCGTGCGTTGCCCCGTCACCAACTGCTCGGCGGGACCTGCGGCGCCGTCTTGCTCGTCTGCCAGGAGCTGACGGTGGCGACGATTGGGGTGGCCGTGTTCACCGTCGCGGTGGTGGCCGGGCAGACGGCCAGCTCGCTGCCGGTCGACCGGGTGGCCGGCGGCCAGCAGCCGGTCACCGCACGACGGGCCGCTGGTGCAGGCCTCGCGCTGGGGGCTGTGATGCTGGCCGTGGGCGCCGCGGCGGCGATCGTCCCGGTAACCGGTGTGCTTTTGCTGGGGCTCGCGGCGGTGGCCGGGCAACTCGTCGTCGGGCCGTTGCCGCTCGACGTGTTCCTGCCGGCCGGACCCAGTCAGGTCACCAGCACCACCCTCATCGGCACCGCGCTGACCCTGGTGTCGGTCACGGTAGTCGCGCTGCCCGGTCGTCGGCCGCGAACGCGGGTGCAAAGATGCGTGTCGTGAACGCCATCGTGCTGGACGGCAAAGCGACCAGGGAACAGATCTTCGCTGATCTC
>DASUVX010000190.1:0-5648 GCA_036378735.1 Pseudonocardiaceae bacterium | reverse complement strand
GACCAACGGTGCGGCGACGCTGTGGGTGCTGGCGCGCGCCACGCTCGGCAACTTCCTCATGGTCACCACCGCTGGGTCGTTCAGCCTGGTAGCAGCCGCGGCAGCGGTGTCGCTGCTGTGGTTCCGCCGCGAGCTGCGCGGTGAGGGCATCCGCCTGCGCTTCGGCCCAGCGGTTGCGATCTGACCCGCAACCCTGAGAGACGCAGTCTGGATGCAGAACGCTGTTTTGGGTGCCCCTGAAACAGCAGTCTGCATCCAGACTGCTGTTTCAGCCGAAGCGCTGAGCTAACCGCTGGAACAGTTCGGGGGCGGCGCCGCGTACCCGTGCGGCCACGGTGAGCCAGCGTGGGACGAAAACCTCCGGGTCTCCCCGCTCGAGGGCCTCGAGCAGGGCCGAGGCCACTTCAGTAGCGTCGAGCTGGCGGGGGAAGCGCCGGTCATAGGGCAACCCGCGCTGGTCGAAGAACGGGGTGCGCACCGCGCCGGGCAGCAACGTCGTGACACCGATCCCCTCGCCCGCCACCTCCAGACGGACGCTGTCGGCGAAGGCCCGCAACCCCGCCTTGGTCGCGGCGTAGACCGATTCCCCGCCGACGCCCACCGCAGCGATGGACGACACGTACACCAGCTGTCCCTGCGTCCGCTGCCGCATTCCGGGCAGCGCGGCGCGGGTGAGCCGCATCGGGGCGGTCAGGTTCAGCGCGACCATTGCGTCGATATCCGGCTGCGCCATCGCGGCCAGGTCACCCGCCCAGCCGAGTCCCGCCGAGTTCACCAGTAGATCGACATCCTTAGCCACCTCCGCCGCCCGTGCCAGGCCCGCGGGGGTGCACAGGTCCGCCACCACCGCGCGCGCACCGGTTCGGCGCGCCACGGCATCCAGCCGGTCGCGGTTGCGGCCGAGCACCACCAGGCGGCAACCGGCCGCGGCGAGCCCGTCGGCGACGGCTGCGCCGATGCCCGAAGATCCGCCGGTGATCAGCGCGTTGCAGTCGGTGATCATCCCCAGACTGCCGGCCCGCGCTGCGGCGCTCGTTCCATCTCGCGGCGCAGTTGCGTGCCGCGGTGGGCCAGCAGCCCGACGCTGCCCATGATGACCAGCACCGCGATCAGTTCACCGGCGAGTACGCCGGGCGAGCTGTTCACCTGCTCCCCCAGCCAGCTCACCCCGATCGCGACGCCGACCAGCGGGTCCACGATCGTGATGATGGCCAGCGCCGGGGCGATCAGGGTGCCGTGCTGGAAGGTGTTCTGGCTCAACAGGAATCCCATCGGGCCGATCGCGCAGACCACGTACAGCACTGGATGAGTGAAGACTTCCGTCGGACCACCGGACCGGAACTGGCTGGTGACCACCTTCATCAGGCCGGCGGTCAGGCCGTAGAGCACACCGGTGGCCGCCGCCAACGCGGCGACCTGCACGGCCCCGTGGTACCGGCTGGCTGCGGTGAGGCAGACCAGCACGGTGGCACCCAGCGCGATGGCCAGCGGCAGCAGCCCCCAGCCGTCCTGTTCGAGCTGGGTGGAGCCGCCGGTTGGCCGGGCCAGTACCAGAAAGGCCGACAGCCCGGCCACGGCTCCCAGCGCGCCGAGCACGACAAGGCGGTCCACCCGGCGATGGGCCAGCAACGCGGAGAACACCGCACCAAAGAGCACTCCGGTCACCAGCAGCGGCTGCACCAGCACCAGCGGGCCGTAGGCGAGCGCGACGAGCTGCAGGCTCAAGCCCACGATGACGGTCCCGATCCCCAGTACCCACACTGGACGTCGGACCAGTTCCAGCAGCAGCCGGGGGTCGAGAGTGCCGGTGGTCGGTACCTGCTTGGTGGCCCGCTGCTGGACCGCGCTGGCCAACCCGAAGCTGGCCGCCCCGGCCACCGCGGCCGGCACCGCGACGAAGAACAGCGTCGACGTCGACTGCGACACGATTCACTCCCGCGCTGTCGTGGGTGCCCCGTGGGCTTCCCGTGGATTCGACGCCAAGTCATCGAAGGCCTGACGCAGCGCGTCAGCGAACCGATCCGCGCCGCGGACCAGCCCGGTGTCTGTGGTCACGCCGACACCGATCATGTCTCCCCACGCCAGAAAACCGACTGCCAATCCGACGCCGTCGGCAAGCGGCAGCACCGGGAACACCGATTTCACCCGGACCCCCCACACATAGTGCGCCCTTCGGGGTCCGGGCAACACTGACGCGATGAGGGTGAAAAACCGGCGCCCGTACATCGCGCGCACCAGCCGCCCATGCAGCGGGGCGGGCAACCGCCCCAGGGCGCGGACCACCGCCTGGGCCGCCACCGGCTGATCGGCACGCTCCTGCCGAGCCAGCTCGGCCGCCACGGCGACCATCCGCCAGGGCGGTGGCATCGGCCCGACCGGCAGGTCTAGCGCCACCGCTGCGGTGTGATTTCCCTGGTAAAAACGGTCGCCGGAGCCGGCCCTGCGCAGCGCTTGAGTAGTCTGCGGCACCATCGCCCGGAGCCGATCGTGCACCGCGGTGCCCGCTGGGTCGGCCCGGTGCAGTGCTTCACCGACCAGGGTCAGCAGCAGCGCGGTCGTGCCCACCCCGTGCTGCCGGGCGGTGGAGCGCACCGCGGCCGCGGGCAACGTCACCATCGCGTACTGCCGCCCCGCCGTGCTCGCCCCCACCGGCCCTCCCGACGGTGCCCGTCCCGCTCTGGCCAAGCTCACCACTCCGCGGATCACCCGCGCTCCGCGCGTGATCCGCTCCCGCCACGGCGTCGTCTCGCATTGAGCAGGCTCAGCGGGGTAAAACGGGCCCGAATCACCCCGTCGTGCCCGCTCAATCCGGGGCGTCTCGCTGTCTGACAGCAGGGCGAGGAGGGTGGCGGTGACGGCTAGGCCGTCACCCAAGGTGTGGTGCATTTTGGCCAGCAGGGCGCTGCGCGAGGTGTCGGTGTCGTGGATCACCTCGAGTTGCCAGGGCGGCCGGTCCAGCGGCACCGGGGTGGAGAAGAACTCCCGCACCGCTGCGGTGAGGGGCACACCATGATCCGCGCCGACCGTCCGGGCCCGCAGGTGCGCGTGGGGGTCGATGTCGTCGGCGGGCAGCCAGCGCGGCTGCCGGTACGGGCGCAGGTCCAGCCGTCGGCGCAGCATCGGTAGGGCGGGTACCCGCTCGGTGATGCGCGTCGCCAGTCGCTCGACCGGCTGCTCGACAACACCGTCGAGCAGTAAAACGGCACCGACCTGCTGGGCAACGGCGGCGGTGGCGGCGTGCGCGAAGAAAGCGTCCGGCGCGGCCAGTGGCCGGGCGCCATGGTGGCGCGGCAACTCGGGTAACGCGGCGATCTCGGCATCCAGATCCAGCGCACTGGTATGGGTCAGCGCGCGCTGCTGCGCCGCGGCGAGCTGGGCGGGCTGTTCGACCAGCCCGCGCAAGGTGCTCGTCAGCTCCGGCGGCCCCGCGCACAGTGTCGCCAGCCCAGCGGCCGCCATCAGCGCGGCGTTGGCCTTACCGTGCCCCGCGATCGGTTCGAACATCAGCACCGCCCGACCGCACGCGACGGCCTCCAGTGCTGTCGCGCCACCGGCGTTGGTCACCACGACGTCGGCGGCCGCGGTCAGATCCGGCATCTGGTCCGTCCAGCCCAGAGGAATCAGCCGCTGTGGTATCAAGCGCTGGTCCGCCATCAGCTTGGCGCGCCCGGCCAACCGGGTGCGCAGGGCCTCGTTGCGGCCGCACGCCACCACCACGCAGACCTGCGGGCCGGCGGCCAGCGCGGCGTCGACCGCGCGTTCCACCGAGCCGAACCCGAGGGAGCCGCAGGACACCAGCGCAATCAGCGCCTCGTCGGGCAAGTGGCACCGCCGCCTCGCGGTGATCTTGTCGGTGGGCGTGAAGGCGGCGACTACCGGGGGCGCCCCGACGGCACCCCGAGCGTCCGGACGGGCCCGGTACATCGCCCGCAGGCTCGCCTCGCTGGCTACGTAGTGCAGGTCGACCTCGGAATAGACCCAGAACGGGTGCGGCGCGAAATCCGAGATGATCGCCGCGACGGGGACGTCAAGGCCGCCGCAGCGCCGGATCCAGTCCAGCCCGCCGGTGCCCAGCGGGTATGTCGAGACCACCAGGTCCGGCCGGTACTCGGCGATGATCGGCGCCAGCCCGATGCCGCTCCACACTCCGGTGAACCGGCAGGACGCGGCGGCGAACCACGGATAGCGCCACAGCGCGCGGTAGAAGAAGTCGTAGAGCCAGGGGGTGGTGTCCACGTTGACGCGGTAGATCCAGCGGAAACCCGGTCCCACCCCGCGGCCCATCAGTTGCAGGGTGTCCACCCGGCGGATCTCGCAGTCGGGCCACAACCGGCGGGCCCGCTCCTCCACCGCTCGGGCGGTGGCGTTGTGGCCTTCGCCGATGTCGGCGCTGACCACCAACAGGCGCTGGGGTGGCCCCGCCCTCATTGAGGTTGCCTGTGCTGCGCCAGCGGGTCGGCTTCGGTGACTGCGGGACCCCAGGCCAGCGCCAGCAGCAGCGCGGCGCGCGTCGCCGGGTCGTCCAGCGCAGGCCCGAACAGCTCGCGCAACCGGTCCAGCCGGTAGCGCACCGTCTGCGGGTGCACGTGTAGTTCATCGGCCACGGCCTTGCGGTTGCCCATGTTCATCAGCCAGGACTTGAGCGTCTCGGATAGCCGGTCGCGGTTGCCCTCGCTCAACTGCGCCAGCGGAGCCAGGTACTGCCGGCGCAACGCGGCCAGCAACCGATCGTCGCGGTGCACCAGCATCGCGTCGAGGTGTTCGTCGACGAACAGCGGATCATCGGGCAGGACGTGCTTCAGACGCAGGGCGTGCTCGGCCAGCCCCAGGCTGGCCGGCAGCCGGTCCAGCAGCACCGTGACACCCACCACCGCTCCGGCTCCCCGCAGCGCCGTGGCCAGCCGCTTGCGCCGCCCAGGACCCTCCGCGTCCGGCACGATGGTCACCAGCATCTGCGGTCGTCGCAGCTGCAGGCAGGAATCATCCAAGCGACCCAGCAGCACCCGTCCAACCTCGTTATCAGGATTGATCAAGACTACCGCGGCGTGGCGGGGCAGCGTCCACTTGGCGCGCGACGCAGCGATCCGCAGAGCGGCCATGTCGCAGCGGTCTGACAGCAGCAGTTCGGCCAACTCGTGACGGAGCTGTTCGTGCGCATGTTCCGCGGTCGTCTGGGCCCGTTCGTATCCCCGCAACGATGACGACGACAGTTGCTCGACGGCGGCGAAGATGACCGCGGCCAACCCGGCAATGGTTTCCACGGGAACACCGAGCTGCAGCGCCGTGTCGGAGACATGGCGCCAGGCCACCGCGGCGCCGGTCCGGTAGGCGGCCAGCAGGTGTGCCACATCTTGCTGCTGTTCGTAGTGGATCCGGCCGATCTCTTCGAAGAGGGCCCGCTCCACCCCGGAAGCCAGCCGGGGCGCGATCGTCGACGGGTCCCGCTCGGCCAAACCCACCAGCCGCGCGATGAACCCCTCGGAGGCGGCGAGTACCTCGGCGAAGTCCTCGGTGAGGAACCCCGCGTAGTCGGGGCACTGCTCAGCGAGCAGCTCACGGACCTCCGCCAGAATGATCGGCAGCCGCGCTATAATCGCCGGTACCAGGTCGTCGAGCTGGATAGGGTGCCCCCCTTCCGCTGGGTTCAT
>DASUVX010000189.1:0-16834 GCA_036378735.1 Pseudonocardiaceae bacterium | reverse complement strand
CCGGACCCAGCCAGGAGCACCGATCCACTGGCAATGCGGCGTCTGCGAGGACGACGGCGTGATCAGCAACTGGGAGGACTCGCCGTTCGACCTACGCCGCCGCCAACTCGCCGTCGCCGGCGACCTCACCGAGATCGTCATCTCAGAACAGGTCGCCGCGACACTGCGCGACCTGCGGCTGCTCGACACCGACTGCGAACGACTGGTGTTCGCGATCCACGCCCACAACGACGGTGCCATCCTCGCGGCCACCGACGAGGACCTCGAGGAACTGATCGGGTTCGTCGCTGCCGAAGCCAACCATGAACCCAACCGGCGCCGCCAACAGCGACTCGACGTCGCCTTCGACACGCTCAGCACCGCAGCCCAAACACCTGACGGCGGATGACCCGATGGCGCTGCCGGAGCTCGACGTTGCACGAGTGCAGCGATGGTGCGCCGCGCGGGTCCCCGAGCACGCCCGCCACCAAGCCCGGGTCGAGCGCCAACTCGCCCCCCGACACCTCACAATCCTCGAGCGGCGCACTCCCTGGCGCGAGGACTCCGGGCCGGAATGGACCAGCTTCCCGATCGCCCGTCTGCGCGACACCATCGCCGACAAGTCATGGACCTTGTACTGGCGAGATCGCAATCTTCGCTTCCACAGCTACGACCGACTCACTCCTTCACAACGAGTCGAAGACCTCCTCACCGAGATCGACCGAGACCCCGCCCGCATCTTCTGGGGATAACCCGAAGAGGCCGCCAAGCGGCCCTAGCCAAGCCCGGAGGGCAATCACCAGATGGGGCCACTTACCTCCGTCACAGTGGAGCCAGTTTCGGTTGACATTGCCACGACACCGATCACCCACACCCACCAACATCAAACTCATCTACGACAGCCCAGCTCAACCGGACCCGTGAATGGACACGGCACGATGACCCATGACTATAAACGTCACGGCACCACCACCCTCTTCGCTGCGCTCAATGTGCTTACCGGAACGGTCATTGGCCGCTGTTTACCACGACATCGCAACGCCGAGTTCTTGAAGTTCCTGCGTGTTATCGACCGCGAAGTGCCCCAGGACTGCAGATCCACATGATCTGTGACAACTACGGCACCCACAAGCATCCCAACGTTACCGAGTGGTTGGCCAAACACCCGCGGTTTCACTTGCACTTTACCCCCACCTCCTCCTCGTGGCTCAATCTGGTCGAACGGTGGTTTCGGGATCTGACCGACAAGGCCCTGCGCCGAGGCGTGTTCCACAGCGTCAACGAGCTCATCACGGCGATCGAGGACTACCTGAAAGCCACCAACGACAACCCAAATCCGTTCGTCTGGACCGCTACTGCTGAACAAATCCTCGCCAAAGTCGCCCGGGGACGAGTCGCACTCCAGCAAGCGAAAAATCAATTATGAGACACTACACTAGCAGCTCTGGTGCACTTGGTCGAATGCTTGCTGGATCGACGCCGGGATCCTGCCTCTGTTGCTAATGCCGTGGCCCTGCGCCCGGGCCCACTCGCGTACGGCCTGGGTCTGCTCACGGGACCGACCACTGCCGCTGGGGCTGGTCTTGCGGGCCCGGCGGCCCGCACCGCTGGCTACTTTCCGGCAGGCTGGGTGGGTGATCGGCAGCCTGGGTTGGATTGCGGAAAAGTTTGACCGTCGAGCGTTGAGTTATGACCACAGCGCGATGCATCGGTGGCAGGCTGCGCAGGCCGGGCGGTTTCTCGCGCCGCGGCCAGGTGCGGATGTGCTGGATGTGGCCACGGGGACCGGGTTGGTGGCTCGAGAACTGGTCGGGTGGCTTGGACCGAGTGGGCGGGTCGTCGGCATCGATGTGTCGGTTGAGATGCTGCGGAGGGCTCGCCGGGTCTGCAATCCCAGCGTGTGTTGCTTTATCCGCGCCGACGCCCAGGCGCTGCCGTTTCGCGGCGGGGTATTCGACGCGGTGGTGTGTGTTGCCGCGGTGCCGTACTTCGTCGATCCGCAGGCGGCTCTAGCGGAGTGGCGACGGGTGTGTCGTCCCCAGGGGCAGGTGGTGTTCACTGTCCCGCCGCCCGATGGGATCCCCTCGTTACGGTTGCTGCGCCAGGCCGCGGCCAGCGAAGGCATCGAGCTCGATGACCCCGGTGGGCCGCTGGCCGATCCTGGACAACGCGACCGACTCGCCGCTGTCACCGGGTGGGCCTGCGACGAGGTCTGCGAGGTGATCTTCGTCGAACCACGGGCCGACCCGCGGGCCGCCTTCGCATTCGTCGACTCGGGCTTTTGCGAACCGTTGCGCACCGCGTCGGGCTCGGTTCGCGAGCGGGTCTGGGTCCGGTTTGACACGTTGTATCGCGCTGAGTTCGCTGAGCACCACGTGGTGCAGCTGGTGCGGTTGCGGCCGCTGCCCACCAGCTCCTAGCAGCTGGGCGTTGAGCCGACCGTCACCACGCTGGGCCTTGGTGTGGACAAGCGGAGCTCGCGGATCAGCATCTAGGGTACGTAACAGTCGACGGGTTCCTGAGTTCGTTGACCGCTGACCGGTGACCCCTTTTGCGCCTGGACCAGCTGTTGCGTTGCTATCCAGGCGGTCGTGCCCCCTTCTGAAGCCGCTTCATCCGACATGACATGATCACGACCGGAGTGATGGTCTTTCAGTCTGAATGAAGTCGAAGGGGTGCGGGTTGGCTCTGGCCATCGTGCGTGACTTGCGCGAGCACCGGGCCTCCGCTGGGCTGGTGGACAGCACGATCCGCAACGACACCAACCATCTGGAGCTGATCCGGGAGTGGTTCGGGCGGCCGCTGTGGGAGATGCAGCCGCCCGACGCGGACACGTACTTCGGCAAGGTGCTGCGCGGCGCGAGGCCCTCCACACGCACCGGCCGGGCGACCGCGCTCATGGTGTACTTCCAGTTCCTGGAGTTGCGGCACAAGATCGAGATCCACAACCTGACCGGCCGCGTGGTCGAATGCCCGCTGGACGAGATGAACCGGCCGCGGGCCTCGGTCGAACCGCGGTTGCGTATCCCGCCGACGGGGGACGAGGTCGAGCAACTGTTCGCCGGCTGGCGCGAGGAACTGGCCACCTGCCGCAAGTTCGCCCCGGCCGCCCGTAACTACGCGGTCGCCCGCCTGGCCGCCGCCCTCGGCCTGCGGATCAACGAGGCCCGGATGCTCGACCTGGACGACGTGCGGTGGGAGCTGGGCCGGTTCGGCAAGCTCAACGTCCGCCACGGCAAAGGCTCCCGCCGGCGCGGACCGAAACCCCGCCTGGTACCGCTGATCAACGGCGCGGACCGGAACCTGCACTGGTTCATCGAGGACGTCTGGGGCCAGCTCGACGCCGACCACACCCGGCCGGGCGCCCCGCTGTTCCCCTCGGAGCGCAAGTGCGCCGACGGCTCCAGCGGCCGGGCGACCGCCGACGTGTTCCGCCGATCGCTGGCCCAGGCCGCTGTCGAGTACCTGCCGTCCTGGGCGGGCAAGCTCACCCCGCACGTGCTACGGCACTACTGCGCCTCCCAGTTACCTCGCGGGCATGAGCCTGTTCGCCATCCAGGAACTACTCGGTCACTCCTGGACCGGAACCACGGCTCGGTACATCCACCATGGCACCCACGTCGAGGACGCCTGGGTCACCGGACAGCAGCGCGCCGCCGACCGATGGAAGGGATTGGCCCGATGAAGTGGAACCTCCGGCTGGCCGCCGCGAACCGGGGCATCTGGAAGGCCAGCGAACTGCAACGCCGGCTCGCCGAACGCGGCATGAAGATCAGCGCCGGGAAGATGTCGGGCCTGTGGTCCGGCCAGCCCAACGCCGTCAAGCTCGACGAGCTCGACGTCATCTGCGCCGTGCTCGGCTGCGGTGTCCAGGAACTGCTGCTGCCCGAGCCCGAGACGGTGCCGGAACCGAAACCAGCGACCGGCGAGCAGTCCACCGCCGTCGGCGAGGCCCGCGCCGTCACGCCCCGGCCGCACACCGGCAGGTCCCTGCCACCCCGGTGAACTGCCTGCACTGCGACACGCCGATCCCAGCGGGCAGTCGCCGTGATCGGCGCTACTGCGGCAACAAGTGCCGAGCTTGGGCGTCCATCGAACGACGCAAGATCGGCGCCCCGGTGCCGCGAGGTTGGCGGCACCCCGCGTTCGAGTCGGGCAACCCGACCCTGCGAGCTGCGGCCGAACACGCCGAGCACCTCGGTCAAGCTCACGGCTGGGACCGCTCCACCGTTCGGAGCGCGATCGACGGCCTCGTCGCGGTCCTTGACGGCCGGTCCGCTGTCGAGCGCGTGCCCTTCACCGAGGTTCGCGCGCGGATACCGCGCCACGCGCCCATCCTCCGGATCACCGAAGTGCTCACCGATCTCGGGCTGTTCGAGGACGACACCACGCCCGCGATCCGGTCCTGGATCGATCGCAGCGCCAGCCAACTCCCGGCCGGGTTCGCCGAGGCGGTCCGCGCCTGGTTGCTGGTACTGCTGGACGGCGACAGCCGCTCCCTGCCCCGCTCGCCCGACAGCCTCTATGTCTACTTCCGGTCGGTGAAGCCGATCATCGAAGAATGGGTCACCGAGCACGGGCATCTCCGGGAGATCACCGCTACTGAGGTCACCACCGCGCTGGAACCGTTGCGCGGACACCAGCGCCGCACTGCGGTCATCGCGTTGCGATCGCTGTTCCGGTTCGCCAAGAAACGCGGCCTGATCTTCGCCAACCCCACCACGCGGCTGAAAGCCGAACGCGTCGAGCCCGGCCTGATTCCGTTGACAGACGACGAGATCCGTGCCGTCGAACAGGCCGCCGCGAACTCTGCGCAACGGCTGATCGTCGCCCTGGCCGCGGTCCACGCCGCCCGTTCAGCGACGATCCGGTACCTCACCCTCGACGACGTCGACCTGCCCAACCGGCGCATCATCCTCGCCGGGCACACCCAACGCCTGGGCGAGCTGACCCACCGGGTGCTACGAGCCTGGCTCGATCACCGACGCACCACCTGGCCGCACAGCCCGAACCGGCACGTCCTGCTCGCGGGGAGAACCGCTCTGGGGACCAGGCCCGTCAGCCACATCTACCTTCAGACCGAGATGCGCGAGCTCGGCGTCGGTGTCGACCGCATCCGCGCAGATCGCATCCTGCACGAGGCCCTGACGGTTGGCCCGGACCCGCTGCACCTGTCCCTGGTGTTCAACCTGTCCTTGTCCGCCGCCAGCCGCTACGCGGAGGTGGCCCAGCGCCTGCTCGACGGTCAACTCGAACAACACGCCGGCGAGCAGCGACCGAAGCATCCGTACACCCAGTTACGGTGAACCCACGCGAATCCGGGAGCTCAACCGCGCTCAGGCCGTGGGTTCCCGCTGAATAACGTTCAATCTCGCTGAACTCACGGCGGACGTGCCGGTAAGGAGCGTGTCACCAGCCGCAAACGAGTTGATCATTGCTGTCAGCGGGTTCCGGCTCGGCAGGTTGCGGTAGAGAATGGCGTGGCTGACTCTGAATGCCGATGCCACCTGGTCGACTGGTCCTGCTCACCCTGCCGCACGCTCGCCCGGATCGAGGAGGAACGCGCCTATCTCTTCGGCATCGATATCTCGGGCAGAGCCCGCGGGTCAGCTCGACGACATCGTGCTGGCCGTGAGCGAAGCGGTCAGCAACGCCGCCGAACACGCCTATTGGGACCGGCCGCCTGGAATGATCGAGCTTTCAGCTGGGGTCGAGATCACGCCAGGCGGGCAGCGGCGGGTCACGCTGGTCGTGCGGGATCACGGCCACTGGCGCCCGGCACCCCGTGACGACGAAGGCCGGCGGCGCGGTATCCCACTTATGCGGGCTTGCATGGATAGCGTCACCATCGCCCAGCCGGACAACCGCGCGGGCACCCGGGTTGTCCTGCGCAGCCGGGCCGTTCCCCCGGCCAGCTGAGTGGATCGCTTTTGGTGCGGCGCGGCACCGATCTAGCCCACCCTTCAGCCACCGATCGCGTTTCGCCAACATCGGCCAGCGGCCAACCCGTCGGTCTCGCGCAGCGGGACTGCACGGATCCATTAGGGTTTCGTTGCTCAGAGTGTTCGATCGAGTGCATGTGGTGAGTGGACACAGATCGTTCGGGGACCGCCGGTTCCCAGGGCTGTGCGATCAGGGCCGATCGACCGGGCCACGCCACAGGTGAGGAATGCCAGAGGTGATCCGATGCCGTTGACGCCCGCCGACGTGCACAACGTCGCGTTCCGTAAACCTCCGATCGGCAAGCGGGGCTACTACGAGGACGAGGTCGACACCTTCCTCGATCTCGTGGCAGACGAACTGGCCCGGCTGATCGAGGAAAACACCGATCTGCGCCACCAGATCGAGCAGCTCGAGCACCCCCAGCGCGCTGCGTCGCCCGATGCTGGGCCCGCCCCTGGACCGCAGCCACCTCCACCGATGACGGCCATGGTCCCACCGCCGATGGAGCAACAGGCCACGCCCGGTGGTGATCACCAGGCGCACGCCGCCAAGGTGATGCGCGGGGCCCAGGAGATGGCCGATCGTCTGACCAGCCAGGCCCACGCCGAAGCGGACAAGACGTTAGGCCGCGCCCGCGCCCGCGCCGAACAGCTGCTCTCCCAGGCCCAGGCGAAGGCCGACGAGCTGATCAATCAGGCCCGGATCCAAGCCGAGGCCATGCTCACCGACGCCCGTACCAGCGCCGAGACCACGGAGCGACAGGCCCAGGACAGGACCGCGTCACTGGAGCGTGCCGCAGTACGCCAGCACACCGAGGCCATCGCCGCGCTGAACCAGGAGAAAAACGCGCTGGAGAAAAAGATCGACCAACTGCGCGGCTTCGAACGGGAATACCGCACCCGGTTACAGATCTACCTGACCTCCCGAGTCCGCCAGCTCGGGGAGTGGGAATCCGCCGACCCCCTAGATCCGATTCACACCCAGCCGGATTTGGTGACCTCGACCTCCCGATTCGGACCCCAGTCCACACCCCACCGTTGATCCTGGCGCCGGTCAACGATTCGGTGGCCACATGGTCACGCTCGGCCACCTGGCGAAATGGCCGCCCGACGCCCTCCTGTTCTCACAGCGCAGCACATCGTCGATTGCGTGGCCCGCGGCGAGCAACGGGCGGTCAATGGGGGCAGCATCTTCTTGGATGAAGGGTCAGCGTGGCGGATCCTCGCCCGTTCTTGGCGGCGGTCCCTCGCCGACTGTACAAGATCAGGAACAGGCTAAGGTACGTCATGACCAGCAACGAAGTCTATACGCGCTTCCAATTGGCGGGCCTGCTGGTGTTCGCCGAGCGCGCGCAGGTCGGCGGCGAGGTGGTGGGCTGAGCGCAGGGTGTCGGGATGGTCATCGCCTAAGAGTCGTCGTCGGCGGGTCAGGGTGTCCTGGTCGAGCTGGCGGGCCTGCTGGTGGTCACCGAGCGCGCGCAGGTCGGCGGCGAGGTTGTGGGCTGAGCGCAGGGTGTCGGGGTGGTCATCGCCTAAGAGTCGTCGTCGGCGGGTCAGGGTGTCCTCGTCGAGTTCGCGGGCCCGCTCATCGTCACCGAGCGCACCGAGACCGGCGGCCAGGTGGTGGACTAGGCGCAGGGCATCGGCGTGCTCATCGCCGAGCACCTGCCGCCGACGGCGCAGGGTGTCCTCCTGGAGCTGCCGTGCCTGCTTATGTTTACCCAGTGCGCGCAGGTCAGCGGCCAGAGCGCGGGCCGAGCGCAAGGTATCTGGGTGGTCATCGCCCAGCGTCTGTCGCCGACGGACCAGGTTGTCCTCGTGAAGGTCGCGGGCTTGCTCGTGCTCACCTAGTCCGCGCAGGTCAGCCGCGAGATTGCTGGCCGAGTCCAAGGTCGCGGGGTGGTCATCGCCCAGCAGCCGCCGGTAGCGCCTGAGGGTGTCCTCGTCGAGTCGGCGGGCCTGCTCATGCTCACCTAGCGTGCGCAGGTTGGCGCCCAGGGTGTTGGCCAGCCGGAGGGTGACAGGGTGGTCAGCACCTAGCAGCCGGCGGTAGTGGGTCAGAACGTCGTCCATGGTCGCTGGCTCCACCGGGTGAGATCTTTGTCACGCTGACCCTTATGCTCGAGCGGGTCAGCGCGCCGGCCGTGATGAGGGTTAGCAGTCAGCGCTAGGGACAGCCTTAACCTGTAGCGATACTGCGCTTCCAGCGCTCACAGAACACTCCGACGCGGCTACAGGGAACTCCCGGCTGCAATTATTCACGCCAGTCACGGACGATTCAGCTGCCCACAACCCTAGAGGGCTAGACTATTGATTAGGTTGCGCCCGCGCTGATCAGCTAACGCCGATGTTTCGTCACACTCAAGAACAAGATCACCGATACACCCAGCGCTGACAGGTCGATCACCCTCTACCACAGGCAACCTACGGATAGCCTTACCACGCATAAGCTCAACGGTCTCTTCGATTTTAATGTCAGGGGCGACCGTAGTCAGATCCTGACCGCGATAGGCGTCCTCTACCGGCTTGTTGGGGCCTTTATCTTCAGCAACCACGCGGATCGCAATATCCGGTCAGTGACAATGCCCACTAGTCGATCGTCGTCCATGACGAGCACATCACCAACGTCTTCGCCCACATCTGGCGGGCCGCTTCCCTGATCAGGGCCGCGGCGCTGACGGTGACCGGATCACGAGTCATGACCTGGGCGACTGTGGTCGCCATCGAGCACCTCCTCAGGCTTGTTCCTAAAAAGTGCCTAAACGACAGTTGGTGGTTACCCATCGTGGCCAGAGCCCAAACCCAAGTGGCATGCCGAGATCCGCGGCGTAACGGTCCCGGGTGCGAGTTCAGCCGTAGCTTCCCCACGTCGCGGTGCCGGACGGGACCAGGTCGCGCGTTGCTACGGCACTGGTGTTTCGCATCACCTCGATTTACGTCTGCTATTGGTGGCACGCTGCGCCGGACACGGGGAACGTGGGGGAAGTGAACGACTGATGCAGCATGTCCAAGATCAAGAACACTCATCCGGACGGCCAAATGGGTTGAAGGCTCACGACCCCCAAGCCGACGACGCGGCCGGGCCCCGATGACCTACCAAGGTTGGGCCGGTCAAAGTGAACGGCCGACGAGCCCGTCCGTGCTCGCCGCCGCGGTGATGCACTGATCTTAGCGGAAATTAATGCGGCTCGTTGTCTAGTACCCGGCTGGCCGGTGGGGGTTGCCAGCGCCCGGCGTGCGTGAACAATGCGTGAATTCGAGACCACCTCTGTTTGGCGCCGAGCTCAGCATTTTGCCGACCCGGTGGGAAGGGCGGATCAAAAGACCATGGACGTTCGACGACAGGGGAAGGAGTGTTTTGAGAATGATCGCGACCGGTGGCGCCAAGTCGAAGCGTTATTCCGCCACGTCATGAAGCACCTCAAGCATGCTTGGACTCACCGCCAGGTCCCCAATCTCATCACCGGCCTCACCGGCGTGCGGGAGCCCCGGGCCCGCGTCGCCCCCGGCGGGGCAGCGGAGCCCCGCGTGTGGAGGCGGAGATGGCAGCCCGGCCACCGCGAGCGTCCAACTCCGCGCGGGCAGGACGCATGGGTGAGTCCAGCAGGAGCCGACCGCGTCGACGGGCTAGCAAGACCAGCCCTTGCTGGTGACGTCGTGGTGGTCGGTGTCGACGGCTCCCCGGCCAGCTACACGGCACTGCGATGGGCGCTGACCCACGCCGCCCGCACCGGCAGCCGGGTGCACGCCATCCGCTGCTAGCAGCCGATGTCAGCCTGGGAGGCGGCGCCCATCGACCAACCGATGCTACCCCTGGCCGAGCAGCACGCCCGCGTCGAACACGAGCTTAAGCAGATCATCACGGCCGCACTGGTGCGAGTCCCGTACCGGGACCCAGCGGGTCGGGTGCGGTGCAAGGTCGTGCGGGGCAAACCTGGTCCGGTCCTGGTCGCCGAAGCCGACCGGGCCACGCTGCTGGTGGTCGGCAGCCACAACCAACAACGCATCGGCGGACTAGCACACCGATTAGTCAGCGCATACCGCACGCGGCACGCGCCGCGCCCGGTCGTAGTGATCCCGCCCGCGATAGGGCTGCGGGGGATACCCACCAACGCGTTGGCCGTGACAGGGCCAAACGCGCTCGAGGACTCGATGCGCTCAGCGACGCTGCCCCACCGGGAGACGATGTCGACAACGCGATCGCCCGTGCATAGCCGAGCCCGTAGTGGCACACCAACATTGGCGCTTGGCAGCTGGAGATTGCTGGAGTGATCGGGCCAGCGCGCCGATCCAGAGCCAGGTTGTCGGAAAGTGTCCAACCGACCGGAACTGGCCTGGCTGGTCCACGACCGCGACAGCCCCATGAGCGGGTTCCCGCTGGGCGCCGGGGAGGTCGGCGCCGCGGGCAGCAACGGCGGCAAAACCACTGCCGAGCTGGAGCTGATTCAAGTTGTCGACGAGGCCCGCGCCGCTTCGCCGCTGGTGCTCACGTACAACCCGGACCGCTACACGGCCATCGCATCGACATCGTCGACCTCCGGCCATAGCACCGGGCGTATCGATCCGGCCGAATAGCCCCCTTGAGTCCGCCGCGATCACGGCAGACGTGCTCGCATCCCGCGGCGGACAGGTCGGGCCGGCTGGTACGCAGGCCAGGAAGTGCGGCGGACGCTCGGGTGGGTCGGCGAGCGTCCGCCGCTGGAGGTGGGTCGGCGGTGGAGGGGTAGCCACGCCGACAACAACACGGAACACCTGCGGTGTAGATACAGCGCCGAGGTGACCGCCTGCTCACCGCAAACGCGGAACATACACGGATCAAAAACTCCGTAGATGCCGCAGGTGTCGTTAGTCCCGCGGCCAGCCGGGGATTCAGCAGCTGCGCCAGTCGCACAGCACCGTGTGCAGCACCGTCAGCGCGTCGCCGCGGACCCGA
Organism: Pseudonocardiaceae bacterium; assembly: GCA_036378735.1. GTDB lineage: Bacteria > Actinomycetota > Actinomycetes > Mycobacteriales > Pseudonocardiaceae. The sequence goes on along the minus strand of DASUVX010000189.1, from coordinate 5,980 downwards.
TGGGTCACCAGCAGGCCGCCGGGCACGACCAGCGACGGGCGTCGCCGCCGGATGGCGTGACAGGAATCGGGGTTCCAGAACCCGCCCAGGTAGATTTCGTCGCACCAGCCGGTGGTGTCGCGCACGCCCCGCAGCGGGCCGTCCGGGCCGGGCGCGATGCGCTCGAAACGGAATCCGCCGGTCTTGGCCTCGTCTAGCAGCCGCTTAGCGGCCGCCACCTCCGGGCTGTCAGTCATGCCCTGCCCCCGATCGATCAGGCAACCAGCAGCTGGTCAGCCGCGCGTGTGTGCTGGCTCACCGGTGTCGCCGGGATAACTCCTGGCGCACCGGATACGGCCAGCGGCGCGCGGAGCCATGACCGGCCATGGCCGACTCCGACTATTAGCACGTGCATGGCGGGGGAAAGCTAGCGGCCCGGCATACCGGTGTCAAAAGCAACGTATTGACGCGCCGCAGACGAAACCGGGCCAGAGGGAGAGCTCGCTAGTCGGGACGATGCTGCTTCCGCTCGCGGCTGCGAGACGTCCCGTGGCGTTCGTAGCCAAGCGGGGTCACAGACCGAGGATCGACGCGGGTGGGGGGTTATCTTCACAGGGCACCTGGCTGCCATTGCCGGCCAGCAGGTCGTCACGAACCCAGCCTTGGTCTCCGGTGGACACGTTGCGCAAAAACGTCCAGGTGCCCCCGTCGCCGGGGGTGTAACACAGGTACTGGGCGAGCTGGTCGGACACGCCCTGACCGGTCTGGATGCAGGCATTGCTCGGACCACTGCGCAAGGTCACGGTCATGGCCGGGAAGCGGTGAAAGCCACTGGAATCCCGGGCCGGGTAGCTGATCCCACACCCGACGGTGCTGGAGGCGCCCACTCCCGGATCCTTCACCGTCAGGGCTTGCGCGTCGGCGGGACCTGCCAGGGTCACGGTGACCGCCGCCGCGGCCAGCGCGAAACCGGCCATGCGAGCAAAGGCGCGAAACATCAACGAAGTCCCCCCTGTCATCATGTGGAATCCCAGGCAGGCGCCGAGGGACGCTTCTGGGAGGCACGGGCCGTGTGCGGATGGCTACGTTAAGTCATCGGACTATCTCGGCGGTGATCGTGAGGTGCCGCCCAGCCGGAAACCACCCGAGTTGGGTACGGTCTGGTCGAATGACAACCCTGACCACCGCACGAAGTTCCGGACAGCTCGCGTTCTGTCCAGGTAGGACACGACGGTCGGCAAGTTCCCGCGACCGCGCGCTGGTGCCAGCCCGGCCTGACGATAACTGCCTTATCACGGCCTGGTCAGGGTGTCGGTCAGCTCGACCCGTTGCCCCTCGGGGGTGACCACCAAGCGCCACCGGATGACTGGAGGTCGGCCGGCGTGGTTCCAGCGGTGGTAGGCGGCGGTGATCTCGTCGAAGAGCCGGCGCGGCCCGGGACTGGTGCACCGGCCAGCGCCGGGTGTCGGGCTGGTAGTCAAACCGCGCCCAGGACCGGGTGACCGGGTCGAGGAACCACACACACACCAGCGGTCGTCCTGATCGGTAGCGGGCTGGTACTCCCAGTGGCAGCCGGAAACCTCGAGAGCGATCGCAAAGGATGCGTCGGTGTCGTTGCACAGGCGGGAGGCATGCAGCTCGGTGTGGCTGACAGTGGCGGTGTCGGTGTCGCGCACCAGGTCGGCGATCACGGCGCGGGGGGATGCGCTGGTCGCGGAGCGACATGAACGAGATGGTGGTGTTGACCAGCCCGCCGGCGGTGGTCCCGTCGGGTTGCACGGTCAGCGACAGCAGCCCGGCGGGCTCGTAGGCGCTGCACCACGGGGTGACCACCAGGCCACCGGGCCGGGTCTGCGCCACCCACGCATACGGCACCCGGGGTGCGCGACGGTGGACAGCACCCGGTCAAACGGCGCTCCCTGACAGGGCGGCGGTGTAGCCGGCGCCGGTTCGGTCAGGTCATCCACCAGCCCGGCCCACGTCGTAGCCGGCGGCCCAGGACATCCACGGTGGCCGCAGCCGAACGCGTACCGCTCGACGGCAGTCTCCTGCAGCACCGCGCCATCACTTCCTTTCCTCCCCGGGACTCTTGTCCCAGCTGTACCCGTGCGCTCCGGCGGACCTGCGGCGGTGACCGCGTTACGGCCAGGGTTCCTCCTCATCAGGCAAGCGTGCGAGGCGGTGTTGGTCGGCCACGTCAGCGGGGTCAGCGTCGGTGGTCTCGCTGATGGCGGTGCCCGCTGGGTCGGCGGTGGCGTGGGCGAAATCATCGTGCAGCGCCTGCACGTCTGCCTCCAGATCGTCGCGCAGCGCTGGCCGCTGCTGCTCGGCCACGTCGGCGTCCGGTTTTTCCTCGGCCATGGTGTCGTCCTCCGCCTCCCTGGGCTGACCGAGAGCAAACAGACTCATCCGTGATTGATAGTCCGGAGTAGACGGCTAGGCGAGTGCGGGAAGGCCGGCGGACAGCCGGTGGCGCGGCTCGACGTTGACTCCGGGCTCGTAAATAAATGAGCCGGGCAGCGATCACCGTTGGCCGGTTTGGGCCGCCTCGTCTTTTCCGGACAGCTGATTAATTGCTATCTCATGCTGCGGACTGCCGGTTCAGGTACTCATAATAGACCTCTTGCGGGGTCTGATAGTCGAGCGCCGAGTGAAGACGTTGACTATTATAACGGAATTCGATGTACCGGGCATCATCGGGTTCGGGCGTGTTCGCGGGTAGGGTAAACGGTGCGGTTGACCCGTTCCACTTTCACGGCAGCGTTGAAGGATTCGGCTAAGGCGTTGGTGTGTCCTGAAGGGAGCTGGAGTTTTCTGATGTAGAAGACAGAACGATAACAGCGACCATGCTGTTGCAGAGATGAAGGTAGGTCCTTCGGCATCGGCATGCAGGTGCTGGTGTCAAACCGCCACGAGCTGCTGTGGTGAATGAGTCATGGTGGTGAACGTCCGTGGAAAAGCCGTCGTGAGAGGCGGCAGGTATGAGCCAAGAAGGCGAACGAGAGTGAACCATCGACGACGTGTCGTTAAGCCAGGTGGCATCAAAACCAGGGCCTTAATGCTGTCCTGGGACGAGTCAGAGGGAAACCTGTCTACTGCTCTGGCGGTGCCCGGCATGAAGATGGCGCGAGCTTGGCTTGGGCTCTGCAACGGAACAGGAGAACTCCTCAGCGCGACACGGGTTCCAGAGGATTGGAACAGGAACGCACCGGGAGACCGACAAGTGGCTAATCCGCGAGTCGCAGAGTACCGGAAGCGCGCTAGGAGGGCGGAACGTCCCGTAATAGTGATGAAGTGCCTGTAATGGGCGCGGAGCGAAGGGGGCGTGCCGTCGAGTTTCGTCGCGCGATCAACCAGCAACGGGAGGAATTGCGTGGACGAGACAAGGCCAGTAGAGAAGTCGTTTGATATTCCGAAGTCGTTGATATGGGAAGCATACCTGAAGGTCAGCGGCAACAAGGGTGCGGCAGGGGTCGACGGGCAGTCCCTGGCAGAGTTTGAGCAGAATCTTCGAAACAACTTGTTCAAGCTGTGGAACAGGATGTCCTCGGGGAGTTATTTCCCGGAGCCGGTGAAAGCCGTCCCCATTCCGAAGTCTGCTGGTGGCACAAGAATTCTAGGTGTGCCTACAGTCGCCGACCGGATAGCGCAGACAGCCGTGGCTATGATCCTGGAACCAGATGTGGACCCAGTATTCCACGCCGATTCCTACGGTTATCGTCCAGGAAAGTCCGCGCTAGACGCGGTGGAAGTGTACAAGCAGCGGTGCTGGAGGCGCCCATGGGTGGTCGATCTCGACATCCAAGGTTTCTTCGACAACGTTCCCCATGCACAGATCGTTGCCGCAGTGGAGAAACACACGGACCTGCCGTGGGTGGTGCTGTATGTGAGACGGTGGCTGGTCGCACCGGTTCAGCACCAGGACGGCAACCGTGTTGTCCCCGTTAAAGGAACTCCACAAGGCTCGGCGATCTCACCGTTGTTGTCGAATCTCTTCCTGCACTATGCGTTGGACTCCTGGCTTGCCCGGAGTTTTCCGGTGGTACAGTTCGAGAGGTACTGCGATGACGTCGTACTGCATTGTTTCAGCCAGCGACAGGCGAAGTACATCCGCCATGTGGTTGAGGAACGGCTGCTGGAGTTCGGGTTGCGCTGCCATCCGGACAAGACTCGCATCGTCTACTGCAAACAGCACGCGCGCCAGGAGAAGTATCCAGTGACGGATTTCACGTTCCTGGGCTTCGATTTTCGCCGTGCGCCCGTCCGTCGACGTGACGGCGTGCTGATGTGCGGGTTCGTCCCGCTGGTCGGCAAGGCGGCGTTGAAGTCGATGGCGCGGGTGATCCGGCAGTGGAGGTTGGGTCGCAGGACCAGTCTGAGCTTTCGGGGCCTCGCCGCGGTGATCAATCCCATCGTGTCGGGGTGGATCAACTATTATGGGCGCTTCTACAAGTCCAAGTTGATGCACTTCTTAGAGCAACAGATCAACCCCTTCCTCGTGAAGTGGGCCATGCGGAAATACAAGCGATTGCGTCGCGCCAAGGGAAAGACTCGCCGGAAACTTGCCGAGATAGCGTCGGCATTCCCGGGGATGTTTGCTCATTGGAAACATGGCGCAATGCCTACTGGTTCGACGGTGGGAGCCCGGTGACGGGAGACTGTGCGCCGTCTAACTCGGCGTTGGATCGCCCCTTCAGGGGGCAGAGGTTCGGGAGGAGGTGACCTCTGGGCCACCCGCCTTACCTGGACGCGAAAGCGCGAGGGGACCACAGCATGGCGGGAAAGCGCGGAGCGTTGGGAAGGTGTCGAAGGCGCTGCCGTGCAAGGCCCGCGTGATATGGCGAAGGTCAGACTACTTGAAGCCCAGTCTCCAGTGGTGGAAGTGCGCACACCCCCCGACACGACACCTGCTGTCGGGGCCACCGGCATCGGACGATTCCGACTTTCGTCGTCTCAACCCTCCCGGCCGGTGGGCGACAGGTAACGAACATGTTCAAGGGGACGGACAGGCCGCCTACGTCACGCTCGATACGTCCAACGCAAGAGGAATTCGGGATGGCCTACATGGCGCGAGCCCCATGGTCACGGAGTGTCCGTAGTAGTCGCCGGAGTCACGACCGGCCAGGGAGCCCGGGAGAGCCGGAGCGCAGGGCGAAGGGGCACAGGTGCTTTAGGTCAACAACGACGGTGAGGTACGCGAGATGCGAGACGCCGCAACCGTATTGGAGATCATTCGTGAACGCGGTAAGAGGGGACTGCCACTGGAACGGGTCTACCGATGTCTGTTTAACCCCGACCTGTACCTGCTCGCCTACGGGAAGCTCTACCGGAACGCGGGAGCAATGACCCCGGGAACCACGCGGGAGACTGTGGACGGCATGAACCTCGGCAAGGTCGAGGCGATCATCACCACGCTCCGCCAGGAGCGATACCGGTGGACTCCGGTGCGGCGCACCTACATCGAGAAGAAAGGAACAACGAAGAAGCGCCCGCTAGGGTTGCCAACCTGGTCGGACAAGTTGCTGCAAGAAGTAATTCGCCTGTTGCTGGAGGCGTACTACGAGCCGCAGTTCTCTGACCATTCCCATGGATTCCGCCCGGGCCTCGGGTGCCACACCGCTCTACGGGAGATCACTCACCAATGGCACGGGACGGTGTGGTTCATCGAGGGCGATATCTCCAACTGTTTCGGATCTTTGGACCACTCGATCATGAGATCGATTCTGGCTGAGAAGATTCACGACGGGCGGTTTCTTCGCCTGATCGATGGACTGCTTCGGGCTGGATATTTGGAAAACTGGCGTTACCACCAGACGCTGAGCGGTTGCCCGCAAGGCTCGTTATGCGCAGCTGCGCATAAGCCACCCTATGAGCAGCGCTGGGTTATGCGCAGCGCCCGGCGCTTGCCGCTGGTGGGGGCGGTGGTCACGGCTGGACGCTGCGCATAACCAGTGTGGTCAGAGGCTGGCGAGCCAGTTGAGCAGCTCGGGGTCTTGGTTCC
>DASUVX010000188.1:0-31315 GCA_036378735.1 Pseudonocardiaceae bacterium | reverse complement strand
CGGCAACTCAGGAGCGGCGGGCCAGCCCGGGATACTCCAGCACCAGACCGTCGGCGTCCACGGTGAGCTCCGTTTCCAGCGAGTCGGTGCTGATGGCGACCACAGCGGGCTCGCCCAACGAAACAGTGCGGTAGCTCTGCGGGACGCGGCTGACCTCCAGGCCGGGCAACGACACGAAAACCATCGCCAGATCGTGCTTGGCTGCTGACCGGTGCATATTGAGCCGGCGCACCGGCAGCGCATTGAACAGCGGGCTGAACTGCAGATCGACGTCCAGAGCACCGCCGAAGTTGGTCCGCGCCGCGCCCTGACCGTGGTCGACCAGCCAGATGCCCTCCTCTGAGCGGGTAAGAGCGACGTGTTGTTCACCCTCCGCACGGATGGCCCGAACGGTCAGGCGCTCGACCACCCCGGTCTCGTCGGTGGTCAAGGTGTAGGACGCCGAGTACGCCTCCGTGTCCTCCTGCCGGCAGCTGACGATTGATCCGGTAGCCCGCATGCCACGCTGCCCGAGCAGGACCCGAGCCGCCTCCACACGCAAGCAGTCCACCGCGGCCCACGCAACCATCTTGGTCACGTGCGGCGCGCGGCGGGTCGTCGCGCCGGGAACCTTCTCACCGGTGGGAGTGCTCACGGGCCAGCCTGCCGAAGTCGATACCGAGCGTGCCGGAAGAGTTGGGGACGAAAGACGTAATGGTCGAGCTCCACCGGAGCCTCCCTCGCGCACTGGTGGGGTCTGAGTCCGGCTGCGACCGGCTACAGTCGCGAGCCTACCTATGCCGGATGATCGCATGGACAGGTGCCAGCGGCTCGTCGGCTTGCGATAATCTCCGACCGCGCCGGACCGGCAGCGAGGTGTGCCGCTATTGGGTGCCATCCGATAGCAGGTATGCCCCTGTTGACAGCGGGGAGTACTCTGCACCGGGGACGAGAGCCCCGGGGGCAGTGTCTGCTGGCTGCTCGTCTGGTAAAAACCCATACTTCCGTCGATTATGCCGGGGGGCGCCCGAGCATGCGGGTTCTTTCCGCTGTACACGCACGTGGCGCGCTCGTACCTCGGTTAACGGAAGGCCGAATAACCACAACGAAGAAGGACCACATGCGCGCGCCCGTCTCCGACCGCCGACCGCGGTCCGGAATGACCCTCACTCCCCGCCATCGGCAGAGCCGACCCCTGCCGATGAGTGCCGTTGCCGTGCGGCGCGGCCAGTTCGGGGAATTCGAGCTGCGCCCGGTGCGAGAGCACACCGTCGAAGCGCTGACCGCCCAAGACGCCGAGGAGACGACGTCGGAGAATTGACCATCTGATTCGGCGACCGGCTCCCGCTTACGCGCTGCCGGGGAAGACCCTTACGGTAACGTCATGCTGACAGTCACCGAGGCCGCGGCCCGCGCCATCAACTCACTCGTAACCCAGAACGACATGCCGGACGGCGCGGGGCTGCGGATCGCGCCGCAAAGCCAGACCAGCCGGGCAGAGGGCCTGGGGCTGTCCATCGCGCGGGCTCCCGGCGATAGTGACACGGTGCTGGATGCCCACGGCGCGAAGGTCTTCCTGTCTCCCGGCCTGGTTTACGACCTGCACGACCAGCAGCTCGATGTCGAGGAGCAGGGCGACGAGGTGCACTTCTTCGTCGAACGCCGGAATGAGACCTGAGTGACCGCACCGCGGGCGTAACCCGGGCGCTTACCTATTGGTGGCATGGGCGCCTGCCGTGAAGGGTGGTTCGGTTGCGCAGACGGGAAGGTCGTCGTCGGGCAGCTCCCGCTCCAGCGGGGGCCGCTGGCCGCGCCCGTGCTGATCCGGCCGGCAAGCCCCAAATCAGCAAGCCCCAAATCAGCAAGTCCCAAATCAGCAAGTCCCAAATCAGCAAGTCACAGGTCAGCGAACCCCAGATCAGCGAGCCACGGTTACGCGTGGTCGGCGACGGGTTCTACCCCGACTGGGAGGCGGTGTACCGGGACAACGTCGACCGGGTATATCGGCTGATGTTCGCCAAGGTCGGCAACCGTCCCGATGCGGAGGACCTGACCGCGGAGGTCTTCCTGACGGCGCTGCGGCCGCTGCGGGTCTCGGCTAGCGCCGCCGAGGTGCGGGCCTACCTGTTGACCACCGCCCGCACGGTGCTGGCCGGGTATTGGCGGCGCACCCTGGGCCACGAGGTCACCCGGCTGCGCGACGATGATTCGTTGGAGGCGGCGCCGGCCGACGCCGCGGCCACTGCGGCGTCGGCGGATGCGCTGGGCCGGGCGTCGGTCGTGCTGGCGGAGTTGCCCGAGCACTACCGGCGCATCCTGCAGTTGCGGTTCCTCGACTCGTGTTCGCTGCGCGAGGCCGCGGCCGCGATGGGCGTCAGCGTGGCCTACGCGAAGGTGTTGCAGCACCGGGCGTTGCGCCGGGCCGCGCAGCTGCTGGAGGCGGGCAGGTGAGCGCGCGCGGCACCCGGCGGTTCATCGCCGACCTGCTGCACGGCCGCCGGCCACGCCCGTTTAGCGCTGATGACGCCGATGCCGCGCAGCTGCGGGCGGCGATCACGCTGCGCAGTGCGCGACCGGGCAGCGCCGCCCCCCGTACCGAGTTCGTCACCGACCTACACCAGCGGTTGGCCGCCGAGCTGACCGGGGAACCCACCGCAGCGGCGCAGGCCCGACCCGGGCGGCCGGTGCACAACAGCCGGCGGCGGTTGGTGCAGGCCACCTCGATCGCGGCAGCAGCCGCGGCGGTGGGCGCGGTGGTAGACCACGCCGTCACCAAAGGGGTTCCCGCCGAAAGCGGTCGGGATCAGACGCTGAACCCGACCACCGGCCAGTGGCGCACGGTCAGCGCCAGCGCAGACCTGACCGAGGGCGCCGTACAGGCCTTCGATCTCGGGTCGGTGATCGGTTTCGTGGCGCGCACTGGCGGTCAGCTGCGCGCGGTGTCCGGAGTATGCACGCATCTGGGTTGCCGCCTCGCCCTGGACGCGGCGGCCAGCCGGCTGGACTGCCCGTGCCACCGCACATCCTTCGCGCTCAACGGACAGCTGCTGACCCATCAGCTGCCGGTGGCCCCGCCCGCATTGCCTCACCTTCAGGTGCGCGAAGCCCACGGCGCAGTGCAGATCTATGCCCCGCCCGGCCCAGCCGGGTAACCGCCGGCTGGTCGCACACACGTCAGGAGTGCACGCCCGGGGGGAGATGGTCGGTGACCAGGATGCGCTCGACCGAGGGGTGCCGGACGCGGAGCACGATCAGGGCATAGCGGCCGGCCACCGCCGGTGGGCTGGCCCCGGCGATCGTTCCCGCCGGGTAATGGCCGCGGTAGACGACCAGGCAGGCGTGCGGCCACCCGGGACGGACTGGACGATGCGGGCTGGGCAGCCCGGTGCGCGAGCGCGGCGGCGCAACCCCCAGCTCCCGGCTCAGCGCGTCGGCGTCGCTGCGGCTGATTCGCCGCACCTCGGTGAGCGCGCCCTCGTCGTGGACGATGTTGCGGGCCAACGGCAGCACCGCAGCGCACCCCGATACCTCACCGGTGGCCGACGCGCCACTGCGCGGTCCCGAGCAGGCCGCCGTCAGGCTGCACGCAATCACGAGCCCGGCCACCACGGCAGTAGGCCGCCACCGCCGCAACGCGGTCACGGTAGTGGCTCCGCTTCGGCGACGGCGGCGGTCACCGGCACATCCTGGGCAGCGGCGGGTTCCTCGACGGGGGCGCCCGAGGTCATGCGCAAGGCCAGCCAGGCCAGCCCGCCGGCGGGCAGGCAACCCCAGTAGGCGATCAGCCGGTACAGCAACACCGCGGCCAGCGTGATGGTCTCGGCGCCGCCGAAGGCCACCAGGGCCAGCGTGATGCTTCCTTCCACCACCCCGATCCCACCAGGAGTCACCGGCAGGCTCGCCGCGATCTGCCCGGCGCAATACGCGAGCAGTAACCCGGTCCATGGCGGGGCGGAGTTCAATGCCAGGAAGGCGATCGCCAGCACTGCGACGTCGGCTACCCAGGACACCATCATGAGGGCGAACGCCACCACCCCGACGCCGGGAGTGATGCGCACCGCGCCCAGTTGCTGCGCCCAGTTGCGCACCGCCGAGCGCACCGCGAGCACCAGCGCGCCGAAGCGGCTCACCCGGCCATCGGCGCAGCGCGCGGTGCGGCGCCGACCGAACATGCCGCGCAGCAGTTGAAACAGCCGATCGCGGATTCCCGGCCGGCGTAGCAATGCATACCCGGCACCGCACAGGACCAATGCACCCAGCAATCCAGCGCTGATCGCCTGCAAACCGGCGACCGGGTCGTCATCACCGGGGATCTGCACCGCGATGATGGTCAATACCGTCACCGAGCTGACGTAGAACACCGAGCACACCGCGAATAGCCAGCCGGCCACCACCGTGCTCACCTGCCGGCGCCGGAGTAGATCGACCATGACCACGCCGGAGGCGGCGAATCCGAACGGCAGGCAATAGGCAGCCGCATCGCCGGCCAAGGTGGCCGCGCTGAGCGTTGCCACCCCCGCTGTCCCGCCGGCGCGGCGAAGTACCACCGCGGCCACAGCTCCCCGCGCTCCGTAGGACACCACCTCGACGAGGACCGCCAGCAGCACCCAACCGATCCGCACCGAGGTCAGGGTGTCGGCGGCAGTGAACAGTTCGTCGCTGCTGTCGTACAACACCCGGCCAGCCAGCGCGACGGCCGCCAGCCCCACGACCACAAGGGCGGCCCGCCGCCACCGCTGCCGGCCGTTAGGTGCCATCGCCACACCTTGTCACACCAGTCCCGCCAGACTCACGCCAGAGGTCCTTCGAGACTCGACCCATGGACACTGCGAATAGCGCGAACTGTCGACCGGAAACGGTGCTATTTGTGTTTGCTGAACCTTCACTTACTTGTGGCAGTCGGCCAGGTACCCGTTTTCAACCCGGCTTACACATCGCCTTGGCCCTCCCGGCATCGGCGTTTCGAGCTTTCCTATAAGTCCACTATGGACTAGGATAGCGAGCAGACTCGCAGAACGTGTCGTAGGGTCTCGGTAAACAACTCCGGAGGAGAGATCATGATCGTTCTAGGTATTATCTTGCTGGTGGTCGGTTTCTTGCTTGGGATCGGTATCCTATGGACGCTCGGTATCATTCTGGTAGTGGTAGGGGTGATCCTGGAGCTGCTCGGGGCCGTGGGGCGCCCGGTAATGGGCCGGCGGCACTATTACTGACGGCGCGGCGTGGGGCATGATCGTCGTGTGCCCCTCGCCCACCCGGATAACCCTCCCCCGGTCGGCGCCGCCGACCTGACAGTGAATCCGCTGTTCACCCGGGAGCCGCTGGCGGTGCCTCGCGACCGGCTTCCGGACAGTGGGATCGATGCGGAGCTGGCTTACCAGCTGATACACGACGAGCTCATGCTCGACGGTAACGCGCGGCTGAACCTGGCCACCTTCGTCACCACCTGGATGGACCCGCAGGCCACCCGGCTGATGGCTGAGTGCGGCGACAAGAACATGATCGACAAGGACGAGTACCCCCGCACCGCCGAACTCGAACGGCGCTGCGTGCGGATGCTCGCCCGGCTGTGGGAGGCGCCCGACCCGGACGCCGCAGCTGGCTGCTCCACGACAGGTTCCAGCGAGGCTGCGATGCTCGCTGGCCTTGCCCTGAAACGCCGGTGGCGGGCCCGCGGCGGCACCGGCACCCCGAACATCGTGATGGGCAACAACGTCCAGGTCTGCTGGGACAAGTTCGCCAACTACTTCGAAGTCGAGCCCCGGCTGGTGCCGATGCATGGCGACCGGTTCCATCTCGACGCCGCATCGGCGCTGCCCCACGTCGACGCGAACACCATCGCAGTGGTGGCAGTGCTCGGTTCCACCTTCGACGGCAGCTACGAACCGGTGGCCCAGATCTGTGCAGCCTTGGACGACCTGGCCGCGCGGGGCGGTCCGGACGTGCCGGTGCACGTCGATGGCGCGTCCGGAGCGATGATCGCCCCATTCCTCGATTCCGATCTGACCTGGGATTTCCGGCTGCCTCGAGTGGCCTCGATCAACACCTCCGGGCACAAGTACGGGCTGGTCTATCCCGGGGTGGGTTGGGTGGTGTGGCGAGACACCGCGGCCTTGCCCGAGGAGTTGATCTACTGGGTGAACTATCTGGGCGATGAGATGGCCACCTTCGCGTTGAACTTCTCCCGCCCTGGGGCTCAGGTCGTCGCGCAGTACTACCAGTTCTTGCGGCTGGGCACCGAGGGTTACCGGCGGGTGCAGCAGCACTGCCGCGACGTCGCCACCCGGCTGGCCGGGGAGGTGGCCGCGCTGGGTCCGTTGCGACTGGTCACCGATGGCAGCGAGCTGCCGGTGTTCGCCGCCGCGCTGCCGGCGGAGATCACGAACTACACCGTGTTCGACGTCTCCGCCGGCTTGCGCGAGCACGGCTGGCAGGTTCCCGCCTACACCTTTCCCGCCGACCGCACCGACCTGGCAGTACTGCGCTTCGTCATCCGCAACGGGATGACCCACGACCTGGCTGAGGTCCTGCTCGCCGATCTGCGCACGGTGCTGGCCGGGCTGTCGCGCCAGCGCGAGTCCACCCGCGACCCGCATCTCGAGACTTCCTTCGCCCACGACGCCCGCCCACTTCCTCCACCCCGACATGGAGACATATCGGGGTCAGCACCACGCTCGTAACCCCGATATGTCTCCATGTCGGGGTGGGAGAAGCGGTGGCTAGTCGGCTGGGGTGGGAGGCTGGTGTAGGGCGGCGAGCAGTCCAGTGCCGTCGGGCACGCCGAGCCCGGTGCAGGGGTCCCAGCCTGGGCCTGCGGCGAAGGCCCCGTTGCTACCCGTGGTGATGTCTCGGAAACCGCGCGGCACCTCGTAGAGCGCCGGCTGTAGCAGGCCCAGCCGACGCTGCGCCGCCTGCGCCAAGCGGGTCACGAGCGCCGCCCACAGTGGAGCCACCGCGCTGGTGCCGCCGATCACGGTGTCGGTGCCGTCGACCCGGACCCGGTAACCGGTCTGCGGATCGGCCACGGCTGCCACGTCCGGAACGCCGCGCCCAGGCTTGCCGTGCTGCAACGGCACCCCGGCCGCGGCTTGCCAGCTGGGCCGGTCGAACGCGTTGCTGACCCCACCGCCGGTGGCCCCGTGCCCGGCGCCGTTGTTCCACACGGTCTCGGAGACCACGTCCCCCGTGGTCGGGTTGGCCTGCAACCGGGTTCCGCCGCAGGCCAGGGCGTGCGGGCTGGACGCAGGGAAGTCGACGTGAGAGCGCCCATCGGTGGCGCCATCAGTGCTGCCGTCGTCGCCGGCGGCCACCGTCACCGTCACCCCGAGTACCGCCGCGTCGGCAAGGGCGTCATCCAGGGCCGTGCGGGCCTGAGCGGTCCAGGCGTCTTCGTAGAGGCCCCAGCTGATGCTGATCGCCGTGGGTGTCGGGTTGGCGTGCGCAGCGGCCGCGACCGCGTCGACGAAGCCGGCGTCGGTGTTGGGAGCGAAGTAGACGACCAGGCTGGACGCTGGCGCGAGCGCGCCGGCAACCTCGATATCCAGCAGCACCTCGCCGTCCGCGCCGCTGGGATTGTGTTCTGGGGTGTTCGCCCCGCCGTCGACACCCACCGCGGTCACCACCGGTCCGCTGATGCCCAGGCCGGCGAAGTAGGCGTCGAGATCGGCCTGTTCGAACCCACCACCCAGCTCGATGATCGCGATGGTATGGCCGGCGCCGTCAGTACCGTCGGGAAAGCGGTAGATCCGCCCCAGCTGTACCGGGGTGTAGCTGGTCGACACCGCGGCGGGGACCGGGTAGCGGAACTGTGGGCGCGCCTGCGGGCGATCGTCGAGCCCGAGTACCGCGGTGACCACGCCATCCAGGACGGCCGGCACGCTCAACGCGCTGGTCCGCACCCGGTGGGTGACCTCCGTGCCAGTCGAGTCCTCGCTGGTGACCAGCTCCAACGTGGTACCGAACATGCGGCTGGCCGCCACCGCGGTGGCCTCGATCCGGACCTGCCGCGCGGCCGAGCGCACCGCGATCACCCGTGCGCCAAGCGCCGTGACCGTCGCCGTGACCAGCTCCACGTCAGCGGGATCGGCACCGTAGTCGGCGGCGAATCGGGTACGAGGAACCGGCGCGGTGGCAGCCGGGTCCGGCAACTCGGCACGGCGGCGCAACACCAGCGTCACCTCGAGCACCATGTCCGCCGGCACGGGATCGGCGGCGCGGATCGCCCGCGGCAGCGCGCGCTGCTCGCTACCGGGCAGTGGGCGCAGGTCCAGACGAGCCGGCTCAGGACTCGAATTACTCATCCGCGCTGTATACCCGCACCGACCCCAGCATCAATAGCCGAGGCACGCCGCCAGTCTGATGAGCTCTTCGATGTAGCAGCGCCGCCGGGACTACCACAGCTGATGTATGCGCCCTGCGGGTCCTGCGGTAGGCCGAAGATGGTCCGTGGAACGGACGACTAGCCCCTGGCCGTCCGACATATTTGTCCCCACGCAGGGCGAGGCAACACCAGAACTTGACACGGTGGCTGGTCAATCAGCAAAAGGGGCACCCGGTGACTACGGTCTCAGTACTCGATCCACAAGCGTCGTTGGCACCCATCACGCGGTGCGCGCTGGCAGTCAAGACGGCATGCACCGCGGCAGTCAACGCAGCGAGCAGCGACCGCGACACCCTCGTCCGCGCTGCGGTCAACGGTGACGCCGCCGCCATCGACGGTGTGCTCCGGTGGATCCGCCCCCTCGTGCTGCGGTACTGCCGCACCCGCGTCGGCGGTCAGGAGAGGACGTTCACCTCAGCCGATGACGTGGCCCAAGAGGTGTGCATCGCGGTGCTGACGGCCCTGCCGGGTTACCGCGATCAAGGCCGCCCTTTCCTTGCTTTCGTCTACGGCATCGCCGCGCACAAGGTGGCCGACGCCCACCGGTCGGCGGCGCGCAATCGCACCGAGCCGGTTGCCGACCTCCCTGACACGACGGATCTGACCGACGGCCCGGAGGCACAGGTGATGAACGGCGAGTTCGCCGGGCGGATGGCCAGGTTGCTGGAGGCGGTGTCGGACAAACAGCGCGAGATACTGCACCTGCGGGTCGTGGTAGGACTGTCGGTGGAGGAGACCGCCGAGGCGGTGGGATCCACGCCCGGCGCGGTCCGGGTGGCCCAGCATCGGGCGCTGAACCGGCTGCGCGATCTGCTCACCACGACGCCGGCCGCCGGCCCCAAAACGAAGCCAGCAGCGGCGAGAGCGGCAAGCACCAGCGGGCAGCCCCCGTTGTTCACCGAGTGGACGGCAGGTGGCCGAGCGGTGTGGTAGAGATGGTCTATGCAATTATAATCCGACTACAGCAGCTGCTATGGCGGGTTGCCTCCGACCAAGGCAGGTGGGACAATAATTACCAATCGGCCAGCCGAGGAGAAGTCGATGAGCTCTTCTGACACATATCCCCCTGTGGGGATCGTGAGAAGTGTCGCCGGCCGGCCGATGCGCAAACGAGCCATGATAGCGATTCCGGCGTTTTTATTGGCCACCGCTTTTACATTCGCGGGAGCGCCTATGGCGATGGCAGCCCCTGCCGTCGCGAACGATGGCATTACAAACTTCTGGGAACCCGACGGGTGCCGGGGCAACAAACCAGGCGTCTGCCACGACTACTCTGCCGGAATGACAAACCGACAGGGCACACCATCGCCCGCTCAGCAGGTCCCCACTAATCAATCACCTCCGCCACGATGAAAATTCCGGGTTGGCCACCCAGGAGCATCCACCTCTCGCCGTCAGCAAAACAGAACGGCTTCCTCATCCCGGCGCTTTTCCTGCTGAACCTTTTCTTCTTCGCCTCCTGGTTCAAGTTGATCCATCTGGCGGCCGCGCCATGGTTGATCTTCATTTGGCTGTTCGCGGTGTTAATGCTCGTTCCCCTTGCCTGGCGGGATAAAGCACCCGTGGCCGTCTTCGCCATTGAGTGGATCCTCAGCGTGGCCGGATGGCCGATCATGACGTGGTATACCCCTGTCGCAGGGGTCCCGGTGGCGCTGTACGCAGTAGCCGTCCATCGCCGCAAGAAGACCTCGGTGCTGGCCCTGCTCGCATCTTTCATCCCCATCGGGCTCGGCGCCAGCGTGGCGTTCAGAGTTAACGACAATCTTGCCGACCAACTCTATTCATTCATTCCCAACGCCATCTTTCTCGTCATCGCCACGGTCGGCGCGTGGGGAGCGGGTCGGGTGACCCGGGCCAGCAAGCAACACGTCGAGGAGCTGGAGCGCGAACGCGAGACGGTCCGGGAAGCGGTGGCCGCGGAGCGAAGCAGGATCGCCCGCGAACTCCATGACATCGTGTCTCACGCGGTGACCGCGATCGTTTTGCAGGCCGCCGGCGCCTCCCGCGTCGCCGAAAAGGACTTCGCTCAAGTCACGCAATCACTGGCACACATCGAGAGCACGGGCAAGCAGGCCATGGCAGAGCTGCGAAGGCTGCTCGGCGTGCTGGAGGCCAGCGCTGCCGGCAGCGCCACCGGCCTCGGCGAATTAGGACCACAACCGGGACTGGGCGATTTACCTTTACTGCTCACCTCTTTACGAGAGACCGGGATGCCGGTCACCGTTCACGTCGAGGGAACACCACGTAACCTGGATCCCAGTATCGACCTCGCCGCATACCGGATTATGCAAGAGGGCCTGACGAACGTTCTTAAACACGCCGGCGTGAATTCTTACCCGCACCTGCGGCTGGTCTGGGAAGACGCCCGCCTGCTCATTCAGATCGACAACGATCTCAACCCGGCGGCGGCGAACCGCGGCCAGGCGCTGTCGGTCGGTCGCGGCCTGGCTGGCCTGCGGGCACGGGCTCAGGCGGCCGGCGGGCGGCTGCAGGCCGGACCCCACCACAACGGTGGTTACCGGTTGGCTGCGACGCTACCCCTTCCGACTAACGCGCACGGGACAGTCCGCGACAGGACCGTGGCGCGCGCCTCCGGCGATGGACCCGGATACCAGGGCAGCCATCAGGGCGGCAACCAGGGGAAGGTGTCAGCGTGATCCGAGTCGTGGTAGTTGACGATCAGCCGCTGGTACGAGCAGGCATCGTGATGCTGATCAACGCCGAGGACGACATCACCGTCGTTGCAGAAGCCGCCGATGGAGCGGAGGCACTGACCCAGATCCGCTCCCAGCGGCCGGATGTGGTCCTCATGGACGTTCGCATGCCGGGCACCGACGGCGTCACCGCGACTCGTGCCGTGGTCGACGAGGGTCTGACGGCACCCAGCGGCCAGCCCATCGGGGTGATCATCCTCACCACCTACCACATCGACGAGGCCGTTTACGCCGCGCTGCGCGCCGGCGCTTCGGGTTTCCTGCTCAAGGACGCCGCCCCCGCTGAGATCGTGCACGCGATCCGCTCGGTGGTCGCCGGTGAAGCCTGGCTGGACCCCGCCGTGGCCCGCCGGCTCATCGACGAGTTCGCCGCCAGGCCTGAGCCGCACACCCCCACCCCGGCGGAGATGGCTCAGCTGACACCACGCGAGCGGGAAGTGCTGTCGCTGATGGCGCGCGGCCTGTCCAACGCCGATGTCGCGACGGAGCTGTTCATCAGCGAAGCCACCGTCAAGACGCACCTCGCCCGCGTCATGATGAAACTCGGCGTTCGCGAGAAGGCCCAAGCAGTAGCCGCCGCCTACCAAACCGGCCTAGTTCAGCCCCCCACCCGCTGACCTCCCGACCCCCGACATGGAGACATATCGGGGTAAACGGAGGCCGTTTCACCCCGATATGTCTCCATGTCGGGTTGCTGGCGGGTGGTTGGCGGGTGGTTGGCGGGAGGGGGGTCAGGCTTCGGATAGGCGGGCTGGCGGGATCAGGCCGGTGACGATCGCGGGGGCTCCTTTAGCCATCAAGGTCCGGGCTTGGTCAGGCGCGCGCAGCAGGCTGGCCTGCTGCCGATCCAGTACCCGCAGTGCCAAGTCGGTCTGTTTGTCGATATCCGCCATCAACGTGCGGTGACGCTGGCTGCGATCGGCATTGACCCGGCAGACGCGGGGAACGTCGAACATCGCCTGCCGAATACCTTTCCAGCGCCCACCGTCAGCCAGGTCCTCGAACTCGCGGAGCAAGGCAACAGCTTTCCGGTTCGCCTCGTCAGTGATTTCCTGAAGCCCCCGGTTCAGTTGCTCGATGCGCTCGCTTTCGGTCTGACACCGCTCGAGCAACTCGGCTTCGGTTTCGGCAATGAGTTCTGCGCGGCGCTGTTGCACCGCGATTCGCAGCGCGTCGAATCGCTGCCGGATCGCCACGCGCAGTTCACGGTCGGTCATGTTTCCTCCGTCCGCAGCAGGTCCGCGGCCCACGTGGGGACAAAGACGGGTTGCCTGAATACCCATATCAGGGTGTCACTCCGAGATCACCAACGGACGACCTCGAGATGACGGCACGGACTCTAAAGATGTCGGCGCAGCAAACGTCGGATGAACGGGTAAACGGGAAAGTCTTATTCTCACAATGCGCACGGTGGCCGGAACAACGAGTGCGCGTTGCGCGCGCCGACAACAGGGTTGCGCGCGCGCAGACCGGCGGCGACAGCCAGGTACTGGAGGTTTGATAAGTTCGCGGTGATGGTAGGTCGCGATTGTGGGTAACGCGCTTGGCGCCGTCCGGCGAGGAGGAAGGCGACGCGGTGAGCACTGACGGCACCAGCCGCGGTGGCAGGTCGTTGGTGCATCAGGGCCTGCTCTACGCGTCGCGAGAAGAGTTCCTGGCATGCACGCTGCCGTTCATCCGGCAGGGCTTGGGGCGTGGCGACCTGATCTGGGTGATGTCCACCGCCCGAAATGCCGGTTGGCTCCGGGGCGCGCTCGGCGCCGACGCCCGGCAACTGGTGTTCGGCGACTGCAGCGAGTGGTACCGGCATCCAGTGCGGGCCCTCGCGGCACTGAACCGTGCAGTGCGGGAAGCGGCGGGCAAACGGCGCCTGCGGATGATCGGGGAGCCGTGGTGGACAGCCCGCACGGGACCGGAGACGACCGAACAGGTCCGCAACGAGTCGCTGCTCAACGTCGCCCTGGCCTCGGCTGACGCCGCCGTCCTGTGCTCGTATGACACTCGGGTGGTGGGCGACGAGGTGGTGGCTCAGGTGGCGAGGACCCATCCGGAGTTGGTGGTGGACGGCGGGACCCGATGCAGCCCGAATTACACCGATCCGGCGGTGTTCACCGCAGAATGCGACTCGCGGCCGCTGCCCCCGCCTCCGTCTTCCGCGCTCCGGCTGGCCTTCAACCAGCTGGGCCAGCTGGCCACCTTGCGCGCGTTCATGACCTCCTACGCCACCTGGGCCGGCGCAGCTGCGCAGTCCGTGAGCCAGTTCGTGCAGGCAGTCGACGAAGTGGCGACCAACGCGCTCGAGCACGGCGGTGGATCGGGCGTGATCCGGATCTGGACCGAGCCGCAGGCGATGTCGTGCGAGATCAGCGACACCGGTTCGGGCCTGAGCGACCCCTTGGCCGGGCACTTGCCGCTTCCGCCCGGTCGAGCGGGTGGCTGCGGGCTGTGGTTGGCCCGCCAGTTCTGCGACCTCGTGGAGGTTCGCAGTGATTCGGCGGGGACGACCGTACGGCTGCATCTGACACTCGAGTGAAAACGGCGCCCGCATTCCCGGCCGACGTTTGGAACGCCGGCTCGCGGGGCATACGCGAGCAGTGGAGCGGTCGTACGGTTGGAGTGGGGGCGTGCTGTGCCATGCCGCCACCGAACAAGGGGATGCGTCCACGGGTGGTGGGTCGTTGACGCACGAGGCGTTGCTGTACGGATCCGAGGAGGAGTTCCTCGCCGCTACCGTCCCGTTCATCCGCGACGGTCTTGAGCGCGACGAAGCCATCCACATCGCTACCACGGACCGTAATACCGGTTGGCTGCAGGCGGCGCTGGGCGGCGACGTCAGGCGGGTGACTTTAGGTGCCAGCAGCCGGTGCTACCGGCATCCGGTGCGTGCGCTGGCGGCCATGTACCGCACGGCGCACCGGGCACGCCGGAACGGGCGCCGGCTGCGGATCATCGGGGAGCCGTGGTGGACGGCCCGAACGGCACCCGAGGCCAAGGAGTGGATTCGCTACGAGTCGCTGCTGAACAGTGCCCTCGACGACACCGACGTGACGCTCATGTGCGCCTACGACACCAATGTGATCGATCAAGATGTCCTGACGCAGGTCGCTCGTACCCACCCCGAGCTGGTGGAGTGCAGGCAGCTCCGGCACAGCCCGGTCTACGCCGATCCAGTGGCGTTCAATATCGAATGCAACTCCTCGCCACTGCCCGAGCTGCCGGCCCCGAACCTGTGGTTGAAGTTCAGCCGGGCCGAACAGCTGGCCACGTTGCGGGATTTTGTGACCTCGCATGCCAGCAAGGTCTGCCCGGATTCGCAGTCCGTCGAGCCATTCGTGCAGGCCGTCGACGAGATCGCGACCAATGCGATCGAGCATGGCGGTGGGTCAGGCGTGCTGCAGGTCTGGACTGGTCACCAGTCGCTTCTGTGCGAGGTCAGCGACGACGGCACCGGCCTGCGAGACCCGCTGGCCGGCCAGCTGCCGCGCCCACCTGGCCAGGTGGGCGGATGCGGGCTGTGGTTGGCCCGGCAGTTCAGCGATCTCCTCGAGTTGCACAGCGATCGGGCGGGTACGACCGTACGGCTGCATCTGACCCTGCACTGAAACCGGGCTCGCTCGGGTCAGCTGTTCAGGGCTTCCGGCACGCTGTCGGCCATCGCGAAGTAGTCACGCAGACCGCTGACCTCCAGGGCCAGAGTGGCATTCGGGGAGTTGCACACCAGCCGCAGCTCGTGGTCTTGCCGGGTGGCGAGTTCGTTCGCCTCGAAGAGCACCCGCAACCCGGCTGAGCCCAGCAACCGCACCTCGTCCAGGTTGACCACCACGACTCGGGCGACGGCGAGTTGCGCGGTCAGATAGGCGGCCAGTTTGGGCGCAGTCAGCGCATCCACCTCACCGCTCACGGTGACCACGCGCGAGTCGGCACCGTGCTCGGACACCTGCACGCCGAGGATATTTGCGGGGAAATCGTCGTCATTCATCCCCCGCACCATATAACGGACACACCTCGCCGAGGAGCTAGCGCGCGATGCGATCGCTGCGCAGATCCATGCGCCTTGCGCAACGTTGCGCCATATCGTTACGATCGCGCAGCGCTACGCCGTAGCTGCTGCGCGCGTCCCTGCCCACGAGGGCAAAATCGCCGAAAGGCCATCGCGATGTCCCACATCCTGGTTCCGGTCGGCCAGCCGTGAACGCCCCGGATCTGCCACTGTGCATGGAGGTGCAGCACCGGGACGATGCCGCAGTCGTCGTGCGGGTAGCCGGTGAGCTGGACACCCTCACCGCCCCAGCCGTCGACACCCAGCTCACCGCCGTGGAGAACGATCTCGTCGCACCCGCCGCAGTCATCCTCGACCTCAGCGATCTGACCTTCATGTCCTCTGCGGGCTTGGCCTTGCTGGTCACACATCACGAACGGTGCGCCGAGCAGGGCAGCCAGCTGCGCGTGGTCACCGGGAACAACCGCAGCGTGCTGCGCCCGGCACGGATCACCGGCCTGGACACCGTCCTGCACCTGGTCGCTACGGTTGCGGACGCGACGGGCGACGACCGCTGACTGCTATCGCCTCATGAGCGTGTGGTCCGGGCCGTGGGCTGATGTACTGGCCCGAATCGTCGATGACGGCCACCTGGTCACCGGCGACCGGCTGTCCATCATGCTCGCGGACATAGTCCGAGATGTCGGCCTGACCGCGGATGTGCTGCTGGTCGACCTGGCGCAGGAAGTACTGACCCCGATGCCGCCGCAACGGATCTCGCCGGTGCAGGTCGAGGGGACGATCGCCGGACGCGCCTACCAGCTCGGGGAAATCCTGCCCGCCAACGACGGTCCGGGTGACCGGCTGCTGTGGGTGCCCATACTGGACGGCACGGAACGCATCGGGGTGCTGCGCGTCGGTCTCGACGAGGGCATGATCGATGATCGGGAACTGCGGGCCCGGTGCTGGTCACTGGCCGGGCTGATGGGCCACATCGTGATGACCAAGATTGTTTATAGTGACCGGTTGCGGATGCTGCGCTATAACATGCCGCTGTCGGTGCCGTCGGAGCTGCTGTGGCAGCTGCTACCGCCCCGCACCTTCGCCAGTGAACGAGTCGTGGTCACCGCGCTGCTGGAACCCCACGATCAGGTCGCCGGGGACGCCTACGATTACGCCGCGGACTCGACCTCATTGAACTTGGCCGTGTTCGACGCCGTCGGCCATGACATGCAATCCTGCCTGACCACCGCCGTCGCGCTGACCGCGATTCGCAACGCCCGTCGCGCCGGTGAGACCGACCTGGCCGAGTTGGCCGGCCGAGCCAGCCGGCTGGTCACCGAGCAGCCCGGTCCGCTGCGGTTCGTGACCGCGGTGCTCGCCCGGCTCGAGACCGAGACCGGTCTGCTGCATTACCTGCTAGCCGGTCATCCCCCGCCGCTGCTGGTGCGCGGCGGCCGGGTCGTCAAGGAACTCACCCACCCCCCGCGGCGGCCGCTCGGCTTCTCGTCCGCCGCCGACGGCGACCAGGTCGTCGCCCAGGAACAGCTCGAGCCGGGAGATCGGTTGCTGCTGTACTCCGATGGCGTCGTCGAGGCGCGGGATGCAGCCGGGGAATTCTTCGGCGAGCAACGGTTGGTCGACTTCACCGAACGCGCCTCACTCGCGGAGCTTTCCGCTCCGGAGACCCTGCGGCGGTTGGCCGCCGCGGTGCTCGACCACCAGGGTGGGCGGCTGCAAGACGACGCCACCCTGCTGATGGTCGATTGGTCCGCCAACGGCCACCGCCGGATGTCACCATCGCTCGTCGCTGGACCCTGACAAGCAGGGACGGTCAGCTGCGCGCCTGCATCACCCAGTCCGGAACATCCGGCGGCGGAGCAGAAGTCGTGGCGGCCGGGGCCGGGGACCGGTTGGCACCGGTGCGCGGCGCAGGAGCCGGTGCGGTTTTCGACCGCCCAGTGCTGTTGTAAGGCTTGGCCGGCGCGGCGGGTGCGGTCGAGACGGCTCTGGTGGAGTCCGCGTTGTTGCGGTCGTCGCTGCCGGCGTTCGGTGCCGGAATCGCCGCCACGGTGGCCACCGGGACCTCGGGTGTCAGTGGACCCGGAGGTTGGGGACCCGGAGGTTGGGCCATTGGCGGGCGGGCCTCTGGAGCCACCAGCGCAGGGGGCCTGGGCGCCGGAGCCCCGGAGCCCACCGAAATCTTGGGCGCCGGTATCCCGACCGACGCGCGATCCGGTGCGCGGTGCGCGGTCATGATGAACGGCGCCGACACCGCGGCGCCGGCCAGCACCAAGCCGAACATCCCGGCCGCTGCCAACCGCGCGAAGCGTCCTGAGCTGGCTGGGCGCCAGTTGGGGTCCGGAAGTTCGACATCCATCCCAGTGACATCCAGTGCCGAGACATCTAACCCCGAGACATACAGCCAGGGCGGCTCGTGCGATTCGGTGCGCACCGGCTCGGGAACCTGGGACCCGGCGAAGCCGGGCGCCCCGACCGGCGTGAGAGCTTGGGTGACCGCTTCGACGTCCATCTCGGTGGTCGCGTCGCCGGTACCGGAGACGTCGGGCGCAAGCCCGGACAGGGCGGCTCCGAGCGCCATCGCGACTTGGGGATCGGGGTCCGCGACGGCGGGACGACCGAGCTCAGTCGCCAGCAGTTGGGCGACCAGCGGGATACGCGACGACCCGCCGACCACCAGCACCGCGTCGAGGTCCGCTGGCGCGACCCCCGCGGAGGCCAGCGTGCGGCGCAGCACGTCGACGCTCTCGGCGAGCTGCGGACGGATCAGGTCCTCGAACTCGCCGCGGGTCAGCGTGACCTGCGACTGGACCTGGGGCAGCAACACCGGGATCGTCACCTCGGTGCCAACCGAGAGAGCTTCTTTGGCCTCGGTGCACTCCCGCCGGCACAACGCGAAGCTGCGGCGCATCCGCGCGGTGGCTTCCGGTTCCCACTCGCTCAACGCCGGCACTGCGGCCAGCACATGCCCGAACACGGCGTCATCGAAATCAGTGCCACCCAAGCAGTCGATGCCTTCGGGGAGGCCGAGGATGGAAAACGCCGCCGTGCCGGTTTTGCACACCACGGCCGTGTCGAAGGTGCCGCCACCGAGGTCGTAGACCGCGATGGTGGCACCGATATCGAGGGATTCCCGGATCGAGTAGCTCGTTGCCGCCGCCTGCGGGCCGGTGCAGAACACGACCTGCGGTAAACCGGCCGCGTCCAGCGCATCGCCCAGCGCCCGAATCTGCGCTGCCTTCCAGCTCGCCGGATGCGTGACCGTGACGCCGTGCGCGGGACCGCCCTCGCGTTGCGCGACCCGGTCGACCACCCAGCTGACCACCGAGGCGGTCAGTTGCGAAGCCGAGTACTCGACCCCATCGACCACCATCGCGACGCCGTCGCCGATGCCACGGGTGAACCCGCGGACTACCCGGTCCGGGTCGGCGCCGGCGCGGCGCTCGGCCGCCTCCCCGACGACGAACTCACCATCGGCACCCAGGTAGACCACTGAGCGCACGGCATCAGACCTGGTACCCAGCGGCACCATCTCCAGCTGCACATGCCGGCATGGCTGCTGCCGGCAGACGGCCGCGGCGATGAAGGCGGTTCCCACGTCGATCCCGAGCCAGTAACTCATCATGACCTGCCCATGTCGCTACGTGTTCGAGTTCGCAACTGTTTACCGCATCACTCATCGTCGCCACGTACCGCTCTGTTAACGATACGGACAGTGAGTATCACCGAGTTGCCGACGCGCTGCGTGGCCTAATGACTACGCGGAGCGACTGAGCCGGGCGACCTGGGAACTTTGTTCAGCCTGCGACCGGTGGCTGTCAATCTTCCGTGTCGGGTGTACGTTACTTTGGGTTTCTTTTCAGTGGAGGATCGGTGAGTTATAGCCTCGGCATCGACGTCGGGACCACGTCCGTGGCGGCCGCGATCGCGAGGACGAGCAGCACCGCCGAGATGATCTCACTGGGTGGTAACGGCGCGGTGGTCGCGCCCGCGGTGGTAGGCCTGCGTAATGACGGCACGGTAGCCACCGGCGAGGCGGCCGAGAGTGGCGCGCACGGAGTTGGCCGTGAGCTCATGAGTCGGCTCGGCGACCCAGCGCCGGTTGTCCTCGGTGGTGCGCCGTACGCCGTCACCGATGTGTTGGGCGCTCTGCTGCGCGACGTGGTGGACAAGGTCACCGCGGCGCAAGGGGAAGTCCCCGATCACATCGTGCTGACCCGCCCTGCCGATTGGGGTCCGTTCCGGTGTGCCCTGTTCGAGGAGGCCGCTCGCCGGGCGGGGCTGGCGAAGCCGGGCCTGGTGACCGAGCCGGAAGCCGCCGCGGCCCACTACGCCGCGACCAAGGGCTGGCACGACGGCGACACAATAGCGGTGTACGACCTCGACGACGGCACGGTCAACGCCGCGGTCCTGCGCAAACAATCCGGCAAGGGGCAGATCCTCGGGCAACCGGAACGCGTCGAACGCCTCGGCGGCGACGAGGTACCGGAACCGATCGAGTCCACCATCACTGCGCTGTCCGGAACCCTGCAGTCGGCTCAGGTGGAGCCCGCTGACCTCAGCGCAGTGTTGCTGGTGGGTGGATCGTCGGGCATTCCGTCGGTCGCGCAGACCGTGTCGGCACAGTTGGGGCGCCCCGTTGTGGTGGATCCCCACCCGGAACACGTCGTCGCCCTCGGCGCCGCCACGCTGGCCGCTCAGTCGGCACATCTGCACCGGCCGGCGCAGCGCGGTGCACCCGCCGAGCCCGCAGCCACCCCCGATACGCCACCGGCGGCTGCGGCGCCCGAGGCCCCTGCGTTGCCGGACGCCCCGCTGCCGATACCCGAGCAGCGCACTGCTCCGGCTGCCGCGCCCAGCAAGAGCGAAAGTGCGGCTAGTGAGACGGCGACCAGCCGCCATGCGGTGACCATCCAGACTTCGGCGGAGACGAAACCGCGCACCGCGCCGCCCCCGATCCGCAGCCCGCTACCCGCCAGCGATCAACAGCGATCGAAAGGCGAGCAGCCGGCATCAACCGCCCGCAGGCGCCCGCCGCGGGGGGTTCTCATCGGCGCCGGCGCGGCCGTGGCGCTGATCGGGCTGATCGTGTTGGCCGTGCTCGGCGGCAGGACGGGCACCGAGGCGCCGGCGCCGCACGGTGCCCCGCCGCCACCCAGGGCCGAACCGAGCACAGTTGCGAAAGTCGGAAGTCAACTGGCGACCCCTGCTGTCAGTGCCACCATCCGGGTGCAGCCAACCCCTACCTTCGTCGCCGTGTCCCCCGACGGCCGGCATGCCTACACCGCCAACCGAGACGCTCGGGTCGTCACCGTGGTGGATACCGCGGCCAACCAGGTGACCGCGACAGTCCCGATCGCGGCCGGCCCGCCCCGGTTCCTCAGCTTCGCCCCGGACGGCCGCACGCTGTACGTCAGTCTCTTCAACGACCAGGGAACGATCCAGGCGATCGACGTGCTCGACACCCGCTCGAACACCGTGGTCGCCACCATCCCGCAATCCGCGCGCCCGTACCTTCCGGTAGTCACCCCGGACGGCAAACAGCTCTACATCACCAATCAAGACGACGCGACCATCTCAGTGATCGACACTGCCACGAATACGGTCGCCGGGCAGATCCCGGTCGCCCCGGATCCACGGTCGGTGGCGTTCTCCCCCGACGGGGAGCGCGCCTTCGCGGCCAGTCATGCCTCCAACCTGGTATCGGTGATCGAGACCCGGAACCTCGAAGTCGAAACGACCATCCCGGTCGGAAACAGCCCGCACAGCATCGCGGTCAACCCGCACCGCCCGCTGGCCGCCATCGTGAATGACGCCTCGAACTCCGTTTCCCTCATCGACACCGCAGGCCAGCAGGTGATGGCCACCATCCCGGTCGGGCAGGACCCCCAGCAGCTCGCCTGGTCCCCGGATGGACGCTTCGGCTATGTCGTCAACAAGGGCAGCAACACCGTCTCGGTGATCGATTCCGAAACCAACCAGGTCACCGCGACCGTTCCCACCGGCGCCGGCCCGACCAGCATCGCCATGACGCCCGATGGCCGCCGTGCCTATGTAAGCAACCTCGGCGGTGCGACGTTGACCGTCCTGCAACTCGCCAACTGATCCGCCCTCTGCGTGCACGGCCCCAGTGTGTCGATCGATGACCGTGTGTAATAGCTGGCTATGCTGAACGGCCCGGCATGGCCGCGTCGGGGCAGACATGAGTGACCCCGCCGCTGATGCGTACGGGAGGAAGACGTGGCAGCAGCGCGCGATCAGGACCAGGAGCGCAGCAAGAACGGGGTCACCGGGTCGGCACTGAGGACAGGGCACCACGCTCTGGTCGCTCAACCGCATACCGAGGCCGAGGGACCGGTTGCAGCTGCAGAAGCGGTCGCTGCTCAGATGAGCACGCCCGGGCATCTCCTCGGCCGGCCCGGCAAGCCGATCAACCGCCGATCACCGTTCTTCATCGGTATGAGCGCCACCGCCGGCGTCGCGGTCATGGCCGGCATGGTGGAAATGATCATCACAGTCCGGGACGTGCTGGTACTGATCGGGCTGGCGCTGTTCCTGGCGATCGGCCTGGAACCCGCGGTATCGGTCATGGCTCGGCACAAGGTGCCGCGGTGGGCCGCGGTGGTCACCGCGCTGGTGACGGGCCTGGCGATGGTAGGCGGGTTCCTGGCCGCGGCGGTCCCCCCGCTAGCACGGCAGGCGACCCAGTTCCTCACCCAAGCGCCCACCATGCTGCCCAGGGCGGTGAGCCACAACGCGGTCCTAAGCCAGCTCAACGAGCGTTTCCACCTGCAGCCACGGTTGCAGCAGATCCTCGACGGAGACGGCTCAGGACTGGTCAACGGCCTGCTGGGGGCCGGCCAGGTGGTGTTCAGTGCGTTGTCCAGCACCCTGATCGTGATCGTGCTCACGGTGTACTTCGTGGCCGACCTGCCCCGCATCCGGGCGAATCTCTACCGGCTGGTCCCACATTCCCGGCGGCCACGCGCGATCTTGCTCGGCGACGAGATCTTCGCCAAGGTCGGTGGCTACGTGCTCGGCAACGCGCTGATCTCGTTGATCGCCGGGGTGCTCACGTTCGCCTTCCTCGTGATCATGGGCGTGCCGTATGCGCTGTTGTTGGCCATTTTCGTGGCACTACTGGACCTGGTTCCAGTGATCGGCTCCACCCTCGCGGGAACGGTGGTAT
Source organism: Pseudonocardiaceae bacterium (assembly GCA_036378735.1). Classification (GTDB taxonomy): domain Bacteria; phylum Actinomycetota; class Actinomycetes; order Mycobacteriales; family Pseudonocardiaceae. The sequence goes on along the minus strand of DASUVX010000188.1, from coordinate 9,053 downwards.
GCCTGGTCGCGCTGAACGTGTCGCTACCTGTCTGCATGGCCACCATCGGGTTTTTCGTGGCCTACCGGCTGGTCGAGGACTACCTGCTCGTTCCCCGGATCATCGGCCGGGTGGTCAAGGTACCGGCCCTGGTGACGGTGGTGGCAGTGCTGGTGGGAGGCGCCCTGCTGGGCATAGTGGGTGCCCTGGTCGCCATCCCGGCCGCTGCCGCCCTGCTGCTGCTGGCCCGAGAGGTGGTTTTTCCCCGCCTCGACCGGGCCTGACCGCACAGTTGTTTACGTTGCGTTGATAGCGGGTAACTCTATGCAACCCAGGGTCCACCGGACCGCCAGGAACTAGGTTGGCGCCCTCTCGAAGGCGCCGTCTGACGCTGTAGAAGGGAACTCGCCATGGTCCAGCTACTCAGCTCGCTCAACCGAGTCAAGGAGCGCGGCAACGACCTCACCCAGCAAGCCGTCGAACGCGGCGGTGAGCTACTCGAGCGCGGCAACGGGTTGACGGCTCGGCTGCGCGAGCGTGGTGGTGAACTGCGCGATCACGCCGGCGACCTCGCTGACCGGGCTCGCGATGCCGCCGGCGCAGCGCCCACGAGCCGGTGGGCGAAGCTGGCAGGCGGCGGGCTGGCGTCCATCGGCGCTCGCGCCAAGGGCAGTGAGCTGGTCAACGCGCGCGGTAATGCGGCGTTCAAGCTGATGAGCCTGATCAGCGGCATCCTCGGCGGGGCCCTGGCGGGTGCGATATTCAATCGTGTCTGGCGCGCCGTATCCGACGCTGACGAGGTGCCCCAGCCGACCGCGTTGGATCGCAACGTCCGTGAGGTCCTGATCGTCGGAGCGCTGCAGGGTGCAGTGTTCGGGCTGGTCAAGGCCGTGTTCAGCCGGACGACCGCAACGGCCTACCGGAGACTCACCGGAAACGATCCAACCGGCTGAACCGGGCTCTACCAGCGCGAAGCCGATCGCGCCGAAATTCGGGTCGCAGACCGGTCGATCCCCAGGCAGACTTCCAGCTTTGGAGCGTACTGGGAGTTTTGTCGTGGATGTCTTGGTCGTCGGCGCGGGTATCGGCGGGCTGGCGGCGGCGTTGAGCCTGCATGCGGCGGGCATCGGGGTTCGAGTCGTCGATGCGGCCCGTGAGCTCACCGCGCTAGGAGTCGGCATCAACATCCTGCCGCACGCCACCCGGGAGCTCGTGGCGTTGGGCTTGGCCGACGAGCTTGCGGCGACCGGCATCCCCACTGAGGAGTTGATCTATCACGACCGGTTCGGCAGCCGGATCTGCGTTGAGCCCCGCGGTCTGGCTGCCGGTTACCGCTGGCCGCAGTACTCGATCCAGCGCGGCGAACTGCAGCTGCTGCTGCTGCGCGCGGTCCGGGATCGCCTCGGAGTCGACGCGGTCCGCGCCGGCCTGGTCCTGGAACGCTTCGAGCTCCAGCCGGCCCAGGTGCTGGTCGAGCTGCGCGACCGGCACACCGGCCGTCTCGAGATCGACCGGGCCGACGTGCTCATCGGCGCCGACGGCATCAACTCCGCGGCACGCGCGCAACTGCACCCCGGCGAGGGGCCGCCGATCTGGAACGGCATCCACCTGTGGCGTGGCATGACCGACAGTTCGCCGTTGCTCGGCGGTCGCACGATGATCGTGTCCGGGGCGGATCCGACGGTGGTCGTCTACCCGGTCTCCCGCACCGCCGAGCAGCGCGGCCACTCCACGCTGAACTGGGGAGTCGGCGCGCGGCTGGTTGCACCCACCCAGGCCCCGCTGGGGGATTGGCACCACCTGGGTGGGCTCGACGATGTATTACCGCACGTGGCCGACCGATGCTTCGACTGGCTCGACCTGCCCGCGCTGGTCCGCGCCTCGCCGCGGATCTGGGAGTACCCGATGGTGGACCGGGATCCGTTGCCGCACTGGGGAACGGGGCGGGTCACCCTGCTCGGTGATGCCGCCCATCCGATTTACCCCTTCGGCTCCAACGGAGGCACCCAGGCAATCATCGACGGGCGAGTACTGGCCTGGGAGCTGTCCTGCGCCGACGATGCGGCGGCCGGGCTCGCCGGCTACGAGCACGCGCGCCGCGAGCCGATGAACACCCTGGTGTTGGCCAACCGGCAGCGCGGGCCCGAGCGGGTGGTGCAGCTGGTCGAGCAACGAGCGCCGGATGGCTTCAGGCGCATCGAAGACGTCATGACCCGCGACGAGCTGGACTTCATCGCGATGGAATACCGGCGAACGGCCGGCTTCGACGCCGAGACACTCAACGCCGCGCCCTCCTGGGATGTCGCCGGCCAGGTCTAGCCCACGTCACCAGCGGGTCGCCTACACCCGCCGGCTCAGGACAGCCTTCCCCTTGATCTGCCGATCGGCGATGGCCTGCAGCGCCGAGCGGGCGTCCGCGAACGGGTAGACCTCGACAGGGGGGTCGGGCAAGGCGCGGGTCGCCCACAATTCCCGGAGACGGGTCCACAAGTCCCGGACCATCAAGGGCTGGCGCTCGAACAACTCCCGAGATCCCACCCCGAGCACCCCGATGTTGCCGAGTAGGAGCCGGTTGACCTTCACAGTGGGTATCTGCCCCGCGGTGAAGCCCAGGACGAGCAGCCTGCCCTCCGGCGCCAGCGCGCGCAGGCTGTCGGTCGTCCGATCGCCGCCGACCGGATCAACGACGATGTCGACCGCACGGTCCCCGACTACGGCGCGTACCGCATCGAGCCAACCGTCGCTGAGGACCGCATGGTGCGCGCCGCAGCGCATCGCGAAGTCCCGCTTGCCGTCGTCGCTGGTGACCGCGATCGTCCGCAGCCCGAGCGCGCGGCCCAGTTGGAGCGCGGCGACACCGAGACCGCCGGCGCCACCGTGCACCACGACAATCTCGCCGGGAACCGCACGTCCGCGGCGGACCAACGCGAACAGCGCGGTCAGGTAGTTGAGCGGAGCCGCCGCGCCCGCCTCGAAGCTCATGCCGCCGGGCAGTGGCAGGACTTGCCCGGGATCTGCGGCGAGGACCTCCTGCCAGCATCCGTGTGACATCAGCACCGCGACGCGCTGGCCGGGCTCGATGCCGGCGTCCTGGGGCGCGGACCGGACCACGCCGGCCGCGTCCATCCCCGGGGTGTACGGCAGCGGGAGTTTCAGCTGGTACTGGCCGCGTGTCTGGAGCAGATCGGCGAAGGAGACACCCGCGGCAACGACATCGATGACGACTCCGTCGCCGGCATCCGGCTCCGGCACCTCGTGCCACGCAACACCGGCAGGCCCGCTGAAGTCCACGACCTGGTGGGCGAACATCGGATCCTTCCTGCCTCGGTCCTGCGACCCGCGGAGTAGCGCTCAGTCCACGCAAGCGGTACACATTCACCGAGAGATCACCCTGGCACACCCGACATGGAGACATATCGGGGTTCCCGGGACACCGGGAACCCCGATATGTCTCCATGTCGGGGGCGGTCTTCCCGGCGCTGCGCCGCCTTGCCTCCTGAGGGGCGTGCCGTCCGGCAGGAAGAGGCAGATGAGCAGCGCACCAGAGCTCGCGATCCCCGCCGAGGTGGATAGCCCGGTGCCAGCCCGGGCACCGGTCCGTGGTCTACGGCGCTGGCTGCTGGCGCACCAGGTACCGCCGGTCGGGCCGGCGGCCGGTGAGGCCCACACGCAGCCGCAGGCGTGGTGGAAAGTGATGTGCCTGACCGGCGTGGACTACTTCTCCACGCTGTCCTACCTGCCGGGTATTGCCGCACTGGCCGCGGGCGCGCTGTCGCCGGTGGCCACGTTGCTCATCGTCGGGCTCACCCTGCTCGGGATGCTGCCGATGTACTGGCGCGTCGCCAGGGAAAGCCCGCACGGCCAGGGTTCGGTGGCCATGCTCGAGGACCTGCTGCCGTTCTGGAAGGGCAAGATCTTCGTCCTGGTCCTGCTCGGGTTCGTCGCGACCTCGTGGATCATCACGATCACCCTGTCCAGCGCCGACGCCACCGTACACCTGCTGGAGAACCCTTACCTACCCCGCTTCCTGGACGGGCAGGCCACCGCGATCACCATCGTGCTGCTGCTGATCCTGGGCGGGGTGTTCCTGCTCGGCTTCACCGAGGCCGTCGCCGTGGCGATCCCGCTGGTGGCGGTGTTCCTGGGGCTCAATGCCGCCGTCGTGATCGAGGGCACGTTCCAGGCCCTGACCCGCCCTGGCGCTCTTACCGGCTGGATCGACCGGGTGACCGCCGGCGGGGCCGGCGTCGGTGGCATCGTCGGCCCGGCCGTGACGGCGTTTCCACTGCTGGTGCTCGGCCTGTCCGGGTTCGAGACCGGGGTGAGCATGATGCCGCTCGTCGCGGCCGAGGGGGCCACCGCCGAGCATCGTCTCGCCTCCCGCATCCACAACACCCGCAAGCTGCTCACCACCGCCGCGCTGATCATGAGCGGATACCTGCTGGCGACGACCTTCATCACCACCGTGCTGATCCCACCGCAGGAGTTCAAGCAGGGTGGCAAGGCCAACGGCCGGGCCCTGGCCTACCTCGCGCACCAGCAGCTCGGCGATGCCTTCGGCACCGCTTATGACGTCAGCAGCGTCCTGATCCTGTGGTTCGCCGGTGCCTCCGCGATGGCCGGATTGATCAACATCGTGCCGCGCTACCTGCCCGGGTACGGCATGGCGCCGGAGTGGGGCCGCGCCGTGCGCCCGGTGGTGCTCGTGTACACCGCTGTCAGCATCGGCATCACGATTGTGTTCCGCGCCGACGTCAACGCCCAGGCCGGCGCCTACGCCACCGGCATCCTGGCCATGATGGTCTCCGGCGCGATCGCCGTCACCATCTCCGCCGCCCGGCGACGCCGGCGGCTGGCCGCAGCCATGTTCGCCGTGCTGACGTTGGTGTTGCTGTACGCGCTCGGGGCGAACATCGTCGAGAAGCCCGACGGCATCACGATCGCCGGGGCCTTCATCGCCGGCACCGTGGTGATTTCGCTGGTATCCCGGGTGTCGCGGACCACCGAGTTGCGAGCCGACCGCATCGAGTTCGACCAGGCCGCGCGGCAGTTCATCACCGATTCGCTGTCCCATGACGGTGCCCTGCACCTGGTGGCCAACCAGCGCCAGGCCGGGGACCGCGCCGAGTACGCCGAGAAGGAGGCCGCGCAACGTGGCATGAACCCCGTCCCTGGCGCGGCCTACCCGCTGTTCTTGGAGGTCGACGTGATCGATCCCTCCGACTTCAGCGACGTGCTCCACGTGCGGGGTGTCGACGTCGACGGGTACCGCGTCCTGCGCGCGGACAGCCCCGCCGTCCCCAACGCGATCGCCGCGATCCTGCTCGCGCTTCGGGACGCGACGGGGCTGCGCCCGCACTGCTACTTCGAATGGGCCGAGGGCAACCCGATCGGCCACCTACTGCGCTACCTCATCCTCGGCCGGGGCGACACCGCCCCGGTAGTTCGGGAAATCCTTCGCCAGATCGAGCACGACCCCGCATGCCGCCCAGGCATCCACGTCGGCAGCTGACGTCCCCACTGGCTGGCCGGTTGGGTCCTCACCGGGACGGGTGCTGTCGTGAACTCGACCCCGTCGACATTCTCGGCCAACGGGAGGTCGCTGGCGTCGAGTTCACGACACTCGCCCGCGAATGGGCCTAATCCTGCCCAAGTGCGAGAGTTTCGGGGACCAAGGCGCCCCGCCCGCAAAGCCGCCGTCGGTGGGCAATCTCGACACCATCGGCCAGCGCACCGCTTTGTACTGCGGGAAGATCGGCGTGACGGTGTTGCTCGCCCTGGCCGCCACCGTGCTGGGCCGGACCCTCGCACCCCGGTGGGGCAACTGGAACGCCGCGGTGGCCGCAGTGGCCTCGTTCCTCACCATCTTTGCTCTAAAACTAGTCCCTATTGACGAAATAGGTGCGGGGGTCTAGCGTCTCTATGAGGTAGCAGATTTGTCTTTACGAGAGATCTCCATGGCTGCCGAGGTATCGTCACGAGCACGGTTGTCCCGACGCGCCGTCCGACGCTGCGTGTCGGCCTTCCAGATGTTGCGCTCGTCACTCCATGGCTCAATCGATCCGGCCAGCACCCTGGCTGCGAGCCCTCGATGGCGTCGGTGATTTATGGACTCACTCGCCGCGTTGCACGCCACGTCAGCACGTGCTCCACAAGCCTCAGTAGGTCGCTGGCCACTACCAGCTCGACCGCACGCCAGGTCGGCGACGCGTCGCCGCCCCACCCACACCACACCTCACCGCATGTTTGGAGGTGGCGGCATGGATTACCGAGACTGCTTGCCCCGTTTTCCCCTCCTACCCGGCCAGCCTGATCGACTACTCGCCGAACTGCTCGATGCGCAAACCGCATTGGCGATCGTGGCATATTACGTTGGTTGTTGGCAGGCGTATCCGTTCACCGGAAGTACGCTACCTTCCAGGCATTATTCCTGCGCGGCTGACGAAGCTTTGCACGAAGCCCGCGACATTGTCGGCCGTGTCATCGAAGAGCTGCGAATTCAGGTGGCAGAAACACCCTTGAACGCTGACGAAAAAATGCCAGACGAGTAACTACTTGCATCAGCAAGCTGGCTCGGCCCGGTGACTTCCCGGAGGCCGGCGCGTACCGCGTTCCCAGCGAGGTCAGCGCGGGTTTCTTCAACGCATGTTGTGGGTAGACACAAGACCGTGTTCTTAGTGCGGCCGCCGGGGGTCTACCACGCCGACAGCGACACCTCCTTGTTGATCGATGTTCTGCGTGCGGGCGGTTACGCGGTGGGGCGGCGTGTGCTGGATGTCGGGACCGGTACCGGGGGGCTCGCGCTGGCTGCCGCCCGGTGCGGCGCCGCGTCGGTGACTGCGGTGGGTTTGTCGCTGCGCTCGGTGGCCGCGGCATGGCTTAACAGCCGCTTGCATCGGGTGGCGTGCACGGTACATCGGGGGGATTTGTGTGAGCCTGTGGCAAGCCAGTCCTTCGATCTCATTGTGGCTAACCCACCGTATGTGCCCGCGTCCACTGATGTTCTGGGCCGACACCGGATCAGCCGCTGCCGGGATGGTGGCCCCGACGGACGGATCATCCTGGACCGCATCTGCACCGAAGGACCCGCACTCCTGGCACCAGGTGGCATGATGTTGCTGGTCCACTCCGCAGTCTGCGACGAGGACATCACACTCAAGCGCTTCGCTGATAGTGGTCTACAGGCCGAGATTCTCGCCCGATGCAGGGTGGTTTTTGGCCCGGTCATGCGCGCCCGGGCCGCGATGCTCGAAGCTCGCGGTTTGATCGAACCCGGACAGCGTGACGAGGAGTTGGTGGTCATCGGAGCTCACCACGTGCGCTGATCCGGTCCGAAGTGGGGAGCCCGGGCCTGCATCGCGGCGGGTGGCACTGCACCGAAAGGTGGTCGAGATGGTCGAGCCGATGATCGCTAGACGCGTCGGAGCGGTGCAGCAGGCACTGCATCCCTTCTTCGAGACGGTGCTGCACTCGCCGCCCCAGAGGGTGCAGCCGGTAATCGCCGACTTCATGACCGGTGATCCGCAAGAACTGCCCCCACCGGGATTTGTTGATGTGCTGCGGCGATGTAGCGTTCCCAGTTCACCTGACTGGTTTGCCTACTGTTTCGCCCACGAGCCCGCGCGCCAGGCTGCGGCAGCCTCACTGACCGCGGAGTTGGGCGGGGTCTTTGCTGCCGAGGACATCTTCCTCACGCGCGGCGCCGGCGGAGCCATCGCACTAGCGCTGCTCACCGTGGTGGACCCCGGTGATGAGGTCGTCTTCATAAGCCCACCGTGGTTCTTTTACGAGGCGATGATCCTTTCCAGCGGCGCCACGCCGGTCCGGGCCCGCCTCGAACCCCCCGACTTTGACCTGGACGTCGACGCCATCGCCGCCGCGCTCGGCCCACGCACCCGCGCCGTGCTGATGAACACCCCGCACAACCCCACCGGCCGCATCTACCCGGCAACCGCCCTGCAGCGTCTGGCCGACAGGCTCGCCGAGGCCGCAGAACGTTACGGCCGACCGATCTGGGTAATTTCCGATGAGGCGTACAGCCGCATCCTCTTCGACGGGCGCAGCTTCGTCAGCCCCGGCAGCTTCCACCTCTACTCCATGCTCGCCCGCACCTACAGCAAAAGCACGCTAACCCCCGGCCAACGGCTCGGCTACCTCGCTTTAGCACCCGGTCTGCCCCAGATCGAGGCCATGCGTAAAGCCGTTTTCCACGTCCTGTTGTCCTCCGGGCTGGCGATGCCGGACGCGGTTATGCAATACGCCCTACCCGATATCGACGGCCTCCTCGTCGACGTCGCGGCGATCCAGCGCCGTCGTGACCGCATGGTGGCAGGGTTGCAAGAACAGGGCTACCAAGTGCAGAGCCCCGAGGCGACCTTCTACCTGCTACCCCGGGCCCCCGTGGCCGACGACCGTGCCTTTTGTGCGCTTCTGGCCCGGCAGGGCGTTGCCGTCCTGCCCGGTCACGTCATCGAGCTGCCGGGTTACTTCCGCATCTGCCTCACAGCCACCGACGAGATGGTCGAACGATCCCTTCCGATCTTCGCTCACGCTATCGGCGGACGGTGAGGACGCCCACAGGTCCAGATCAAGCCCGCTGGAGGACTGAAATCTCTATTAAGGCCGGTATGACTGAAACCTCTATTAAGGATGTCTCGGCGCGTGTCACGCAGTGCTGAACAGCGGTGCACACAGCCCCTGCAAGCAGGTGCGCTTGTCAGGCAAACAGTCCCCCTTCTAGCGGCTGGCTTGCGGCGAGCATAGTACTAACTTTTAACGTCATCGTTAGAGTTATAGAGGGGTCGTGATGAGTACTATCTGGCGTTCTATCGGCGCACGGTTCGCGGTGGGCATCGCCGCGATAGCCCTCGCCGCAGCCGCCTGCGGTGGGCAATCCGGATCACAGACTGGGGGATCGCAGGCTGGGACTGCTGCGCAGGCTCCGAGCCCCAAGGCAAGCGCGCTGCATGACAACATGCGTACGTTGTGGCAAGACCACGGGACCTGGACTCGGCTGGCGATTGTGGGCTTCGCGGATAACTCCCCGGACTTGCAGGTAACTCAGGACCGCCTGC
>DASUVX010000187.1:0-6065 GCA_036378735.1 Pseudonocardiaceae bacterium | reverse complement strand
CAACGCCGGGCACCGGTTGGGCCAGGAGGTGCCCGATCCGGGGCGGTGGCGGGCGTTGGCGGTAACCCAGTTTGCGGCGTTTATGGCCTTGCTTGATGTCAGCATCGTCAACGTCGCATTGCCGTCCATCGAACGCGGGCTTGGGGTGTCGGCGGCCACCGCGCAGTGGGTCGTGTCAGGCTATGCCTTAACTCTGGGGCTGACCTTGGTGCCAGCGGGCCGGCTCGGCGATGCCCTCGGCCGGCACCGCATGTTCCTGATCGCTCTATCGGCGTTTGTCGTCACCAGCGCCCTGACCGGCGCGGCACCGGACATCCGGCTACTTGTCGCCGCTCGGCTACTTCAAGGCGTCGCCGGCGGCATGCTCATCCCGCAGAACTCAGGGCTGATCCAGGAGCTGTTCTCCGGCGCCGAACGCGGCCGCGCGTTCGGGATCCTCGGCGCAACGATCGGGCTGGCCACCGCGGCCGGCCCGGTGGTCGGTGGGCTGATCATGGCCCTGACGACCGGCCCCGACAACTGGCGCTGGGTGTTCTACGTCAACGTGCCCATCGGCCTTATCGCACTGGTACTGGCGACCCGGTTTGTCCCCTCCCGTACCGGTGACGATGTGCACAGTAGGGACCTGGATTTGCCCGGTTCCCTTCTGCTCGGCGGTGGCGTACTCAGCCTGCTGATACCCGTGGTGGACGAAGGCAGCGGCGGGGGCCGGCTATGGCCGCTGTGGGGAGTGGCTGCGCTGCTGCTGGCATCGTTTTGCTGGTGGGAGCTGCACACCGGGCAGCGCGGCCGCCGGCCGCTGCTGGACCCACGGCTGGCTCGCACCCCCGGCTACCCCGCGGGATCGAGTATCGGCCTGGTGTACTACATCGGGTTCACCGGCATCCCCCTGGTGCTCGCCCTGTTTCTTCAGGACGGGCTGGGCTACTCGCCGCTGCGCTCAGGCCTGACAGTGACCCCCTTCGCCCTCGGGGTCGCCGCCTCAGCGATCGTGGCCGGCCGGCTGGTGTCCCGGGTCGGACGCTGGCTGACAGTCTACGGGCTGACCACCATGGTGATCGGGCTAATCGCCACCGCGCTGGCGCTCCGGCACACCACCGGGAACACAGCGCAATGGGCCATCATCGGGCCCCTGCTGCTGGCCGGGCTCGGCGGCGGCATGGTGACCTCACCCAACATGACGCTGACCCTCCAACACGTACCCGTGGAGATGGCCGGCGTCGCCGGCGGCGCGGTGCAAACCATGCAGCGAATCGGCTCGGCGATCGGCACCGCCAGCCTCGCGACGATCTTCTACCACGTCCTGACCCGCACCGGCCACAACTACTCGACAGCCGTCTCCCACGCCCTGCTTGCCGCATGTGGCTTCATGCTGCTAGCCCTGCTGATGGCCCTGGCACAGTTGACCCGACAACTGCACGAGGATCCCACCCGGCCGCCGCCCCGCGTACGGCCCGAACAGCACCCGCTCCACATCTGAGGTATCCCGTACCCGCAATCTCGACCGCCTGCAACCGTTGTGGCCGACCAGCTCCGGTGGGTCCGTCAGCGTTGATGGGCTTACGAAACAGTTAAAACGCCGGTGATGTAAGGGCGAAGATGATCATGGAAGGGATAGGCGCCGGGTTGAGTAGGCGCCTGAAAAGTGATGGGCACGCCCTTTGTCACGTCTCCCGAGTTGAACGCTCCGTTATCGGCGGTCAGAGTGTGGATCACCTGCTCGTCATTGATGACGGTGATGGTGGCTCCTGGGCTGACTGTGAAGTGCGCCGGGTGGAAGACAAAATTTTGGATAGTCACCGTGATAGTCGACGCGGCCGTAGCCGACGTCGGTGCAGTGGCCGGCGAGGTCGTTGTGGTATTGCGTCCACAGGCGCTCAGCAGGAGGAACAACACTGTAGCCGCCAATACGACTATCCAAGGAGCAATACGTCGAGGAGTCGTTGAGTGGCTTTGCAGGGTCGTTGGTGCGCAGTGCAGGTAAGACATGGCTACACCGTCACTTAGTATTCGTAGCGGTTGGTTACAGTGCACTAGCAGGATTTTGCTGGGTGGTTGGGAGGTCGGGTTGGCACACCGTTCCCTTGGGTGGGACGGTGTGCCCCGGGTGAGGTAGTCATCAACTGCGACATTGATGCAACTGCTGCCGCGGTGGCAGGCGGTGTGCCCATCGCCGTTGTAGGTCAGAGTCAAAGTCCGAGGCCGCCCTCACGAAGAAATCGCATTCCGGTGTTCCCCAAGCCTGCCTGCGCCAGCATCACGACGCATCACCGCCAGCCCCCAACCCAGCTACCGTGCTGCCCTGGTTGCCCGGTAGCAGCTATCGGGTAACCGGTCACGGGAGCGTCGCGCGTGGCTGCCCGGTCTGGGAGAAAGCGCCACACGAAATCACCTGGTCTCGCGCTGGATGAGCTGGCAGGCTGCCCGGTGGGACAGTAGGTTCCGAGCGATCACCGCAAGGATGATTAGGCTGACGGTGATAGTCAGGTAGATCTCGTAGCGGCCGGCGGTATCGTAGAAAGTGACGATGTGGTTACCAGCCAGGTAGCCCACGCTGGTCCACACCCCCACCCAAAGCGCGGCGCCCAGGGCGTTGTACGCACCAAACTGCCGCCACGGCATGTGGGTGATACCGGCAATGATGCCATTGGCTTGGCGAAGCCCCTCGATGAACCGGGCTGCGGTCACGACCTTGCCGCCGTGCCGGGTGATAAACCGCTCCGCCCGATCCAATCGCTTGCGGGTGAGCATGAGGCACCGGCCGAAGCGCAACGCCAGCGGACGGCCCCCGAAATGCCCAATCGCAAATCCGATGTTGTCGCCTACCACTGCGGCGACGAACCCGATCACCGCTACGGCAACGACATTGAGCTGACCCGTGCCCGCGTACACCGCGGCGGCGACCAGCACCGTCTCTCCCGGAGAGGGCACCCCGAAATCCTCCAGCACAACAAGCCCGCCGACGGCCAGGTAGCCATACTGGCTAAGCACCGGAGCGAGGGCACCCAGCGGGCCCGGAAGCACGGGCGCGGCCACGATCACTGTCCCGTGTCCGGACGGCGAAGGAGCCGCGGCTCATCCATCGTGGCCAGGATCGGCAACTTGGCTGGTTCCTCAGCTGGCTGTTGGGGACTGGGGGTGCGGCCGAGGATGTCGTCGACGACGGTGCCGTCGATGGTTTCCCGTTCCAGCAGCAGGTCGGTGAGGCGGTCCAGTGCGCGACGGTGGTTGGTGAGCATGGTGACCGCGCGCTGTTCGGCCTCGCGCAGCAACGCGGCCACCTCCTCGTCGATGACTCGTTGGGTGGCCTCGGCGTATTGCCGGCTTTTGACCTCCTCGCCACCCAGGAACATCCGGCTGCCCGAGGCGAACCCGACCGGACCCAGCGCTGGGCTCATGCCGAACTCGCGCACCATCCGGGTGGCCAGATCGGTGGCGCCGGACAGGTCGTTCGCCGCGCCGGTGGAGGCTTCACCGAACACGAGCAGTTCAGCGGCTCGCCCGCCCATGCGGATAGCCAGCGAGTCTTTCAGGTAACCCTCGGAATACAGGTGACGCTCATCGATGGGCAGCTGCTCGGTGACGCCCAGGGCTTGCCCGGCGGGCAGAATGGTGACCTTGGCGACCGGATCCCCGTGTTTCGACAGCGCCGCGACCAGCGCATGGCCACTTTCATGGACAGCCACGGCGTGTTTCTCCTGGGGCAGCAGCGCATTGGAGCTGTCCCGGCGTCCCAGCAAGATCCGGTCTCTGGCCTCGGCGAAATCTTGCGCTTCGAGCATGTCCCGGCCTGCGCGGACGGCAAAGATGGCGGCTTCGTTGACCAGGTTGGCCAGATCGGCCCCGGAAAACCCCGGCGTGCCGCGCGCGACGACTCGCAGGTCCACATCTGGGCCCAGGGACTTACCGTTGCTGTGCACGGTCAGGATGGCTTGGCGTTCCTGCTGGTTAGGCAACGGGACCACGACCTGCCGGTCGAAGCGGCCCGGACGCAGCAAGGCCGGATCCAGCACCTCGGGGCGGTTGGTGGCAGCGATGACCACCACCCCGGTTGCGGGGTCGAACCCATCCATCTCGGCCAGCAGCTGGTTGAGGGTCTGGTCGCGCTCGTCATTGGAGACCAGCGCCCCGCCGCGGCGCTGCCCGATCGCATCGATCTCATCCACGAACACGATCGACGGTGCCAGCCGGCGCGCGTCAACGAACAAATCACGCACCCGGGCAGCTCCCACACCGACGAACATTTCGACAAAGCTGGAGCCAGTCACCGAAATGAACGGCACACCCGCCTGCCCAGCCACCGCCCGCGCCAGCAGCGTCTTGCCGGTCCCAGGTGGCCCGACCATCAAGACTCCCTTGGGGCCGACCGCGCCGGCTCGCCGGTAGCGCGCCGGGTTCCGCAAGAAGTCGACCACCTCGCTGATCTCCCGCTTGACCCCCTCATAGCCGGCCACATCGGCAAAAGTCGTCGCCGGCCGCTCGGTGTCATACACCTTGCCCCGGGACCGACCGATCCCACCCAGACCGGCCAGTTGCCGGCTAGCCGCCCGGCCGGACCACACCCACAGCGCCACGATGACGGCCAGCGGCAGAAAGTTCAGCAGCACCGACCAGATCGGCGTCCGTGCTGGTGGGGCGGTGACCTGCACGTTGTGCTGGTCGAGCAGCTGAGCGAACTGGGGATCGTGCAAGTCCACCGGGTAGCTGGAAGTGAACTTGGTTCCGTTGGTCAGCTGGCCGGAGACGCTGCCGTCGGGACTCAGCGCCACGGAGGCTACCTGCCCGGCAGCAATGTCGCTTTTGAGCTGCGAGTAGCTCAGCTGCGTAACGTTGCTCGATGTCGGGATCGGCACCAAAAACAACACCGCCGTCAGCAAGATCCCCACAAACAGCAACCAGTTTCGCCACCGAGGCGGCGGTGGCGGCACCGGCCTGGCTGGCCGGTCGGGTGGCGGCCCTGACTTGGCTGACCCACTCAGGTGCACGGTGCTGCTTCGGCCTACCCGCAGGATGATCAACGCCGTTCCTCCAGAGCACATGGCGAGCTCCTCAGCGGCGACCGCTGCCTGCTTAACGGATACGCGGTCATAGACCAGGGTGGCGCTTTTGCGATGATCAGTCTTCCCGGTATGCGGGCATCTCCATCTACCGGCTGGCTGCAATCCACCACAGCAAACCTTTCGGCATCGTGCGGATTTTCGGGATGCAGCTGCTGCTACCCGATAGTTGGTACTCGACGATCGGGGCAGCACCAGAATCGGATGGGGGCTGGCGGTGATGTGCCGCAGCGATGTGAAGGGCAGGCTGGTCGCGGTGGGAGTGACTTCCCGTCGCAAGCTGGAGGCCGGAGCCTAAGGGAGCCGTTGATGCCTGATAAGCGTGTACTGGCTGGAGGCGACCAATACGCCCTGCACCGGATGGCTGCCGTGGCCGCGGTCAAGGCGAAGCGGCTGTGGCCAGATGTCATCGGTGAGGTACTGGCCAGCGAGGTCATGGCGCAGCTGGACCTGCCCTTGTGGTTGCGGTCCGGGACACGCACTCAGCGGTTGATCGATGCGATTCTCAGCTTCCCGGAAGACGTTGCACCCTCCTGTCAGGATCGTGCCGCCTAGCTACACCGGCGCCTTGGGACAACGTTGTGGCGGCACTGTTGCTCCACCATGGCTGATGATGCGGCTTGGGCTGGAGAACTTTACCCGTGTCAGGCGCATCGAGTGCATTCCGGCTAGCGGGTTTTCCTTTTTGCAGCTAGCTAGTAGCTCGATTTATAGCTGCCGTCGATGAGGAAGCCAGCTATCGACCCGATTATTGCTGATCTCAACGGTCCGCAAGGCCTCGGTGATCGGGACGATTGCGATCACGATGCTGACGCGGCCTGATTCCCATCGCGTCAGCATGAATATAGGGGGTACCGGTTACATGGCCCTGAGACCGGGCACGACTGGCCGGCGGCGCCACCGGGGCCCATTGACAGTCCGCGTCGGTTTGCCGGCCGCGGTGAGCCTCCAGAGGATCTTATCCAGATCGCCACGATAGGATTGATCCAGGCCGTGGACCGCTTCGAA
>DASUVX010000186.1:0-3072 GCA_036378735.1 Pseudonocardiaceae bacterium | reverse complement strand
GCGCGCGCCACGTCGGACAGGGTGATGGCCGACCAGTCCCGGGTCAGCAGCAGATCCCGCATCGCATCGAGCACCGAATCACGCAGCAGGGCGCGCGACGCCTCGGCGTACGGCATCCGCTTCACAGGCGCGACAATAGCGGCTTTCGCAGCGCTCAGGGCCGTACCACCTCCACCATCTCGAAGTCGGTCTTCGCCGCGCCGCAATCCGGGCAGCTCCAATCCTCCGGGATGTCGTCCCAGCGGGTGCCGGGGGCGATGCCGTCCTCCGGCCAGCCCTTGGCCTCGTCGTACTCGAACCCGCACTGCACGCAGATGTAGAGCTTGTAGTCCTCGCTCATCGGTTCACTCCTGTCCAAATTTCGAAGTCGACCTTCTCGCGTACCGCACAGTCGGGGCAGCACCAGTCTTCGGGGATGTCGCTGAAGGGCGTGCCCGGCCGAAGGCCTTCCCGCGGGGCGCCTTTCGCTTCGTCGTAGGTGTAATCGCAGCCGGGGCAGCGGTATGCGGTCATGCCGTCGCCCCGTAGCGGGCCAGCAGCTTCTCGCGCAGCCGCGGCTGGATGTTGACCTTGGTGATGTCGCCGTCGTAGTGCGCAAGCACCCGGTGATCCATCACCTTGCGCCACAGCGGCGGGAAGTAGGTGAGCGAGATCAGCGACGCGTATCCGCTCGGCAGGTTGGGCGCGCCCGCCATGCTGCGCAGCGTCTGGTAGCGACGGGTCGGGTTGGCGTGGTGGTCGCTGTGCCGCTGCAGGTGGTAGAGGAACAGGTTGGTCACCACGTGGTCGGAGTTCCAGCTGTGCACCGGGGTGCAGCGCTCGTAGCGGCCGCTCGAGTTCTTCTGCCGCAGCAGGCCGTAGTGCTCCAGGTAGTTGACCGATTCCAGCAGGCTGAAGCCGAAGACCGCCTGGATGATCACGAAGGGGATCAGCGCGGGGCCGAAGATCGCGATCAGCACGCCCCACAGCACCACCGACATCATCCAGGCGTTGAGGACGTCGTTGGACAGATACGTCCTGGGGTGCCACGGGCTGGAGCCCTGCCGGCGGATCCGTTGGGCCTCCAGCCGCAGCGACGACCGCAGGCTTCCGAAGACGCTGCGCGGCAAGAACTCCCAGAAGGTCTCGCCGAAGCGCGCCGACGCGGGGTCCTCCGGGGTGGCCACCCGCACGTGGTGGCCGCGGTTGTGCTCGATGTAGAAGTGCCCGTACCAGGTCTGGGCCAGGGTGATCTTGGACAGCCAGCGCTCCAGCGAGTCCTTCTTGTGGCCCATCTCGTGCGCGGTGTTGATGCCGACGCCGCCGAGCACGCCTACCGACAGCGCCAGCCCCAGCTTGCCGGCCCAGCCGAGACCGCCGTCAAAACCGAGCCAGTGCAGGTTCGAGGCGGTGAAGAGGTAGGCGCCCATGACGACGCTGAGGTATTGGAACGGGATGTAGATGTAGGTGCAGTAGCGGTAGTACTTGTCGTTCTCCAGCTGCTCCATCACCTCATCGGGCGGGTTCTGCCCGTCGGGTCCGAAACGCAGGTCGAGGATCGGCAGCAGGACCCAGAGCAGGAGCGGCCCGATCCACAGCGGCACCTGCGCGGCGCCGTGCCAGCCCAGCCGGTTGAGGCCCCACATGAGCGGCAGCATCACGAACAACGCCGTCGGGGCGATCAGCCCCATCAGCCACAGGCGGCGCTTCTTGTCCCGCCAGACCGTCGGCTCGGATTCTTGGCTCAGTTGCGGTTCGAATGTGGTCATATGCCAAACCTCCTTGTGAGTCACACCACGTTGAGGTTGGACAATACCGGCGTTTACGTCTTCTGTCTAGACAAAAGACACTAATTTGTAAAGCGACTGGTTAGGGAACGGGGCTAGGCGGATCGACCTCGAGGGATTCGCTGCGCTCCACCTCCCGCTCCGCACGCCGGCCCTGCGCCGAATGCCAATAGCCATAACCGCCGTAGATCGCCGTGCCGATCACCAGCCACACCCCGAACCGCACCCAGGTGAGGGCGGTCAGGTTGAGCATCAGCCACACGCACGCGGCGATCGAGGCGATCGGGAGCAGCGGCACCCACGGCGCCTTGAAGCCGCGCTCCAGGTCCGGCCTGGTCCGGCGCAACACCATCACCCCGGCAGACACCAGGACGAAGGCGAACAGGGTTCCGACGTTCACCATCTCCTCCAGCTTGGTGATGGGAAACACCGACGCGGTCACGGCCACCACGAGGGCCACCAGCACGGTGATCCGAACCGGGGTGCCCCGCGCACCGGTCTTCGCGAGCGACCGGGGCAGCAGCCCGTCGCGTGCCATCGCGAACAGGACCCGGCACTGGCCGAGCATCAGCACCATCACCACGGTGGTCAGTCCCGCCAGCGCGCCGATGGAGATGATCTTGCTCGCCCAGTGGACGCCGTTCGCGGTGAACGCGGTGGCCAGGTTCGCCTGCCCGTGGCCGGGGACGGTCTTGAGTTGGGTGTAGGAGACCATGCCGGACAGCACGACGGCGACGGCGACGTAGAGCAGGGTGACGATGCCCAGCGACGCCAGGATGCCGCGCGGCACGTCGCGCTGCGGATTCTTGGTCTCCTCGGCCATGGTGGCGACAATGTCGAACCCGATGAACGCGAAGAACACGATGGACGCCCCCGCCAGCACGCCGTACCAGCCGTAGTGGCTGCTGTGCGCGCCGGTCAGCAACGACAGGACGGACTGGTCGATGCCCTTGGCCTCGCTGCCGGCCTCCGCCTTCGGGATGAACGGCGAGTAGTTGGCGCGCTTGATGTAGAAGACGCCGACCACCACGACGAAGATCACCACCGACACCTTGATCGCGGTGATGACCGCGGAAAACCTCGATGACAACTTGGTGCCCAGCGCGAGCAGGGTGGCCACCCCCGCGACGATCACCAATGCGCCCCAGTCCACCTGGTGCGACCCGAATTTCGCCGTGCCCCCGGCGAATCCGAACACGGTGCCCAGATAACTCGACCAGCCCTTGGCCACCACCGCGGCGCCGATCGCCAATTCCAGCACCAGGTTCCAGCCGATGATCCAGGCCAGGAACTCCCCGAAGGTGGC
>DASUVX010000185.1:0-7203 GCA_036378735.1 Pseudonocardiaceae bacterium | reverse complement strand
TAGCCGCTCGGCAGCAAACAGTCCCGCCTCGATGCGCTGGGCGAGCTGGACTTCTTCCTCAGCGTTAAGAAGGGGGATCTTGCCAATCTGCTTAAGATACGCGCGCACCGAATCGGCTGAGATGGTCAGTTCCGCTTCCTTACGGACTCGCCGCAGCGCCTCCGAATCTTCCTCGTCCCAAACGAAATCCACCGGCTGTTCGATCTCACCCACCGACTCGTGTGGATCCTCGACACTCTCAATAGTCCACGGGACGCTCTCACCGGGCACCTCGGCAAGCACTGGACTAACATCGTGACGTTCCGATCCCTTCATCGCGACCGACGCCTGCCGCGTCCGCCGGGGCGCCTTGAGCACTTGGTTATCCGAACGCGCCGCAATGCGCACCATCTCCACCTCCCCAATGCAGTTCCCGACGATAGCTCGATCCCCGCTGGCACCTCAGTAACGGTAAAATCGATAACAGAATTGCGAACGTCAACAGCCCTCCAGCTGACGCGCTCCATGGTGAGATCCCGGCACAACTACGGTGTAGACCACCCCAGCCATGACCGTCACAAGCCGCAGCGGACACCACAGCGACAACCACACACAGCACAACACTCGCGAAGCGGTGGATACGCCTGCTTGTTGTCCGTCGTTGATCTTGCCGATGATGCCTTCGTCGGTGTTGCCGATGATTGGGGTGTGAGAAAGCCCCGCCCGGTGGTGGTGGGCGGGGCTTTGGTCGGTTTGGTGATGGAGTGCTCGGTTTGGTGACGGGCGCTGGGTGTGGGGTCAGTCGGCGCCGGTTTCGGAGATCGCGGTTCGGGCGGCTTTCTCATCGACGATGGGGTTGTTGCGGGCGAATGCCGCGGTGAGGGCGTTGACGGCGAGGTTGTTCACGGCGCGGGGGTGGCCGCGGGAGGCGTTGTGGATCAGGGTGATGGCATCGGCGCTGAATAGGGTGTCGGTGCGGCCGGCGATTTTGAGGTGGTGGGTGATGTAGTCGGCGGTTTCGGTCGCGTTCATGCCGGCGAGGGTGTAGCGCACTGATATCCGCTGGTCCAGGGCAGCGAGCACGCCGAGGCGGAGGCGTTGGCGCAGGGTGGGTTGCCCGATCAGCACGGCCGCGAATGGGGCACCGGAGTCCATGTCGTGGTTGGTGAGCATGCGCACGGCTTCCATTTGCTGGTTGTCCAGGAGGTGGGCTTCGTCGATGAGCACCACGGGGCTTCGTCCTCTTTCAGCGTGTTCGGCGGCGAGTGCGTCGGCGGCTTGGGGGACGAGGGTGGCGCTGTAGAAACTGGGCACGTGCCCGAGCGCGGAGACGATGTGGTGCAGCATGCCCCGGACCCCGACTGAGGGGTTGGGTAGGTAGATGATCACGTGTCGGGAGGGGTCCAGGGCGGCGGTGGCGGCGCGGACGGCGACGGTTTTGCCGGCACCGACCTCACCGGTGATCACCCCGAGGGCGTGTTGGTCGATGCACCAGGCGATGCGGGCTACCGCTTCGGCGTGTCCGCCGTGGCGGTGCAGCATCGAGGGGGCCAGCCCGCGACCGAAGGGCATGGTCGTGAAACCCCAGTGTGACTGCAGACGCTGAATTGTCATCGGTTGACCTGCTGGCTGTGCTCGTTGTCGGTGGGGTCGGTGAGCGAGGGCTGCTCGGGGCTGGGTTGGGGATGGTGTTCGGTGCGGGAGTAGAGCGCGTCGAAGCCGATGCGGTCGTCGCCGGCGACCTGCTGGTGGTGGGCGTCGGCGACCAGTTGCAGGTAGGCGATGCCGGTGGCCGGGGCTGGTGTGGGCTCGGGTGTTTCGGGTCGGGTCTTGGGGTGGGCGTGGCGGGTGATCCGATAGGGCACGGCGTGGCCGTAGGTGCGGTCGCCGTGGCGGACCTCGATGACCTCCAAGTTGAACGGGGAGAACACCAGTTCCACTTTGCGTCCGGCCAGCGCGGCCTCGACCTGGTAGGTGTTGCCGTGCAGCGACACGGTCGCGGTTTTGGTGACGGTGCGCTGCGCCGACCACAAAAACGCCTCGGTCAACGCCTGCGCCGAGGCCATGATCGGGCCGTGGCCGAGCCGGTCCCACCCATCATTCCAGCGGGCCAGCGGTGTTTGTCCGGTCTCTGAATGCACCCGGTGGTGGTAGACACTTTCGATCCAGGCGGTGAAAAGGCCGTTGAGTTCCAGTAGCGCCGCGGCCGGGGTGAGCCCTCGCTCGGCCAGCTCGGCGGCGCTGGTGTCGGCGACTTCGACGAGGAACTGATCCCGCACGCCGCGAAAGAAACGTTCGATCTTCCCGCGGCCTTGTGGCCGGTGCGGGGTCGAATGCACCAGCCGGATCCCGAGTGTGGCGCAGGCCCGCAGCAGCCAGGAGTCGACGAAAGCGGACCCGTTGTCAACGTAGGTGCTGGCCGGGACGCCGCGGGAGGCCAGCGCCGGTTCCAGCGCGGCGGCCAGGCGCACGGTGTCCTCGGCGAACCCGAACCGGTAGCCCACCGCGAGACGAGAATGATCGTCCAAAAAAGCAAAGAGGTACGTTTTTCGGCCACCGACCCGCGGCCCGTGCAACGCATCACCCACCCACCGCTCGTTGGGTGTCTCGGCCTCGAACCGACCGAACACCACACCGCCGC
Source organism: Pseudonocardiaceae bacterium (assembly GCA_036378735.1). GTDB lineage: Bacteria > Actinomycetota > Actinomycetes > Mycobacteriales > Pseudonocardiaceae. The sequence goes on along the minus strand of DASUVX010000185.1, from coordinate 4,583 downwards.
CAGCGGCGGGGACCATCAACTCGCGGCGGTGAAACAGCCGCAGCAGCGTGGACTCCGAGGGCGAATAGCCACCCGAGGCCCGCAGGATCCGGGCGACCTGCGCGGCGGTCCGGTCGGGGTTCTCCCGCTTCAGTGCCACCGCCAGCTCTAGCACCCCGGTGTCGATGCGGGTGCCGGGCTGGCGCAGCGACGGGGTCAGCGCATCGAACCCGCCGGCGCGGTAACGACGGATCCAACGATCCAAAGAGTCGCGGGAGTAGCGGTGCTGGCCACCAAAGGGACCTTGATGGACGCGGGCGGCGATCTCCCGCACCACCCGGCCCCGCGCCTTGGTCGACAAGCCAGCCTCCAGCGCAGGACAGATCAGCTGATAGCGGAACAACGCCACCTGCTGTGCCCGCGCCCGGCGCGTGACGCCGTCCTGCTCGTGCGTGCTCACCACGAAAACCTCGATTCGCCAAGGAAATGCCCGGCCGTGACCGGTCGAGCGGTGACCTGGCGAGGATTTCGGGACAACCACCGGCCGCGTCAGAGGCGACTGGTGTTGCCGGTGCTACCCAGATGTCGTGGCGGCCAGCCCGGCGACAGGAGCCGACCAGCCGAGCAGGCCGCGGCGACCTGCCAGGCCGTCACCGGGCCGAGGACCCCGAACACGCCGAACCGGCCAGTCACCGCGGCGGCCGCCGCCCCCAACGCGGCGAGTACGTCGCGCCACGGACAGCCCAGGGCCTTGGGCACCGGCTGGTCCACCCCGGCGCGGTGGGCCACCACCAGCAACCGTGTCCGCACCGCCTCCAACCGAGCGCCCATCACCCGCAGCCAGCCCCGCACCGTCGCCGCCGGAACCCCCAGCGTCGGCCCGATCACCCGATGCCCCGACCCGCCCACCCGGGCCACCAGCGCCGCACCGATCACCTCGACCCCATACGCACGCCGCAGCAACACCGTGACCGGCAACAGGACATGGGTGACCAGACACACGGAGCAACGGGCCCGCCGCGGGTGCAACACCCCCGCAAGACCATGGACACCGCGCGGGCGCGCCCACCCCCACGGACGCAACGCGCCCAGACAATCCGGACAGACCACCTGCCCCGACGCCAACCGCGACTCGACCCGAACCTGATCAGCCTCTACCGTCACCAGCGGGTGCCTCCGCGCATCCAGCACGGCCCTCCCGCAGCGGTCCTCCACGACACAAGCGGGAGGGCCGTCGTCGTCTCCACTCAACCCGCTCGGCGCAGTGACGGTGACGACGAGACAGATCAACACACCAACCAGGCCTCCGGCACCGGTCCGCAACCTCAATGACGGACAGCAACCCCGACGTCGTCATCCGGAACGACGGTCAACAGGCCCGCCGCGATCCCCGGAGCCAGGTACTTCCCGATTGTCTTGCGGTCCACGCCCCAGACTGGTCGCGATCTCGCTCTGTGAACGATCCGCATACCAGTGGACCAAGATCTCGGTCATATTCATCACGTCGAACATTCTCCTCGCCATCTCACCCCCGGTCGCTGATCAGGACCGGGGCAGACTTCTGGTTGCGAGGAACCCGCCCGCGGCACGACACGCAGGGGAATTACGTGAGTACCGCCCTGGGAATTACATGAGCGACAACCCATCAGACCTAGGGAATTTCATGAGCGCCAACCCACGAAATTGTGTCCGGTTCGTCGGCTACAGACATAGGACGTGGTAGCGCAGGCTTCCTATAACCCGTCCGAAACGCCACGCCGCCCGATAGATCCAGTCACCGGCGGAGTCGCGGTGGAATATTTCTGGGAGATGGCGGGCAAGATGGATCCATTGGCGAACGGTGATTCGAGCGTCGAATGGTGCGAGCCCGTATGATCGGAAGTCTCGATAAAGGAGTGCATCAGCATGTCCGTACCCGTAGCCTTGTCTCGCTAGCTGGCAAAGCTGTTCGCGGAGTCGGTATTGCATCACAGCGTCAGAGGCAAAACCCAGGGTGTAACCAGCAAGCTGAGCCCGCCAGCTAAACTCGACATCGTCCCCTCCGCTCAAGTAGGACTCGTTGAAACCCCCGAGCGCACGCAAGACAACGGCGCGCACACCTAATGTCGCACCTACTGCGTAGGGCAGAAAGTCAAGCGCGATAGGCAGTGTCTCCCGCGAATTCTCGGGTCGCCACAGCCGTGCTGGCAAGGGATTTAAGGCTGTATGGTCCAACCAGCCGCCGACGACGTCCGCTGTGTGGGCTGTCGCAACCATGGCGCGTAGCCAGCTAGATGTTGCTGCGTCATCTGCGTCGCAGAAGACAATGAAGTCACCGCGTGCAGTTTGCGCGCCGATATTACGGGCGTGACTGACTCCGACGTGGGTTCCAGCCCATACCGTTTGGAATCTGGGCAGCTTATCTGCACAGCTGGCGGCGGCCTCGGCGGTGCCGTCTGTGGATCCATTGTCAGAAACGATGACTTCCCAGGCTCCGCGATAGTCCTGTCGGGAGAGGGCGTCGAGCTGGTTGAGGATCACTGTGGCGACGTTGCGAGCTGGGATGACTACGCTGACCAGCGTGGGAAACCTCAATGCCTCATTGACCTTCTGCGGCGTGACCATCATCATCTCTTTTCAGATTCACCGGCCATGTTGAAGCGCCCCGGCGTTTCCGGAGACCCAGGTTGTGGAGACTCCAGCCTCAGTAGGTGCCGGGTGTTGACCGTAGTGGATCAGTTCGTATTCCGCTGGTGTCAGGTCGTGGGAGGCGCTGTGCTGTCGGTGGTCGTGCCAGTCGACCCGTGCTCGTGCCTGAACTGGCCGCCGTCATGGTCGACGCCGAGATGCGGGCTATCGCTAACCAAGCCGCCCAGCCAATCGTCAACACCGGGCACATATCTTGCACAACACCGGTCGAGGAATCGAGCAGTAAATTTGTAGACTCGGCACCCTGACTCCCCTCAATCAATACTTGAGGCGCCGAACAGCTCAGACGGAAGCGATAGTGACCAGATAAAGAGCGGAGCAACCTGATTTTTCCGATTTGCTCGGTTTCCGCCGCGGCCGTAACGAGCACTGCACTTTTTCTCTTACCGGGTAAGCGATTGCTCAACAGCGTCGCACGAAATACGGCGGCATGGCGAGGACGTCGATCTCTGGCGTCCCGACCATCAGCTCGACGGCCTGGCCTGGGGTCAGCACCATGGGCTGACCCCGAGTGTTGAGCGAAGTGTTAACCACACCGAGAACCCCGGCTTCGTCGCCTATTGCTGCCAGCAGAGCACCGAAGCCGTCTGCATCATCGGGGACGTATTGTGCCCGGCTGGTGCCATCGACGTGCACTCCAGCCACGGCCCGATGCGAGCGAGCCTCACCAATGCGATGCGTACACAACATATAGTCACTGAGGCCGCGCACTGGCGGCTCCATATCGAGGGAACGAAAGCCGGCTGCCGTGAGGGACAACGCGGCTGGTCGCCACGGCTCGCGGCCTTTTATCCTGTTCAGCCGGTCCAGCGTGGTCCGGTCGACGGGGGAGGCCAGCAGGCTCCGCGCGCCGAGCGCTCGGGGTCCGAATTCGTTGGGTCCGTCGAACCAAGCCACGATCTCGCCCCGATCGAGTGCGGTGGCCACCTGCGAGCGCAGTCTGTCCGGCTCCATCGCCTGCGCAGCGATCCCATGGCGGTCCAGTGCCGTCTCGATCGCTTTGGTGGCCACCGCCGGGCCCAAGAAGATCGACTGAGCGTCAGCGCCAGACAGCGGCCGTGGGATTGTCCCAGTCAGACATTCCGCGAGTAAGGCCGCGCCCAAGGCGGTGCCGCCGTCATTGGGAGCGACCGTAGCCGACACCCGACGGTAGCCGCTTTCGCGGGCGATCCGACGGTTCATATGGGCATTGAGCGCGACACCACCGCACAGCAGGAGTGTGTCCTCTCCGGACAGTTGGCGTAGTCGTGCCGTCATACCCAGGCTGAGTTCTTCCAGCGTCGTCTGCACGTCGGCGGCGAACGGTGCGTAGTCAAACGTGTTAGCTGAGGACGACGTGTACGGAAAGACGCTCGCCTCAAAGGTCTTCAGCCATGCGGTGCCCACCACTCGTCGTTCAGGTCGCCAGTCACCGCGCCACGTAGCCGTCCTTCGAGCTGAAAACGCGCGTTCCCAGGGTCGAAGGTTATGAACCGGCGATTGCTGGGACGTCCGTACGAGCTCAACCCCATCAGCTTGCCTGCACCCCACCAGCTCAACGTGGCGTAGGCCGCCGCCGCCTGATAAAAGGCCCCCAGTGACCACCGATTGTCATACCTCTCCAGCAGACGGAACTTGCCCTGGTCGGCATGAAAAAGCGAAATGGACCCGGCTCCCCCAGAGCCGTCGATCACAAGGATGTCAGCCGTGTCGCAGGTATTGAGAAAGTACGCTTGTGCCGCGTGGCACAGGTGGTGGTCAAAGAAGAAGATCTCGCAGGTGCTCAGTTCGCTGCCTGTTGAGCGTCATTCCGCGTGATCACCGAGTGTGGGGTTGGCGTCATTTGGCGTGTGCACGGTAGGGGTGGCTGTTGGTGGGGGCCAGCGGGTTTGGTGTGCGACGACGCGGTGAGGATGTGCCGGTTGGAGGGTGACCCT
>DASUVX010000184.1:0-33608 GCA_036378735.1 Pseudonocardiaceae bacterium | reverse complement strand
CAGGGAGCGGCCGGCGTGACCCCGGTGCTGGACGCCAGCGCGGTGCTGGCGTTGCTTTACCGGGAGCCGGGTCATGATCGGGTTGCAGGACTACTCGGCGGTGCCGTGGTGTGCGCGGTGAACTGGGCCGAAGTCGTGCAGGGCGGCGGCTGCCGGACGGCGGGCAGCAAGGTGTGGTGATGTCCCACGCCGAGCCCGCCTCGCCGTCCGGCGCAGCGTTGCGGACGGCCTGATCAGCTGGGCGGCACCGCAGCCATGATCGAAAAAGTGGCTCCCTGTGGATCTGTGATCGACGCCATCCGGCCGTAGGGAGTGTCGCGGGGTCCACTGAGCACTGTCGCGCCGCGCTCGGTGGCCGCGGCTACCGCGGCATCGGCGTCGGCGACCGTGAAATAGGCCATCCAGTGCGGCGGTGTATCCGGTGGCCGGTAGTCCAACCCGCCGATGCCGCCGAGCGGATCGCCACCTCGATGGAAGGTCGTGTACTCCGAGCCGGCGCCTTCGACAGACTGGTAGGAGTAGCCGAACACCGCAGCGTAAAACTGCCTGCCCGCGCCGGGATCGGGTACTGCGGCTTCATTCCACACGAGCGATCCGGGCTCGTTGTAGACCTGCGCGCCGATGTGACCCCCGGCCTGCCATACCCCGAAGACGGCGCCCTGCGCGTCCAGCGCGATGCACATCCGGCCCGCACCGGGCACGTCGAAGGGGCCGGCGAGGACTTTCCCGCCATTGTCGGCGATCTGCTGCGCGCTACGGTCCACAGCGTCGCTGGCGAGGTAGGTCGTCCACGCCGGCGGCTGGTCTGGACTCTGCTGGGGGCCGATGCCCGCTGCGAAGTGGCCGTCGCGTTGACACATCTGATAGTGACCGAACTCCTCGCCGCTATCGATGTAGGTCCAGCTCAAAACGGCGGCGTAAAAGTCCTTTGCGGCGTCGACATCGGCAACGGCGAGGTCTACCCAGCACGGTGTGCCTGCTGGCCAGGGGGTGGTACGGATCGGCATGAGAACCTCCTTGGTTGGTTGCGGGCTCAGCCAAGCACGTACCTCTGACACTTTCGGCTCGCTCACCCCGCCACTACCTTGAGACCGGGTCACTCCGGTGAACATCCGGCAGGCCTCGGCGCAGTCGAAGTGGGGTCGCAGATGGCAGTCGGCGAGACAACCGGCCCGAATTCAGCTCCCGCCTCAGCGGAGCCACCGCCCGCGGTCACGATGCGCCAGTTGACCTTCGGTGCGCTGGTGTCCCAGGCGATCAGCGTGATCGCCCGGTTCGGTGTCGCGGACACGCTGGCCGCCGGACCGCGGCAGGTTGACGACATTGCCGGTCTGGTCGGTGCGCACGGCCCAGCGCTGTACCGGTTGCTGCGCGCACTGGGTGATGTCGGCGTCGTCGCTGAGCTGGAGGACCGGCAGTTCGCCCTGACCCCGGTCGGGGAGCTGCTGCGCAGCGACGTGCCCGGCTCGCTGCGGGGCTGGGCGACGATGGTCGGGATGCCGTTTCACCGCTACCCCTGGACCGACCTATACGAGACGGTCCGTACCGGGCAATCGGCGTTTGACCGGGTGCACGGCAAGGAGGTCTTCGAGTATCTGGCCGAGCACCCCGAAGACGCGGCGGTCTTCGATGCGGCCATGACCTCGATCTCCACCGCGGAGACGGCCAGCATCGTCAAGGCGTACGACTTCAGCCGGTTCCGCACCATCGTGGATGTCGGCGGCGGGCGCGGCGGTCTACTCGCCGCAATCCTGTCGGCCAACCCGAATCTCCAGGGAGTGCTCTTCGACATCCCGACAGTGGTGGCCGAGTCCGGTGACGAGCTATCGCGCGTGGAGATCGTCGATCGCTGCAAGGTGGTCAGCGGGGACTTCTTCGAGTCGGTACCGGAAGGTGGCGATGCCTACCTGTTGAGCAACGTCATCCACGACTGGGACGACGACCGGGCAGCGCAGATCCTGGGTCGCTGCCGTGCCGCGATGGGCGGTTCCGCCTGCGTGCTGCTCGCGGAGATCGTGCTGCCGGAAGGCCGGGAGCCGTCGCTGGGCAAACTTGCGGATCTGGAGATGCTGGTGATGACCGCTGGTGGTCGCCAACGCACCGAAGCGGAGTACCACGCGTTGTTCGGCGGGGTAGGGCTTCGCCTGACCCGCATCGTGCCCAGTGCCGGCATGGTCAGTCTCGTCGAGGCGGTGCCCAACTCGTCGAGTTGATCCGTTCACGGCCGGGGGGCGTACATGATGATGGCGACGCCCAGCAGGCAGGTAGCCGCTCCCAGGTAGTCCCACCGATCGGGATGGAACCTGTCCACGATCATGCCCCAGGCCAGCGAACCGGCCACGAAGACCCCACCGTAGGCGGCCAGGATCCGGCCGAAGTGCGGGTCAGGCTGGAACGTGGCGATGAACCCGTAGCACCCCAGCGCGATCACACCCGCGGCGATCCACGCCGGGCCGCGGTGTTCTCGCCAGCCCTGCCAGACCAGCCAGGCGCCACCGATCTCCGCGACGGCGGCAATCCCGAACAACATCAACGACCGAACGACGCTCATGTTCCCTCCCCGATATGGAGCCATAACGGGCTGAGCGGGCTCCTAAAGAGCCCGATATGTCTCCATAACGGGGAGCAGGGAGGCTAGGTCGGGAGGGAGGGAGTGGATGGGCCACCAGGCCAGGTCGATCGACTCTGAGCTGATTACCGGCGTTACGCCGGGTGGGGCGCGCAGCAGGAAGCGGACATCGAAATGCCTGGTGGGCACACCCAGCGAGCAGGTGAGCGGGTGCACGTCCAGATGCAGCGGCCGCGGATCGATCTCCAGATCGCCGATACCGGACTCCTCGGTCGCCTCCCGCAGCGCTGCCGCGGCGAGTCCGGCGTCACCCTCCTCACAGTGCCCGCCCAGCTGCACCCAACGCCCGACGCGGGGATGCAGGGTCAGCAGCACGTGCGTGCCGTCGTGCGAGACCACCACGGCCGAAGCGGTCAGATGGCCGGGTACGCAAGATCGAGCGCAGGCATCCGGGCGGGCCGCCAGGAAGCCGAGAAAGGCCTGGCACAGCGCCTGCTGTCCAGGGTCGTCGGGTGCCCAGCCGGACAAGGTCTGCACTGCGTCGGCATGCACGGCGGCATTTGGGCTAGTGATCATCGCGGTGAATTATCGCAGCACCAATCCATCATCCGGATCACCCGGTGGACGCGGCAGCAGCGGCTCGGTGGGATAGCCGACGGCGATCGCGCCCAGCGGCCGCCAGGCGGCGGGTAGCGCGAGCTCGGCGCGAACCAGATCCGGGCAGAACAACGTCGAGCCGACCCAGCACGAGCCCACACCCTCGGCCGCCAGCGCTACCAGCAGTCCCTGCACCGCGGCGCCCGCCGCCACGGTGAACATCGTTTCCTCGGCGGCTTGCCGGCGCGTGTCGGGATAGCTGTGCGCGCCGTCCGGTACCGCCACCGGTACCAGCACCTCCGGTGCGTCATAAAGCAGGTTTCCCCGTCGCAACCGGTGATCGATGCGGTCCGCGGCCATCCCGTCGCCGCGCAAGTCGGCCCGCCAGGCCTGCGCCATCGCATCGAGCAGCCGTCTCCGCCGGCTGCGGTCGGCCAGCCAGACGAAGCGCACCGGCCGCGTGTGGTGCGGTGCCGGAGCCCGCAGTGCCACTGCCACCGCGCGGCGCAGCAGCTCCGGATCCACCGGATCGGGACGGTAGCAGCGCACCGATCGGCGCAGCAGCACCGCATCCGCCCGGCCCGCGGCGCGCCCCTGCTCGATCGCGGCGTCGGTGCCCAGCCAGAACAGATCCTCAGCCAGCGGGCGGATCAGATCGGCCGCGGTGCTGGCGTCATCGTGCCGTGCCAGCCCGCGTAGCACCGCCACCGGCACGCCGGTCAGCTTGCCCTTGACCAGGTCTGCGGCCGCGGCGATCTCATCGGCGACGGCCACCTCGGTCATCACCAGCTCGTTGCCGTGCCGGTCGACCGCACCCGCGTAACGATGCAACACGCCCAACCCGGCCGCCCCGATCGCCGCGTCGGTCTGCCCCACTCGCCAGGCTCGACCCATCGTGTCAGTGATCACGACGGCGACGTCGACGCCCAGCTGCGCGGCCAGCCCGGCCCGCAGTCGCGCCGCGCTGGCATCCGGGTCGACCGGCAGCAGAGCGACCTCGTGGCGCTCCACATTGGACGCATCCACTCCGGACGCCGCCTGCACCACGCCCAGCCAGTTCTGCGTGATCAGGGTGCGGCCGTGGCGGGCCAGTACCCGCTGGGCCTCGGCTGCCACCAGCTCGCGGCGCGCCGCGTCCCGGGCCGGCGGGTCAGCCGGCACCGTGATCAGGCGCCCCTCCACCTTGGACACCACCTTGCTGGTGACGACGACGACGTCGCCGTCGACGAGCCACGGTGCCGCTGCGGCCAGCGCGGCGACCAGGTCGTCGCCGGGCCGGAACTCGGGCAGCCCGCGGACGGGCAGGATGCGGATCTCCTCCGGTGCGGCGTGATCCTTCACACCGACAGACCGGCCATCTCCAGGGCTGCTGCGGCCATCGCCGCGGTCGCCGGGACGTCCGTCATCAACAGCGGTACTTCCCGGACCTCCATCCCGGGCACCGTCGCCGCGTCTCCGGTGTGCACCAGCCATCCGTCCAGGATCCCACCGGCCACGCGAGCGCCGTAATACGCGCCGACCGCGCCTGCCGTGCACGGCACCCCGATGGTGGCCAGGCAGGTCTCGGCCATCCCGCGCATCGCCCGCCCGCCGACGATGGGTGACAACCCGATCACCCGGGCGGTCGTGCTACGGATCGCGCGGCGGATCGCTGGGATCGCCAGCACGCTGCCGATTGAGACCACCGGATTGGACGGCGCCAGCAGCACAACATCCGCTTCGCCGATCGCTTCCAGCACGCCGGCAGCGGGCTCGGCGTCATCGGCACCGATCGGCACGAACTCGCTGGCCGGAAGCGCTGCGCGGTGTCTGATCCACCACTCCTGGAAATGCATCGCCCGCGGCCCCTGCGCGTCGGCGACCACGACGTGGGTCTCGCAGCGATCGTCGGTGGCCGGCAACAGCCGTACGCCGGGGTGCCAGCGGGTGCACAGCGCGGCGGTGACCACCGACAGCGGGAAGCCCTCCTGCAACATCCGGGTGCGGACCAGGTGCGTGGCCAGGTCCCGGTCGCCGAGCCCGAACCAGTCCGGATCGGCTCCGTACTGGGCGAGCTCCGCCTTGACCACCCAGGTCTCCCCCGCACGTCCCCAGCCACGTTGGGTGTCGATCCCACCCCCCAGGGTGTACATGCAGGTGTCGAGATCTGGGCAGATTCGCAGCCCGTGCAACCAGATGTCGTCCCCGGTGTTGACCACCGCGATGATGTCGTGCTCGCCACCCGGGTCCGCCGGCGCGCCGATAGGGGGCAAGCCCAGCGCGGCCTTGAGCCCGAGCAGGAACCGGGCGCCGCCCACGCCGCCGGCCAGCACCGCGACCTTCACCACGATCAGTGTTTGTCTTCGGCTGGGGAGTGGTGGTCGAACGTGGTGTGTACCTGCTCGAACGGTTTGAAGCGCTCTGTGTCCACGTAGGAACGGTACGAGGCCCGATCTGCGGCGGTGAGCGCGACATCGTTGATGAACGGCGTGAGCAGGTTGCGCGGCCACAGCTGCCGCGTCCGCACCACGTTGATCTCCGCGCAGAACACCACGATCATCGACAGCAGGTACAGGTAGGCCAGCAACCCGAGCACCAATCCGAAGACACCATAGATCTGCGAGGTTCCCCGCAGTTCGTACCCGACGAAGAACGTCCCTCCGATCTGCAGTGCATGCACTGCCACCCCGGCGCAGACCGCCCCGGGTATCAGATCCGCCAGCCGGATCTCGTGGGCGGTCAGAACCCGGAATGCGATGAGAAACGTGCCGACGTTGGCCGCGATCCCAATGGCGATCGCGGCGAGGCGCGTCCAGGCGCCGCCGTAGCCGAGGCTGGCGGCAACCGGGCCGGCGGCGGACAGTGCGGTGGTGATCAATAGGAACGCACCGAGCAGCACGAATAGCAGCAAGCCGCGTAGGCGGGAGAACACCGGATCCGGGCGGGCATAGCGCGGCACGGCCCACACCCGATTCAGCGCCGTCTGGACGGCAACCGACACCCCCAGGCCCCCGTATACCGCGCCGACGATGCCCAGGATCACGCCCGTCTGGCTGCCGTGGATTAGGCCGACGTTCTGCTGTAGTTGCGGACCGATGATCGGAAACTGCTGCAACGCCGAGCCGAGCAGTGCCTGCTGCAAAGCGGGGTTGCCCTCCAGCGTGAAGCCCAGGACACTCACCAACAACAGCAGCAGCGGAAACAGCGAGACGAAACCGTAATAGGTAATCAGGGCGGCGAGATAGCCGCCCTGATCGTCGACGAACTTGTAGATCACGCCCAACGGGAAGCCCAGCCAGGTATGACGCCGCTGGAAGCGATCCAGTCGAGCCGTTAGACCCATTTCCCCGTCCTCAGCGGTTTGGGCCCTCTGTACCCCGTTTCCCGCAATGCTAATCAGTCGTTGCGGGGCGGTTCAGCGCCAGAACAGCAATTCCCGGAAGCCCGCGGCGGCGGCCAGCGGATCGCCACCGAGCGCGGCGAACATCGCGAAGCCGGCACCGAACAGTGCATTGCCCGCTGCGGGCACGCCCAAGACCAGCACCAACAACAGCAACGGGGCGTACCAGCCGAAGCTGGCGGCCAGCCGCCGAGCTGATGCGGGCAAATAAGGTTCCACGACACCAAATCCATCCAGCCCCGGTACCGGCAGGATGTTGAGCACGAACGCGAGTACCTGCACTAGAGCCAGACAAGACAAGCCCGCCGCTAGGCCTTCCGTCGGATCGCTGAAGGCGACTACCGCGGTGAGTGCGACGCCCAGCGCGAGATTGGTCAGCGGACCGGCCAGCGCCACCACCGAGGCGATCGCTCGGGACCGCAGGGCCCCTCGGTCGATCCACACCGCGCCGCCGGGCAACGGGATGCCGCCCAGCGCCAGCAGCACCAGTGGCAGTACCAGTGACATCACCGGATCGGTGTAACGGCGCAAGTCCAGCGTGAGGTAGCCCTTGGTGCGCACCGATAGGTCGCCGCCCCGGTAGGCCGTCACCGCGTGCCCGAACTCGTGCAGGCACAATGCGAGCGCCCACCCGCCGAGAACCAGCAGCACGATACCGGCGGTGAGGGCGGTGCCGGCGCCGTGGGCGGCGAGCGCGCCGCCACACACGGTGGCCACGAGCAGTAACAGAAAAAGCGGGCTGGGAGCCAGACCGGTGACGCGCACGGAGTCACTGTCGCGCACCAGGCGGCCGGCCCGGTTTCCGGGTCGGAACCTTCCGAAGGCGTTGCGCGGCGTGTCAATTGCGACACGCTGGGTGAACAGCTCGCTTCGCCGCTTCTGCCTTGCATCCCCGATGACAGGGGTGTAATCACAGACTTGTTATTCTCCGGCCTCAGCCCGGGGGAGGCCCAGATCGGGGGTAAGACCCCAGCCTGGAGAAGACGGAGACCGGGGAGGAGCTCTATGGCGAGGAGGGTGGACCGCCATGGATGAGATGGACATCAGTTGGCCCGTGGCTCAGGGGGTCGAGCACCAGATCAACTGGAGCCTGCTCAACGGGCTCGACCAGCCGGACTGGCAGGAGCGGGCGCTGTGCGCCCAAACAGATCCGGAAGCGTTCTTCCCGGAGAAGGGCGGGTCGACAAGGGAGGCGAAGCGGATTTGTGCGAGCTGCGAGGTCCGCGCCGAGTGCCTGGAATACGCCCTGGCGTTTGACGAGCGGTTCGGGATTTGGGGTGGCCTGTCGGAGCGGGAGCGCCGCCGGCTCAAACGCGGCGCGGTCTGATATCGCCGTGTTGCCCGCAACCTGCGTCGCCCGGAATCTGGGGCGGTCGCTTGAGGACGTTACCGTGTGCCCCCCACCAACGGGGATGGATAGGGAGGAGTCGGTGTGCCGCGCAGTGCTGGGACGCCCACCAGTGACGGCAACGCCCGCCCTGCGCGGGGTTCGCGCACATCCAGTGCCGTAGCGGCACGGGCGGTGTCCAGCCCACCGGCCGGGCAGAGCTCGGCGCCGGGCGTTATCGCACCCGGTGGCCCGGCACCTGACGGCCCAACACGAAACGGTGCAGCGCAAGGCGATGCCGGCGAATCCGGCGCGAATACCCGGCCGCGGCCCTCGCCGCTGCCCAGACATGTCGCTACCGGACCATCGCCAACTGCTACCGACAACAACGCTTCGAGCATCCTCCCGATCGACGACGTGGGGATCGGCGCTCGGGTCCGGCGGTTCCTGCTCGCTCCGCCCGTGTTGCTGACCATGGCGATGACCGTGCTCGCCGTGTTGGTGAACCGCCACCGCTTGGCTTTGGATCTGGCGGGCGGCCGGCTACTGCCGGTGGAAAGCCTGGACCAGACCTGGTCGTCCTATCTAGCTTCGTGGCACCCGGTCGGCGGTGGGAGCGCGGCTCCGCCGCCGGCCGCGCTGGCCGTCATCGGCATGCTGGGGCTGCCGGTGGGATCGCCCGGTGCCGCAGTGTCGATATTGCTTTTGGCGGCGATGCCGCTGGCCGGTCTGTCCGCCTACTGGGCCACCCGCGCGGTGCCCGTCAGCCGCAAGCGCCGGGCGCTGGCGGCGGCTGGATACGCGTTGCTCCCACCAGCCATCGCGGGGTTGGCACAAGGTCGGCTCGACGTCGTGCTGGCGTACCTGTTGTTACCGCTGGTGCTCGCTGGTGCCGTCACGGTGCTGCGCGGTGGGACGGGCCGGCGATCCGGAGGATGGCTGCCCACCGCTGCCGCCACCGCGCTGGGGGTTGCAGTGATCGGGGCGTTCGCTCCGTTGCTTCATCTGTTGGTACTGGCGATCATGCTGATCGGTTTCGTGGTGTTCGCCGCCCCGAAGGTGAGCACCGTACGCCGCACAGTGGGATTGTTCGCGGTGGTCTTACTGCCGCTGGGGTTGCTCATGCCGTGGCCGGCGGTGGTGCTGCAGCGTCCTACCGTGCTGGTGCACGGGGTGGGCGCGGTGGTGCCTGAGCAGTTCCCGAGCTGGATGCAGCTGCTCGCCTTGGACCCCGGGGGTGCGGGCGCCGCGCCCTGGGTGGGTGCGGCGGTGGTGATCGCGGCGGTGATCGCGCTGCTGGTGCGGCCATCCAGGGCGATGCTGCCCGGCCTGGGAGTGGTGGTGCTGGGCGTCGCTGCCTTGGTTCTGCTGGCGCGGCTGCCGATGCGACCCTTGATCGGCGGTGATCCCCGGCCCGGTTTCACCGGGACAGCGCTGCTGTTCATCGGCTGCGGCCTGCTGTGGATCGTCTTGCTCGCCGTCGGCACCGCGGAGCCGGCGTGGTGGTCTCACCTGCGGGCCCGGTGGGATAAGCCGCTGTCGGCCATGCCGTGGGTGGGTTTGGCGGTGTTGTCAGCGGTCGCCGTCGTTGCGGGCGCCGGCGGCCCCCTCACCGCCGGACCGCCTGCCGGGTTACCGCTGCTCGCCCCCTCCTTGACTGCGGAGTTGGCGCGTGCGAACACGTCCGTACTGGTGGTCGGCGCTGCGGGCGAGCCGGTGCGGCTCACCAGAGCGCGCACTGCACGGTTCGGTGACGATGACATCGCGCCGCTGCGTGCCACCGGCGCCCGGTTGGAGCGGGTAGCTGCTGCACTGCGGTCCGGTCAGCCGGGTGAGACGTCCGCCGCGATCGCCGACGCGGCCGCTACCGGCGTGCAATTCGTGGTACTACCCACCGCCGCGCAAGGCGTCCGCGCGCTCGCAGCTGCCGGAGCGTTGGCCCGTCCGGCGCCCCCGACCGCGGACGGCAGGCCGGTGTTTCGAGTGGTGCGGCCGGTGCCGGGAGCGGAACTGCTGGGTCCTGCGCTGGCTGCGCAGGCGCGCACCGGGGCCGCCCCGCCCATCGAGCCGGGGGTGAGCGGTGTGCTGGCGCCCGCCCAGCCGCCGCGGGTGGCGGTCCGCGTCGCCTCCGGCGCGGAGGGACGGCTACTGGTGGTCGCAGCCAACGATGAACCAGGATGGCAGGCCAGCGTGGACGGCCATCCGGTGTCGGTGGTGCGGGGATGGGGCCACCAGGTCGCGATCCCTGTTCGAGGCACCTCGGCCGAAGTCCGGGTGACCCGCTCGGATGTGAACCGGACCGCGCTGCTGTTGATCGAGGCCGCGTTACTGCTGCTCGTTGCGGGCACCGCGGTGCCGTCCCGGCGCCGCCTGAACCGCTAGTCTGCGGCTCAGCCCGGTTCCGCGGGACCGTCGATGACGTCCGGATCGACACCGAGGTAGTTCGCCACCTGTTCGACCAGCACCTCGTGAACCAGGTCGGACAGGTCACCACCATCGTGGGCGCGATTTTCCAGCGGGCGCCGGTAGAGCACGATCCGTGCCCGGGTGGGAAGGCCGGCGCGGTCAACTCCAGCCGGCACCAGGCGCGCGAGCGGGATGTTTCCGTCCTCGACGATGTCGGCGCCCCAGGTGACTGTGGTCGGATCGCAGTCAGTGACTTCCGGAACCTCGTCGACCGCGACGTCCAGCCGATCAAGCTCGACGTGCCAGCGTTCGTCGATCGGTTCGAGTGCCTCCAGCACTATCGCATCGAACCGTTCCGCCCGGCTGCGGGCTGCGGGCAGGGTGGGCGGGTAGAGCAGTCCCCGGACGCCGCGGCCGCGCCGGTCCCGGCGCCTGCGCCGGTGCGAGCGGGTTGACCGGGTCACCGTCATCCATCGAGACTACGCCCGACCAGCGGGCCCGCCGAACAAGCCAGGTCCGGCGAACAAGCCGGAAAGGCACGGTCCCGGCCGCGCCGCGCGCCTGCCGCATTGGGCGGGAGCTGCGCACTATCCTCTGCAGGCCGTGCGCAGCGCGCGGCAGTGTTCGAAAACCGGGTGCCCGAACCCGGCGGTTGCCACGCTCACCTTCGTCTATGCCGACTCCACCGCGGTGGTCGGCCCGCTGGCCACGTACAGTGAGCCGCATTCCTATGATCTGTGCGAACGGCACGCGCTACGGCTGACCGCTCCGCGAGGCTGGGACGTCGTCCGCCACGACGGTGAGTTCGCCGAGTCCGAACCTTCAGACGACGATCTGACCGCGTTGGCCGAGGCCGTCCGCGAAGCCGGTCGCCAAGACCGCCCCGCAGACTCTCCTGCTGGTACTCGCCGCCCCCACCTCAGATTGCTCCATTGACTCGCGGTCCCACCGCATCACCGGAGATAGGCTCGGGGGCTGGACGAAGGGAGAGCGGTGGCGGATCTATCAGCGATAGTCAAGGCCTATGACATCCGGGGCATCGTCGGGGAACAGCTGGATTCCGAGACAGTGCGCGACATCGGCGCCGCCTTCGCCGACTTCGTGGGGGACGAGTCGACCGATTCGGGGACCATTTCTGGGGCTGTCGTCGTCGGGCACGACATGCGGGAGTCTTCGCCAGATTTGGCCGCCGCCTTCGCGCAGGGCGTCACCAGCCGCGGTCTCGACGTCACTTCGATCGGGCTGGCCAGCACCGACATGCTCTACTTCGCCTCCGGGCAGCTGGATCTACCCGGCGCGATGTTCACCGCGAGTCACAACCCCGCCCGGTACAACGGCATCAAACTGTGCCGGGCCGGTGCCGCGCCGGTCGGTCAGGACAGTGGGCTGCGCGAGATCCAGGATGCAGTCGAGCGCGGCATCCGGCCGGGACCGGGCGGTGGTGAGGTCGTCGAGCGGGACATGCTCGCCGACTACGCGCGCTACCTTCATTCGCTGGTAGACCTGTCCGGGATCCGGCGGTTGAAGATCGTAGTGGACGCCGGCAACGGAATGGGCGGGCACACCGTGCCCGCGGTGGTCGACGGGCTGCCGCTCGACGTCATCCCGCTGTACTTCGAGCTGGACGGAAACTTCCCCAATCACGAGGCCAACCCGCTGGATCCGGCGAACCTGGCGGATCTACAGGCGGCCGTGCGTGACCACGGCGCCGATCTGGGCCTGGCCTTCGACGGCGATGCGGATCGCTGCTTCGTCATCGACGAGCGCGGTGAGCCGGTGAGCCCCAGCGCCATCACCGCCCTGGTGGCCACCCGGGAGCTGGCCATCGAGCCAGGGGCAACGGTGATCTACAACTTGATCACCTCGCAGTCCGTGCCGGAGATCGTGACCGAGCGCGGTGGGCGGCCGGTGCGTACCCGGGTCGGTCACTCGTTCATCAAGCAGCGAATGGCCGAAACGGGCGCGATCTTCGGCGGTGAGCATTCCGCCCATTACTATTTCCGCGACTTCTGGCGCGCGGATTCCGGGATGCTCGCCGCGTTGCACGTGCTCGCCGCGCTGGGCCGACAGCAGCGCCCGGCCTCGGCGCTGATGGCGGAATTCAGCCGTTACGCCGCCTCCGGGGAAATCAATTCCACGGTCGACGACCAGCGCGGCCGGATGGCCGCTGTGCAGGAGCACTTCGCCGCACAGCAGGGCGTCGAACTCGACGAACTCGACGGCCTCACCGTACGGTTCCCCGACGGTTCATGGTTCAACCTGCGCCCGTCGAACACCGAGCCGCTGCTTCGCCTGAACGTTGAAGCCCGCGACACCGCCACGGTCGAAGCGCTGCGCGACGAGGTACTGGCTCTGGTGCGGGGCGACTGAGGAGGACGACGATGGTCGTGGGCTTGGACCCACAGCTCATGGAGATCTTGGCCTGCCCGTGCCCGCAGCACGGCAAGCTTCACAGTGGCACTGCGGCTGATCCCGAGGCCGATGCCCTGACCTGCACCGCGTGCGGGCGCAGCTTCCCGGTGATAGACGGGATTCCGGTACTGCTGCTAACTGAGGCGTTACCGGGGACCGGCCCGGATGCCGACCCGACCAATGGCGGCCAAGATCGTGTCAGCGAGCAGGGTTGCGGGTGATGCCACCCGGCACGGGCGGGGAATTCGACGACGACTTGCTTGATGACCCGCGGCGTCTTGAAGCCACCGACTCCGGTGGGCTGCTCCGCGCCGCGGCGACTGCGGGCGCTCAGGTGCGGGCCACGACCGCCGCGGCCCAGGAGGCCGGCCTGGACCAGCTGGGTGGGCAACGGCCGCGCGCGCTGGTATTGCTGACCCGGCCGGGTGCTGCGCCGGCCGCCGCGCCGTTGCTGCTCGCGCTGCTCGGGCCGTCTTGCCCGGTGCCGGTGGTCACGACGCGGTCGGTGCCGATGTGGGTCGGCGCGCTGGACATCGTGCTGGCCAACACGACCGACCCCGGTGACCGGGAACTGGCCGAAGGCATCGACCGTGCGGTCCGCCGGGGAGCCCAGGTGATGCTCACCGCGCCTGCCGACGGCCCGGTCGCGGCTGCGGCCGCGGGCCGAGCGGTGCTGCTGGTGCCCAGGATCGAGGTACCACCGGGGCTCGCGCTGCCCCGTGCACTGACCGCCGGCCTGCTGCTGCTGGACACCCTCAAATTGTTGGAAACCGACACTGAGGTGCTGGCCGGCGAGCTGGATAGAGAAGCCGAGCGGGACTACGTCGCGCACGAATCGCTGGTCAATCCCGCCAAGGCGCTGGCGTTGCGGCTGCAGGGTCGAACGCCCTTGCTGTGGGGCATCGATCCGGTGGCCACCGCGGTAGCCGGGCATTGCGCCGCTGCCCTCGCCGCGCACGCGGGCGTGGTGGCGCACGCCGCGGGATTCCACGAAGCGGCAGCACTTCCGGTGCTGCGCCAGGAGGCGACCCGCGCCGGCGGTGCTGCCGACGTATTCCATGATCCGTACGACGACCGGTTCGGGGACCAGCCGGGCCGGATGCCGGCGATGCGGCCGGTTCTGCTGGGTGTGCCCGCCTCCAGCGCCGCAACCCACCACGAGCCCGAACGCGCCGCGGCATCAGAGGAGTTGCCCGGCGCTGACGTGGTGACCGCCGACGAGGAGCTGATGGTGCGGCATGACGACCCGGGTGCCGCCGCCTGTGCCGCCGCGGTGCTGGCTCTACGGTTCGACTTCGCCGCGCTTTACCTCGGGCTGGGTCGCGGCGTGCTGGGGGGGCCGGGCTGGATCGGCTCGACCGGCGGTTCGGCCCTCGAATGAGCGACTAGCGGGTGGTGAAGGGAGCGGTTGTGGAGCTGTTGCGCAACGCGGTTCGGCCTTACGCCTGGGGTTCGCGGACTGCGATCGCGGAGCTGCTCGGTGGCCCGGTTCCCGCCCCGCACCCGCAGGCTGAGCTGTGGCTCGGTGCTCATCCGGCGGATTCGTCGGTGCTGCTGCATGCCGATGGCCGCCAGACTGCCCTGGTCGAAGCGCTGCGCGCGGACCCCGGTCGCCACCTCGGGACTTGCTGCACGGCACGATGGGGCAGCCGGTTGCCTTTTTTGCTCAAAGTGCTCGCGGCCGAGGAGCCGCTGAGCCTGCAGGCCCACCCGTCCGCCGAGCAGGCTGCCGAGGGGTTCGCTCGCGAGGAGGTGATGGGCATCCCGCGGGATGCTCCGGAGCGCAACTACACCGACGCCAGCCACAAGCCCGAGCTGATCTGCGCGCTCACCGAGCTGCATGCGCTGGCCGGTTTCCGGGAACCGCGGCGCACCGTCGAACTGCTCGCCGTGCTGGACGTGCCGCAACTGGAACCGTACCGCGCGATGCTCGCGGCCGAACCGAATGCCGACGGGCTGCGCACGCTGTTCACCACCTGGATCACGATGCCGGAGCCGGCCGTCAAGGCGCTGCTGCCCCAGATTCTGGATGCCTGCGTGGCGCTGCTGCGCAGAGACGGGGTCCGCGGCGGCAATTTCCGCAACGAGTGCCGGGTGGTGCTGGAACTGGCGGCGGCGTACCCGGGCGACGTGGGAGCGCTCGCGGCCCTGCTGCTCAATTATGTCGTGCTGGCATCGGGTGAGGCGTTGTACCTGCCAGCCGGAAATCTGCATTCCTACCTGCGTGGCACTGCTGTGGAGATCAGTGCGAACTCGGACAACGTCTTGCGCGGCGGGCTGACCGCCAAGCACATCGACGTGCCCGAGCTGTTGCGGGTGCTGGACTTCTCCTACTGCGAGCTTGACATCCAACGCGGCCAGCGGGTCGCGCCGCACGAGACCGCCTACTCCAGCCCGGCCGAGGAGTTCCAGCTCACCCGGCTGGACTGGGCACCCGGCGAGTCGGACCCGATCTGCTTGCGCAGCACGTGCCCCCAGATCCTGCTGTGCACCCAGGGTTCGGTGGACCTGTGGTCGCCGGAAGGTGGTCACGTCACGGTCGGGCGCGGTGGGTCGGTGTGGCTGGCCGCCACCGACCCCGACGTCACGGTGTGCCCTGGACCGGATCGGGTGCAGCTGTTCCGGGCTCTGCCCGGGGCCCAGGGATGAGCAGATGGCCAGTACGAGGAGGCGTCGCGGGTGTCCGCAGGCGGTGGGGCCACGGCGATCATCGCGGCGTTGCTGGCCAACGCCGGTATCGCGGCGGCGAAGTTCGTCGGTTTTCTGATCACCGGATCGTCGTCGATCCTGGCTGAGGCGGTGCACTCGGTAGCCGACACCGCCAACCAGGGTCTGCTGCTGCTCGGTCGCCATCGCGCCCGGCGGCAAGCCACCCAGCAGCACCCGTTCGGTTACGGTCGCGATCGCTACTTCTACTCGTTCGTGGTGGCGTTGCTGCTGTTCAGCCTAGGTTCAGTGTTTGCGCTCTACGAAGGCGTCCACAAGGTGCACAGTCACGAGCCGCTCAGCTCGCCACTGGTCGCGATCGGGATCCTGGTGGTGGCGATCGTGCTGGAGAGCCTGAGTTTCCGCACCGCGGTCAAGGAATCCCGGCCGTTCAAGGGTGACGACAGCTGGTGGCAGTTCATCAAGCAGTCCAAGAGCCCAGAACTTCCTGTGGTGTTGCTGGAGGATGCGGGTGCGCTGACCGGGCTGCTGCTGGCCTTCGGTGGCATCGGCTTGTCGGTGCTCACTGACGACCCGATCTGGGACGGGATCGGCACCCTGTGCATCGGCGTGCTGCTCGGCGTCATTGCGATCACTCTCATCATCGAGACCAAGAGCCTGCTGATCGGTGAAGGGGCCGGTCAGGACGAGCTGGACCGGATCTGCAGTGCGCTGGTGGGGCAGGGCGTGGACCGGGTTATCCACCTCAGGACCCAGTATCTCGGCCCGGAGGAGCTGCTGGTTGCCGCGAAGATCGCGGTCCCTGCCACCCTGCCCAGCGTCGAGGTCGCTCGGATCATCGATGAGGCGGAAGCACGGGTTCGTGGCGCGGTCCGCGCCGCCCGGATCATTTACCTGGAGCCGGACCTGGACCGCACCCCGGCTGGCACTATCTGACTGACGGTAAGGAGCGTGGTGAGTGTTTGAGTCGCTGCTGGTCGCCAACCGGGGGGAGATAGCTCGGCGGGTCATGCGCTCCGCGCAGGGGCTGGGCATCCGTACCGTCGCGGTGCACTCCTCGGTGGACGCCGAGCTGCCGTTCGTCGCCGAAGCCGACGACGCCGTCGAACTGACCGGACCGCCTGCGCAGGCTTACCGGGACGCTCACCAGCTACTCGACGCGGCCCGCAAGACCAGCGCCACCGCAGTGCATCCGGGTTACGGGTTCCTGTCGGAGAACCCCGCGTTCGCCCAAGCAGTGCTCGATGCCGGCCTGGGGTGGGTCGGTCCCAGTGCCGAAGCGATCGCCGCGATGGGCGACAAGGTGGCCGCACGGCGGCGGGTGGCGGCGGCCGGAGTGCCGGTGGCGGCCGGTTCTGCGGGCGCGGTGACCACCGAAGAGCGCGCAGTCGCCGCAGCCGAACAGGTCGGCTTCCCGGTGATGCTCAAGGCCGCTGCCGGTGGCGGCGGCATGGGGATGGCCGTGGCGGCCGATGCCGCGGCGGTCCGCACCGAGTACGGCAAGGTCAGCGCCTTCGCGCAGCGGTTCTTCAGTGATCAGCGGCTGTTCGTCGAGCGCTATTTCCCCCGCGTGCGCCATGTCGAGGTGCAGGTCGTCGGGTTGGCCGACGGCCGGGTGATCGCGTTGGGCGAGCGCGACTGCTCGGTGCAGCGGCGGCACCAGAAGATCGCCGAGGAGAGCCCGTCACCCGCCGTCTCGCCCGAACTGCGCGTCCGCTTGGAGCAGTCCGCAGTACGCGCCGCCCGCAGCGTGGACTACCGCAACGCGGGAACGGTGGAGTTCCTGCTCGATCAGGACACCGGCGAGTTCTTCTTCCTGGAGATGAACACCCGGCTGCAAGTGGAGCACCCGGTCACCGAGCTGCGCTACCGCGTGGACCTGGTCGAAGCGCAGCTGCGCATTGCGGCCGGGGCGGACCCGGGTTTCGACGTCGACGCTGCCGCGCCGGCTGGTCACGCGATCGAGCTGCGGGTCAACGCCGAGGATCCGAAGCGGTTCCTGCCGGGTCCCGGGCCGGTCACCGAGTGGGTTGAACCCACCGGGGACGGGGTGCGGGTAGACGCCGGTTACGCGGCGGGCACCGTGGTCACCCCGTTTTATGACTCCCTGCTGGCCAAACTGGTGATCCATGGTGGTGACCGGCAGCAGGCGCTGCAGCGGGCTCGGGCGGCAGTGGCCGGGTTCACCGTCACCGGACCCCGGTGCAACCTCCCGTTCCACGCCGAGCTGCTGCAGCGACCAGAGTTCGTCTCGGGCCATTACGACACCGGCCTGGTGGCCCGAATGCGTCCCTAATTCCCGGCGTGTCGCGCCCCGCGCCCCGTGTGTCGCGCCCCCGTGCCCGGTGTGTCGGGCACGGCCGAGCCCGCCGCTGGCCACCGTGATCTCCGCCGGGGACCGGCTCGGCCGGTGGCTGCCGGTCGTTAGCGGAACTCTCGGATTCCGCCCGGGATAGCGTGTGCCGTTGTGGGGCGGCTGGTGGTCATTGAGGGGCTGGATGGTGCGGGCAAGCGCACCCTCGCCGATGGGCTGGTCGCCGCGCTCACCGCGCCGGGAGCGAAGGTCGCCAAGATGGCGTTTCCCCGTTACGGCACCGACGTGCACGCCGATCTGATTCGGGATGCGCTTTACGGACGGCTGGGCGACCTGGCCGAATCGGTGCACGGCATGGCGGTGCTGTTTGCTCTGGACCGCCGGGACGCCGCTGAGGAACTGCGGTCTTTGCGGCGCCGCTACGACGTCGTGCTGCTGGACCGATACGTCGCATCTAACGCGGCGTACGGCGCCGCCCGGCTCCACGAAGACGCCGAGGGTCCCTTCGTCGAGTGGATCCGAGATCTGGAGGTGGGTCGGTTCGGTGTGCCGGTGCCCGATTCCCAGTTGCTGCTGCGGGTGCCGGTGACCGTCGCCTCGGCCCGGGCGGACTACCGGGCTGCGGCCGACAGCGCGCGGCGCAAGGACCGGTATGAAAGCGATCACGGACTACAAGCTCGGTGCGCAGCGGTATATGACGGGCTGGCCGCCAGTGGCTGGCTTGCACCGTGGTATGTGATAGACGCAGACACCGGCGGGCTCGGCGATCTGGCGCGCCGGCTGCTGGGTGGATAAGCCGGCGGTGAGCCGCCCGAACGGGGGGACCGTGACCGACAGTGCCACGATAATGGGTATGGCAGCTCGTGTGCTCGTGGTAGAGGACGACCCGGCGGCGGCGGAGATGTTGGCCATTGCGTTACGCCAAGCGGGGTTCGAGACCGCGGTGGTCTCCGAGGGCCCCAAGGCGATGCCTGCGATGCGTGAGCTCAAGCCAGACCTGGTGCTGCTGGACTTGATGTTGCCAGGCATGAGCGGTATCGACGTCTGCAGGGCGATCCGCGCTGAATCCGGTGTCCCGATCGTGATGCTCACCGCCAAGAGCGACACCGTGGACGTGGTGCTGGGGCTGGAATCCGGTGCGGACGACTACATGATCAAGCCGCCCAAGACCCAGGAGCTGGTGGCGAGATTGCGCGCCCGGTTGCGCCGCACCGACGCCGAACCCGCTGAGCAACTCACGATCGGCGACCTCACCATCGACGTGCCCGGTCACCAGGTCAGCCGCGACGGGACGCCGATCGCACTGACTCCGCTGGAGTTCGATCTGCTCGTCGCGTTGGCCCGCAAGCCGCGCCAGGTGTTCACCCGTGAGGTGTTGCTCGAGCAGGTCTGGGGCTACCGTCACGCCGCGGACACCCGATTGGTCAACGTGCACGTCCAACGGCTGCGATCCAAGATCGAGCGGGATCCCGAGCACCCGGAGGTGGTGCTCACCGTGCGCGGCGTCGGGTACAAGGCCAACACGCCGTGAGGACCGCCCCGTTGTGAGTCCCCGGTTGCGGGCTCAGTCCGCGGTGACCGCGCTCGCCGGGCGGGCGAGCGAGGCCTCCACTGTGGCCAGCGAGCTGACCACGGCGGCGGGGACGGTATGGCGCCGCTCGTTGAAGGTCCGAGTGGTGAGCAGCACCGTGGCGCTGTCGTCGACGGTCGTGCTGGTCCTGGGCATGGTGTTGCAGGCGCAGCTCGCTCAGCGGCTGATCGAGAACAAAACGCAGGCTGCGCTGTTGCAGGCCGACAACAGCAGGGTGCTAGTGGAGTCCGAGCTCGGCGCGGTGGATCCCACGTCGGCGTCACTGGCCGGCCGGCTGACCACTGCCATCGATCGCTTGACCAACCCGGATCCGACCGGTACAGGTCCCGCCACGGCCAGCGCCGGCGCCTACGAACCGGTGCTGGTGGACGGCGGGGGGCCGTCCGGGGAGGCCGGCACCGGTCAGAAGATCGGTCCCCTAGACGACGTCCCAGCCGTTTTGCAGTCCGCGGTGGAACGGGGCGCACTAGCCCACAAGATCACCACAGTGCACCGGGGCACGGCTGCGGTCACCATGCTGGTCGTCGGCATGCCGGTGGCTAGCGCGGGTCGCACCATGCAGCTGTACCTGCTGTTCCCGCTCACCGCCGAACAGCGCACGTTGACTCTGGTGCAGTCCACGCTGGTGGTCGGCGGCGTGGTGTTACTGATACTCATCGCGGGCATCGCCAGCCTGGTGACCCGCCAGGTAGTAGTTCCGATCCGGCAGGCCGCTGAGGTCGCCGAACGCTTCGCCGATGGCCACCTCGATGAACGGATGCCGGTGGTCGGGGAGGACGACATCGCCCGGTTGGGGACCTCGTTCAACGAGATGGCCGCCAGCATCCAGCGGCAGATCCGCCAGCTGGAGGAGTTCGGTGAGCTGCAGCGGGGCTTCACGTCTGACGTCTCTCACGAGCTGCGCACCCCGTTGACCACCGTGCGGGTGGCTGCCGATCTGCTGTATGACTCGCGAGACAAGCTGCATCCGGTGCTGCACCGTCCGACTGAGCTGCTGGTCCGGGAGCTGGACCGGTTCGAGGCGCTGCTGGCCGACCTGCTGGAGATATCGCGGGTGGATGCCGGCGTCGCCGAGCTACAGATCGACACGGTCGACGTGCGCACGACCGTGGCCCGTGCGGTGGCCTCGGTCCGCGCCGTGGCCGACCGCGCCGGCTCCCCGCTCGAGCTGGAGCAGCCGGCGGACGAGGTGCACGCGGAGATCGACTCTCGGCGCGTCGAGCGGATCGTGCGCAACCTGCTCACCAACGCGCTGGACCACGGGGAGGGTTGCCCGGTCCAGATGACGGTCGCCGCGGACGCCCACGCGGTCGCGGTGCTGGTGCGCGATCACGGCGTCGGCCTCCAGCCGGGTCAGCAGGACCTGGTGTTCAACCGGTTCTGGCGCGGCGACCCCTCGCGTGACCGGCGCACCGGAGGCACCGGGCTGGGCCTGTCGATCAGCCTGGAAGACGCCCGGCTGCACGGCGGCTGGCTGCAGGCTTGGGGCGCACCCGGGCAGGGCAGCGCCTTCCGGCTCACCCTGCCGCGCAGCCACGGCGACGAGCTGACCAGCAGCCCGTTGCCGCTGGGACCCGACGACGTATCTCGCACCTCGCTCTTGCCAGATCCGGCAGCAACAGATCCTATGGTGGCGGAGCCCGACGGGGTGAATCCCGAAGCGGCGGATCGGGTGGTGGCCTATCGCGAGGTGCCGGATCCCGCGGTAGCGGATCCTGGGGTAGCGGATACCGCGGTGCCGGCTGAGCCGGGACGTCCGTGATGGGCGGGCGCTTGCTCACCATCCTGATCGTCGCTGCGCTTGCCGCGCTCACCGGCTGCGCCGCTATCCCGGCGAGTTCCGACATCGAGGTGGTCCGGTCGATGCCGGTCGGTTCGCAGCTGGCGCCCCCGCCCGGTCCCGAGCTCGGTGTGGACCCGTTCCGGCTGGTCCGCGAGTTCATCGAAGCGACCGGTAGCGCGGCGAACGGGCACGCCGCGGCCCGCGCTTTCCTGACCCGCAACGCGGCGGCCAGCTGGGACGATCACGCCAGCGTAACCGTGATAGAGGACGCCCCAGGCGCGGCGCCGCAGAGCGGTCCGGGCGACGGGGTCCGCCGCATCCGGGTGGGAGGCGCGCGGCTGGGCACCCTCACCGCGGACGGCAGCTTCATACCGGCGGCGGGCACCTTCTCCGTGCCCCTCGACGTGGTCAGCGAGCACGGCGAGTGGCGCATCTCCAATCCGCCGCCCGGCGTGCTGGTGGAGGCCGCCTCATTGCAGCGCAACTATCGCCAGGTTCGGGTCAGCTTCGTCGATCCGAGCCGCGGCACCCTGGTTCCCGATTTGCGCTGGGTACCTGCCCAACCGGCGGCCACGCTGCCCGGGCGGGTATTGGACCTGCTGCTGGCCGGGCCGTCGCAACGGCTGGTGGGGGCGGTCCGGTCGGCGATCCCGGACGGGGTCCGGCCCCGATCCAACGTGCTGGTCAGCCGCTCCGGGCGGACCGTGATCAACCTCAGTGGTCTGGACGCGCTCACCGAAGCCCAACGGCGGCTGGTCGCCGCGCAGATCGTCGGCTCCTTGGACGGCCTGGTCCCCAGCCCGCTGCGGTTACTCGCCGACGGCGAGCCGCTGGTGGCCGGGCAGGCCGAGTGGCGCCCCGCCGACATCACCTCCTTCGCCCCGCCGACGGGGCCGCGATCCGACATCCCCGGCCAGGTCGTCGTCGGTGGACGGTTACGTGGTCTCAACGGCGCGCCGGCGCCGGGACCTGCCGGAGACGGTCGGCTCACCGTGCTCAGTGCGGCTCGCTCGAACCCGGGCGGGGAGCTGCTGGCAGCTGTTGTCGCCGGCCCGGACGGTCACCCACAGCTGCGGGTGGGTCCGATCGACGGAGATCTCGCGGTGGCGCCCGTGGAGGGACTGACCATAAGCCGGCCGACCTGGCGACCCTCGGGTACGGAACTCTGGACGGTGCTCAACGGGCGCTCCGTCGTGGGCGTCGCGCTGTCCGGAACCGGGCCGCCGTTGGCGTACTCGGTCGATGCCACCGAACTGGCCCGGTTGGGACCCATCTCGCAGCTGCGGTTGTCCCGGGACGGGGTACGGGTGGCCGCGGTAGTCGGTGGTCGGCTGGTGGTGGCTGCGGTGGTGACCGAGTCCGGCACGGTGAGCTTGCGCCATCCGCAGGTGCTGCGGGATGGCAACCTGCCGCCCACCGCGAGCGTGGACTGGGCGCGTCCTGAGCTGCTCGTCGTGGCCTCGGCCGGCTCCCCCCCGCAGGTCTCCTCAGTGTCCGTCGACGGCCTGACCCGCCGGCAACTGTCCAGCACCAACCTGACCGGCCCGCTGACCGATATCGTCGCCGCGCCCGGCCGCGAGATCCTGGTGGCCGACGCCACCGGCCTCTGGGCATATTCCGACACCCAGGAGGTGTGGGAACCGCTGCTCGGCGGCATCGGACCGGGGTCGGTACCGCTCTACCCGGGCTGATTCACCGGCGCAAGCGCGGGTTTGCGCGGTTGTGGATGGCTGGCGCGATGTGCACAATCGCCCCCCAGCCGGGCCGTGGTAACCGGCGAAGTGACGGGCCACAGGCAAGCTCGGCGAGGTGTTGAGCCACTTGCTGGATCTGCTGCTGCCCGCCGACTGTGGGGGCTGCGGCGCGCCCGGAGCCGTGCTATGCCCCGACTGCGCTTTCCTGCTGGGCGCCCCTATTCAGGTACATCCGCCATCCTGCCCGGCCGCCCCACCGGTATACGCACTAGGCACCTACCACGGCCCCCTACGCGCCGCCGTCCTGGCCTACAAGGAACGCGGCCGCCGCGACCTTGCCACGCCCCTGGGCACCGCGCTCGCGTCCGCCCTGCTCCACCCGCTGTCCCCGACATGGAGACATATCGGGGTAGAACAGGCCGCCAAAAGCCCGATATGTCTCCATGTCGGGAATGAGATGTGGATGGTGCCGGTGCCGTCGACACCGGCGGCGGCGCGGCGGCGCGGGGGGCAGCATGTGGAGTTGCTGGCGCGGCGGGCGGCGGCGGCGCTGGCGGGGGCCGGGGTGGCCGCGGCGGTTGCGCCGGCGTTGCGGATGGGCGCTGGGGTGCGCGACTCGGTGGGGCTGGCGGCGGCAGCTCGGCGGGCCAATCTGACCGGACGGGTACTGGCGCGGCGGGCCGGCTTGCCGCCGGCCGGCACGCCCGTGGTGCTCGTCGACGATGTGGTGACCACCGGAGCGACCGCGGCGGCATGCACCGCCGCACTGGTCCGGACGGGTACCGCGGTATCCGCCATTGTGGTTGTCGCTGCGGCCGGTTGTCACAGCCCGTCGTGACCACCGGCGCAGTGATACCAACCACAGCGTTGACCGTGGGACTCGGGACGCCAAGCCCTGGCGATAGCCCGGCCGGGGTACTACCGTCCGGACATCAGCATCGCTGCCCGTTCGGGAGGAGGCGAGAAAGCCATGGTCCTGACGCCGGCGGTCGAGTGATCATCGCGGGTGGCCCCGAGCTGCTGCCGCCCAAGCATGACATGTAGCGATCACTGCTGTGCCTTCGGCGTCGACGAAGTCCCTATTGGACAACGCGAGGAGGTCGCCCTGTGAATATTGTCGTGAAGGGTCGTAACGTCGAGGTTCCCGATCATTACCGGGTGCACGTTACCGAGAAGCTCGCACGCGTCGAACGGTATGACCAGAAAGCTGTCCACTACGACGTCGAGCTGTTCCACGAACGCAACCCCCGGCAGTCCAAGAGCTGCCAGCGGGTGGAGATCACCGGTCGGTGCCGCGGGCAGGTCGTCCGCGCTGAAGCATGTGGTTCGGATTTCTACGCCGCGCTGGACGCGGCGGTGAGCAAGCTGGACAACCGGCTACGCCGGGTCGCAGACCGCCACAAGGTGCACTACGGGCGCCGCCACCCCACCTCCGTCGCCGAGGCAACCGCACCACTGGCGGCCACCCTTGCCCCCACGATCACCGAGACCAGAGAGCAGGCCAACGGCCATCGCCAGGAGATGGACCTGCTCGAAGCGCCCGACCCGCAAGTCGACTACGAGGTGCCCACCCAGCGTTGGGAGTCACCGGAAGTAGACGGACCGGGCCGCATCGTCAGGCGTAAGCGGCACTCTGCCAAACCCATGACCATCGATGAGGCGCTCTACGAGATGGAGCTCGTGGGCCACGACTTCTACCTGTTCTCCGACGCCGACTCCGGGCTGCCCAGCGTGGTGTACCGCCGGCATGGCTTCGACTACGGCGTGATCCAGCTCGTCTGAAACCGTTGCATTACATGATCGCCGTCTGTGTGCCCGGGACGCCATCAGGTGTCGCCGAGCGCACGCAGACGGCGATCATGTGTTTACCGGCCGGAGCTGGCCTGCACTGATAACGTCACAGCCGGTGCTGGGCATACCATGGCGCGCAGACCGACCCGCGCCCTGATGCGAGTGTCCCGATACGAGTGAGGTCCCCCAGGTGGTCCTGTCCCGACTGCTCCGCGCCGGCGAGCACAAGACGGTGCGCCGGTTGCGCGCCATCGCCGACCACATCAACGGCCTGGAAGGCGACGTCTCCGGCCTGACTGACGCCGATCTGCGCGCCAAGACCGACGAGTTCCGCAGCCGCCACGCCAGGGGTGAGGCACTGGATGACCTGCTGCCCGAGACGTTCGCGGTGGTCCGAGAGGCCGCCAAGCGCACGTTGGGCCAGCGTCACTTCGATGTGCAGCTCATGGGTGGTGCCGCGCTGCACCTGGGCAACGTCGCCGAGATGCGTACCGGTGAGGGCAAGACGTTGACCTGCGTATTGCCCGCCTACCTCAACGCGCTGGCCGGCAAGGGCGTGCACGTCGTGACGGTTAACGACTACCTCGCCAAGCGTGACGCGGAGTGGATGGGCCGGGTGCACCGGTTCCTCGGCCTGAACGTCGGGGTGATCCTGTCGCAGATGACTCCGGACGAGCGGCGGGTCTCCTACCACGCCGACATCACCTACGGCACCAACAACGAGTTCGGCTTCGACTACCTGCGCGACAACATGGCCTGGAGCCTGGAGGACTGCGTCCAGCGTGGGCACAGCTACGCCATCGTCGACGAGGTCGACTCCATTCTCATCGACGAGGCCCGCACCCCGCTGATCATTTCCGGACCGGCCGACCAGTCGTCGCGCTGGTATGGCGAGTTCGCCCGGCTGGCCCCGATGCTCAAACGAGACGTGCACTACGAGGTGGACGAGCGCAAGCGCACCGTGGGTGTCTCCGAGGAGGGCGTCGCGCTGGTCGAGGACCAGCTGGGCATCGAGAACCTGTACGAAGCGGCCAACACCCCGCTGGTCGGCTACCTCAACAATGCGCTCAAGGCCAAGGAGCTCTACACCAAGGACAAGGACTACATCGTCCGCGGTGGTGAAGTCCTCATCGTCGATGAGTTCACCGGCCGGGTGCTGCACGGCCGGCGCTACAACGAGGGTATGCACCAGGCCATCGAGGCCAAGGAGAACGTGGAGATCAAGGCCGAGAACCAGACCTTGGCGACGATCACCCTGCAGAACTACTTCCGGCTCTACGACAAGCTCGCCGGGATGACCGGCACCGCGCAGACCGAGGCCGCAGAGCTGCAGCAGATCTACAAGCTGGGGGTGGTGTCGATCCCAACCAACAAGCCGATGATCCGGCACGACCACGGCGACCTGGTCTACAAGACCGAAGAGGCCAAGTTCAACGCGGTGGTGCAAGACATCGCCGAGCGCCACACCAAGGGCCAGCCGGTCCTGGTCGGCACGGCCAGCGTGGAACGTTCGGAGTACCTGTCCAAGGCACTGGTCGCCGCGGGGATCCCGCATTCGGTGCTCAATGCCAAGCAGCACGAGAGGGAGGCGATGATCGTCGCCGAGGCCGGCCGCAAGGGCACGGTCACGGTGTCCACCAACATGGCCGGCCGCGGGACCGACATCATGCTGGGCGGCAACCCGGAGTTCCTCGCCGATGCCGAGCTGCGCGCCCGCGGGCTGGACCCGGTGGAGACTCCGGAGGAATACGAGGCGGCCTGGGAGCCCGCGGTCCAGGCAGCCCGGGGCGATGTTGAGGCAGAAGGGGCAGAGGTCATCGCCGCCGGCGGGTTGTACGTCCTGGGCACCGAGCGTCACGAGTCGCGGCGCATCGACAACCAGTTGCGCGGCCGCTCCGGGCGTCAAGGCGACCCCGGGGAATCCCGGTTCTACCTGTCCTTGCGCGACGAGCTCATGGTCCGGTTCAACGGTCCGCTGGTCGAGTCCATCATGACCCGGTTGCGGATGGAGGACGACGTCCCGATCGAGGCCAAGATGGTCACCAGGGCGATCCAGTCCGCGCAGACCCAGGTCGAGCAGCAGAACTTCGAGATCCGCAAGAACGTTCTGAAATACGACGAAGTCATGGATCTCCAGCGCAAGGTGATCTACGCGGAGCGCCGGCGGGTACTCGAGGGCGAGGACCTGCGGGAGCAGGTCGACCACATGATCGCCGACGTGATCACTGCTTACGTCAACGGTGCCACCGAGCACGGTTACGCCGAGGACTGGGATCTTGATCAGCTCTGGTCGGCGTTGCGGACGCTGTACCCGGTTGGCATCAAGTACGAGGCCATCGCCGATGACACGGAGGACCTGACCCGCGAGATGCTGCTATCTGCCGTGGTCAACGATGCGCGGGCGGCGTATGCCCGCCGTGAGGCCGAGCTGGAGGAGATGGCCGGCCTCGGCTCGATGCGCGAGCTCGAGCGCCGGGTGGTGCTGTCGGTGCTGGATCGCAAGTGGCGCGAGCACCTCTATGAGATGGACTACCTCAAGGAGGGCATCGGCCTGCGCGCGATGGCCCAGCGTGACCCGCTGGTGGAGTACAAGCGCGAGGGCTTCGAGATGTTCAGTGCGCTGCTCGAGGGACTCAAGGAAGAGTCGGTCGGTTTCCTGTTCAACGTGCAGGTCCAGGTCGCCGCGCCGCAGGCGGCGCCCGAACCGGCGCCGGCTCCGCTCGGCGCTGCGGCCGCAGGTTCGGCGCTGTCGCAGATCGACGGTCAGGCCGATGACAGTGCGGCTCCCGCGCTGGCCGCCCTGGGCGACGTGGCCGCCCCGGCGGCCCGCCCGCTGACCTACACCGGCCCGGCCGAGGACGGCGGTAGTGAGGTGCGGGCACGCAGGGAGGATGCGGGCGCTGAGGAACCCGCCCGCAACGCCCCCTGCCCCTGTGGCTCGGGCCGCAAGTACAAGCGCTGCCACGGAGCCCCCACCACCGCCCGCTCTTGACCCCCTCGCTCCGCGTGTCGCGCTTTCGTGCCCGATGTGTCGCGTCTCCGGGCGCGCCTGCCTGCAGCGTCGTCCTACGCTTGATCAGCGCGGTCGGTGCGGGCGGCGCGCTGCCAGGTCGCCGGTGGTGAGGCGTAATTGCAGGGCAGTGCACTGCCACCGGTCGCTGTGCTTGTCGAAGCGAGCGGCCAGCGCCCGAACGCCGGTGCTCAGTGTGACCACCGCGACCGCCTCCAGCGCGTCGACAGCATGCTGCTGGGCGAGCACCTTGCGCACCCGGGGTTGCAGATGCCCCGCTGTTTCCTGAAGCAACGCCAGGTAATCGAGGACATCGGGTCGCAGCAGTGCGGACAGCTGGTGAGCGGGGCGCCGACCACGGAGTGTCTCCACCACAGCGCGCAGGACGCGGTCAGCCAGGACGGGGGCGCCGGGGTCGGTAGCCAGTGGTGCGCTGACCGGCGGTGGCTCGGCTGTCACCGGCTCGGCGGCGGGCAGGATGTCTACCAGACGGCGCAGCACTGGACGCTGCGATCGCTGTGGATTTGCCTCCGTGATGGTGGTCGTCAACGAACCCTCCTCGTCGGTGGGACCGCGCATGAGCGCGATCAATCGACGGCTGGGCCGGAGACGCCGTGGGTGCGGTTCCCCTGATAAAGCCAGGGACCGCGGGTACCGGTTGGAGGAGGGGCTCCAACCTGGTGGCACAGAGTATGCGCGCTGTAGCAGAGAGTTGTCAGTAACAGTCACCAATTTGGGTGGACATCTTACTTCGGTATTTGACGCCGCCTCGCGGTGTGCGGGCGGCGGTGCTCGCGGTGCGAGCTTCCAGCTCGCCGACGAGCCCACTCGAAACACACCACCGCGGCGGCGCTGGCGACATTGAGCGACTCGACGTCGCCCGCCATCGGGATGCTGACCCAGCCGGTGAGCTGCGCGGCGACGCCGGGGGACACCCCTGCGCTCTCGTTGCCCAGCACGTAGGCCACTCGCGGCGGCGGCGGGTCGCCGAATAACGAGCGAGCCCCCGGCGCCGAAGCAGACAGCCCGAGCACCGCGAACCCGGCAGCGCGCAGCGTGGCGCAGCCGCGCTCCGCGGTGGCAGTGCGCAGTACCGGGGCGTGAAACGCCACCCCCGCCGACGCCTTGATCACCAGCGGATCGATCGCCGGCACCCCCCGGCGCGGCAACACCACGCCGTCAAATCCCGCGGCGGTCGCGTTGCGCAGGATCATGCCCACGTTGGCCGGGTTGGTGATCGCATCGAGGACCAGCACCGCCGCCGGGCTACCCAGTACCTTCAGCGCGGTGTCCAGTGACCGCATCCGCGGCGCCACCACATCGGCCAGTACTCCCTGGTCGTGCCGACCGTTGCCGGCGAGCACCTTCACCCGGTGCGCCGACGCCCGCTGCACCGGTACCTGCCGGCGAGCCGCGGCGTCGAGGATCTCCGCCACGGTGTCGCCACGGGCCTGGACGGCCATGATCACCTTGTCGACGGTCAGTGCCGGGTCGATCAACACCTCCAGCACCGGCTTGCGGCCGTAGACGGTGATGAAAACGTCTCGCGGGCTTGCGGCCTGCCGGCTGGCGGGGCCGTCGAGCTGATCGTCGGGAGGGGGCACGCACTCAGGGTAAGCCGACGTCCGCGGACGTTGCGGCAGGTGGTGATCTAGTCTTGGCCGTTGTTCTCGCCAGTGGAGGACCCGATACAGAGGGGCGACGTCTCGCCGATGAGGGTCTACATCCCCGCCACGCTCGCGATGCTGCGCAGGCTCGTCGAGTCCGGGGAACTGGTTCCGGTCGCCGGGACTGCCTTTGCCGTCACCCCGATGTTTCGGGAGTCCTACGCTGCCGGGGACACCGAGGAATTGGAGTACGCGGCGATGAACGAGGCGGCTCGGGCTTCCCTGCGGCTGCTGGGCGCCGAGCTGGACAGCGACTCGGCGGTGCTGCCGCGTCGGGTGGTGGTGGCCGCTGACGTCGAGCGGGTACGGTTGCGCGCCGACCTTGACGATGCTGCCGTCACGGTCTCCAGCTCGGTACCGGTCTCCGCGATTGCCGCCGTGCACGTCGACCTGGCCGAGGCAGAAGATGCGGTGCGTGCCGCGGCGGCGGCGGTGGATGCGGCCGACCTCGGCGATCCGGACGCCGAGTTCGCTCTCGGCGACGCGGAGGACCACGAGATGGCCTGGTACGCCACCCAGGAGATCCCTTTCCTGCTGGAACTCCTCTGACCTACCCACCGCCCTCCTCGGCGTGTCGCGCTACCACGTCCGTTGTGTCGTGCTCCGGTGTCCGGGGGCAGCGTGTCGACGCCTGCGTGGGTGACCCCCGCGCCGCGTGGACCTGTGGAAGCGGCTCGCCGCAGTAGCGCCGACACACTGGGCACCGGGGCGCGACACACTGGGCAGGAGAGCGCGACACACTGGGCAGGAGAGCCCGACACACCGGGCTTGGGGAAAGGAGGAAGGTCCCGATGGACGCTATCACGTCCACTCCAGCCCCGCGCAACGAACCAGTCCGGAGCTACGCCCCGCAGACCCCCGAGCGCGAGTCGCTGATCCGCAGGCTTGCCGAGGTCACGGCCCAGCGCGCGGAGTTGACCATGACGATCGGCGGGATGCAGCGGATGGCCGCAGGGCAGCCATTCGACGTGGTCACCCCGCACCGGCACGCCCACGTGCTGGGCACCAGCGCGCAGGCCAGCGCTACGGACGTCGCCGACGCCGTCCGCGCCGCGACAAAAGCCGCCCCGGCTTGGTGCGAGCTGGCTTTCGACGAGCGAGCGGCGATCCTGCTACGCGCCGCGGACCTCGCGGCCGGCCCGTGGCGCGACACGCTCAACGCCGCCACCATGCTCGGCCAGTCGAAATCCGTGCAGCAGGCCGAAATCGACGCCGCCTGCGAGCTGATCGACTTCTGGCGGTTCAACGTGCACTACGCCCGCCGGATCCTCGCTGAGCAGCCGAATTCGGCACCCGGCGAGTGGAATCGCATGGACCACCGCCCATTGGACGGGTTCGTCACCGCGATCACCCCGTTCAACTTCACCGCGATCGCCGCCAACCTGCCGACCGCGCCCGCGTTGATGGGCAACACGGTGGTGTGGAAACCCACTCCGACCCAGCAGCTCGCCGCGCACTACACGATGCGGCTGCTCGAGGCCGCCGGGCTGCCGCCCGGGGTGATCAACCTGGTGACCGGCGACGGAGCAGCGGTCAGCGAGGTCGCGCTGACAGATCCGGATTTCGCCGGGTTGCATTTCACCGGGTCGACCACGACGTTCAAGACGCTGTGGCGCACCATCGCCGATCATCTGGACGGCTACCGCAGCTACCCGCGCATCGTGGGGGAGACCGGCGGTAAGAACTACCTGGTGGCGCATCCCTCGGCCGACCCCGCGGCGGTGACCACCGCGCTGGTGCGGGGCGCGTTCGAGTACCAGGGCCAGAAGTGCTCCGCGGTATCCCGGGCCTACCTCGCCCGCTCGCTGTGGGACGGCGGCCTGCGAGAACAGCTCGCCGACACCACCCGGACGATCAGCTACGGCGATGTCGCAGATCTGTCGAACTTCGGCGGCGCGGTGATCAACGCTCGCGCTTTCACCAAGCACCGCGATCTGCTGGCCCGAGTCGCCACCGACCCGTCCATCGAGGTGCTCGCCGGCGGCGACTGCGACGACTCGCACGGCTGGTTCGTGCAGCCCACGGTGCTACTCGGCGGTGACCCCAAACACGAGGTATTCGCCACGGAGTACTTCGGGCCGATCGTCGCGGTGCACATCTATCCCGACGGCGACTACCCCGCCATCCTCGATCTGGTCGAGTCCACCGGCCCATACGCGCTGACCGGCGCAGTCTTCGCCACCGATCGGCAGGCGATCGTGCAGGCGCAGCAGACGCTGCGCTTCACCGCAGGCAATTTCTACGTCAACGACAAGCCGACCGGGTCGATCGTGGGCCGGCAACCCTTCGGCGGGTCCCGCGCCTCGGGCACCAACGACAAGGCCGGCTCACTGATCAATCTGCTGCGCTGGACCAGCCCCCGGGCCATCAAGGAGACCTTCGACCCGCCGAGCGACCACACCTACCCGCACATGATCGCCTGACCCGGTGGTCTAGACCTGCTGAAGCCGATGCTCGTATCGAAACGGGCGAAACCCGCGGCCGCGGTAGTTGCTCAGGGCATGCGGGTGGTCGATAGAGGTGGTGCCCAGCCAGACCCGCTCGACCT
Source organism: Pseudonocardiaceae bacterium (assembly GCA_036378735.1). GTDB lineage: Bacteria > Actinomycetota > Actinomycetes > Mycobacteriales > Pseudonocardiaceae. The sequence goes on along the minus strand of DASUVX010000184.1, from coordinate 1,853 downwards.
CACCGAGGTCCCACGCCAGCCGGGTGGCCAGCGTAAGCAGGTGGCCACCGAATCCTTGACCGACGCAGTCCGGGACCAACCCGAACTTGGTGATCTCGACATCGCGCCCCGCATGCCTGTCCATCAGGATCATGCCGATGACCTCTGCGCCAACCCGAGCGATCCAGCACCGCACCCCAGCGCGGTCCAGCAGGTTCAACCACTGTTGTTCGGACCATCCCAGGCTCGACCAATGGTGCGGTGCGGCGATGCGGTCGTGGGTCGATCGGATCAGTGGCAGCGCGGTCGCGTCGACGCGGTCGAGCACGATCTCCGCGGGCGGTAACTTCCCCGCGACGAGCTGGTCAGCCGAAGTCATCTCCAGGTAGGTGACGGTCACATCGACGAGCACCACCTGACGGTGCCACTCGCCGGGTGAGCGGATCAACCCGACTCGGCGAGCGCGGCGAGCAGGCGCCGCACGGACATCGCCCGTCGGTGGGCGGCCCCCTCGAGCTCGTCCAGTGCGCATTCCGGGTCCGCGGGCGGGCCGAGATGGGTGCAGCCGCGAGGACAATCAGCGATCGCCTCGGCCAGATCCCCGAAGGCGCGGACCACATCGTCCGGCGTCACGTGCGCCAGCCCGAAGGAGCGGATTCCCGGCGTGTCCACCACCCACCCGCCGCCCGGTAGCGGCAGCGCCACCGCCGAGCTCGAGGTGTGCCGTCCTTTGCCCACCCCGCTGACCGCGGCGGTGGCCCGGAAAGCGTCCGGTACCAGCCGGTTCACTAGCGTCGATTTGCCCACGCCGGAATGCCCGACCAGGGCTGAGACCCGGCCCGCTAGCCGCGCACGCACCAGGTCCACCCCAATCTGCGGGCTGGTCACCAGTACGGGCAATTCCAGCGCCGCATACCGCTCCAGCACCGCATCTGGCGCGGCGAGATCCCGTTTCGTCAGGCAGAGCACCGGTTCCAGGCCACCGGCGTAGCCGGCTACCAGGCACCGGTCGATCAGCCCGAAGCGCGGCGGTGGGGCGGCCAACGAAGCCACGATCAACAGCTGCTCGGCGTTGGCCACCACGATCCGCTCATAGGGGTCGGTATCGTCGGCTGTACGGCGCAGCACGCTGGTCCGCTCGTCGACGCGGATGATGCGGGCTAGCCCATCCGGTGCGCCGCTGACGTCGCCGACCAGCCCGACCCGGTCACCCACCACCACCGGGGTTCGTCCGAGCTCGCGGGCCCGCATTGCCGTGATCCGCGTCGTCGGGTCACCGTCGGGGGCGCAGGTCCACCGGCCGCGATCCACCGCGATGACCGTCGCGGCTGTTGCGTCTGGGTGATCGGGACGGCGCTTGGTGCGGGGGCGGGAACCGCTGCGCCCGGGCCGGACTCGAACGTCGGACTCGTCGAGACTGTGAGCACGCCGGGGGGCGCTGCCCGGCCGGTTCAGCCGTCACCACCTGCCAGCATCGCGGCCCAGCGTGCCGGGAACTCGGGCAGTGTCTTGGTAGTCGCGGCGATGTCGTCGACAGCAATTTCCGGCACCACCAGGCCCAGGATCGCGCCCGCGGTGGCCATCCGATGATCGGCGTAGGCGCTCCAGGGACGGGCGGGGTCACCGCGTAACGGCCGGGGACGGATCTCCAGGCCGTCGGGAATTTCCCGGATGTCGCCGCCCAGCGCGCCGATCTCGGTGGCCAGCGCGGCCAGCCGGTCGGTCTCGTGCCCGCGCAGGTGGGCGATGCCGCGCAGCGTTGAGGGCCGACCAGCCAGCGCTGCGAGCGCCGCGACGGTCGGGGTGAGCTCCCCGACGTCGTGCAGATCGGCGTCGAGCCCATCGAGCCGGTCGGGACCTGACACGGTCAGCCC
>DASUVX010000183.1:0-33408 GCA_036378735.1 Pseudonocardiaceae bacterium | reverse complement strand
GCTACTTGACGCAGGGCACGCCGGCGCCGGCGGTGCTGACGGGAGCGGTGGCCACCGCGTCGCCGTGGTTGGCGGCGCCTGGTGCCGGGGGCGTGCCGGTGCTGGCCGCAGAGTCGCCGACCCCGGATACGCCATCGGTGGGGAGATCGTCGGGCATGGTGAAGTCGGTGCCGAGGGTCACCCTGAGGTGCCCGGTCGGCACCGTCGCGTCGCGTGCGGTGGGTAACCCACCGAGCATCGCGGCGAGGGTGTTCGCCGATTCGGCGGACCCTGGGTCCGCGTAGTAGATCATTGTGGTGCGCCGGTGGCGAGCGGCAGTGCTGGTGACACCCGGGGTGAATCCGGTGCCGGCCAGGGCGCGTTCCAACCCACCCGCCAGCCCATTTCGGCTGGTGGCATTGATGACGTCCACGATGCCCGATCGTCTGGGGGCAGCGGGGGCGGGCGATGCCGCAGCCGGCGTGGGATTAGGCCCGCCGATCATGTTGTGCACGAGTGTCTGGATCTCGGGCACGTTGACGATGTTGACATCTTCGCCTGCCGGATCGGTACCGAAGCGGACGATCGGCAGCGTGGTGAAGGTGATGTTCCCGCCGGCCAGGGTGGAGGCTTGCTCGGCGAAGGACAGCAGTTCCAGGCCGGTGTCCGCGGCGATGTTCTGCTTGGCCACATTGATCAACGCGTGCAGCCGTGCCGGGTTGAGGAACGTACCGGCCTGCTTGAGTTGGTAGACCAGCGAAGCGAGGAAGGCCTGCTGGCGGCGTTCGCGATCCAGATCCGTGAAGTTCAGTTGCGGGTGTACGTAATCGCGGCGCTGACGGACGAAGGCCACCGCCTGGGCGGCGTTGATCTGCTGGTAGCCGCGGTGGAAATCCGCACCGGAGTAGCTGTCTTTGGTGTCCTCGTTCAGGCATACCGTGATGGGTGCGACGACCTGCGCGAGCTGGTAGAAGCCCACCAGAGTGACCTCGACGAAATGATCTATCGGCACGCCACCCAAAAACGCGGCGACCGTGTCGACCTCTTCAGCGCGACCGGCGTCGCGGCTGCGCTGTTCCAAGCTGGTCTGGTCGGTCACGCCAGCGGCCATCAGTCTTCTGTGTTCCTGATCGAAAGCCAGACCATAGGCTTGCTTGATCTTGCCCTTGGCGATGCCGTCCGGGCTGCCCGGAAGGCTGACGTAGTCGTCGCGGGGAATGGAGATCGCGGTGGCCTTGCCCCCATCACCCGACAGGTGCACCAGCATCAAGACATTCGCGTTGTACCCGCCGACCTGCTGGTCACCGGCGTGCAAAGCTTGATAGATCTCTGGAGGCAGGGGATTGCCGTTCTCATCCAGACGGCTGTCCAATCCCATGATCAGTATGTTGGTGTCGCCACCTGCCGATTTGGGTGCATTGGAGCGGATGGCGTCCGACCGACCGACCCCGGTCAACAGATCCTGGTATTGGCTCCAGCCGTACCCGGTCACGACTAACACCAGTGCCGACACCATCGCCACAGTCCAGCGCGCAAACCCGCGCCACCGGCCGGCCACGGTGTGAGCAGGCCTACGCCGTGATCGCCGATTGTTCCGACCACGGCGGTCTCCGGTGGCGCGGGCGTCAGTCCACTCGGCTGCCGCCGATGTCCCCTTGCGCGCCGATGTCCCCGCGCGCGCCGATGTCATCGTCGAGTGAGGTCGCGGGCGGGTCAGATCACCACGCGCACTGCGGCCGGCCCCATTCCATCCGGGGCGCGCCGCGCGGCGCCGTCGATCCCCACCAGCCACGCCACTCCTTGGTTGTGGTTACCCGCTAGCGCTTTGGCTCGATCGGTAGACGCACCGGACCAACAATAGTTGCAATGCGTCACACCGCCGCGCAGCGACTTAACGCTGCCGGACTGCAATCAGGACCGGGCCGGCGACGAGGCGGGTAGGGTGCGTTCCAGCGCCTTCCACCCAGTGTCGTGGTCGTACTCGGCGGCTTCCGCGCGGCCGCCGCCGCGCAGGCCGAATAAGCGTTTGGCGAATAGCAGGTACCCGACCACAGCGACGTTAATGATCAAAGTTATGATCTTCGTAACGGTGATCCGGCCAGTGAGCTCGTACACCTCCGGAACCAACAACAATGTCGTCGCCACAAAGGTGAGGTACTCGGCCCATCGCTGGGCGAACCACAGTCCCACCGCCTCGATCCCCTCCAGCAGCGCGTAGCCGGCCAACACCAAGCCCACGATCCACAGAGTGGAGGCCTTGGCGGCGAAGGCACGTTCCAGCTCATGCAGGATGCCCCCGCCGCCGCGACCGTTCGGGCCCCCGACGCCGCCCTGCACTGCATCCATGACCCGGTAGAACGTGGAGCTCAGCGCCGCCCGGTCGGCGATGAAGACGAACACCCCCACTGCCAGCACGCCTAGCACCAGGAAATGCACGAGCCGGTCCAGCGCGATCAGCCGCAGCACATAGCAATCACGAAGCGGCCGTCCCCGCAGCGGTAACGCGATGTCGGACCGGTCGGGTAGATACTCCCGAGTGGGTGCAGCAGGTGGTGGCAACGGAACCCAAGCGTCGCAACGCACACAGCGATACCAGCGAAGCCCATCCCCGGGCTCGCGAACGAGCAGGCCGTCGGAATGTCGAACCTTCGCGACGTCGGTGCCGACGATCTCGTGGCCACGTAGCCCGCAGCCGATGAGCTCGTAGTGGAACCGGGGCCGTACGCCCTTGGGCCGCACCGTTCCCGGTGGGAGTTGGCCGTGCGCCTCCTGCTGCTCCGCCATGAGCGCTCACCACCCTGGAGTTGATGTCACCGCAGCCTGAAAGTACTCGGGCGACAGCTGCGGTCAGATCAACATGGCCTCATCCTGCCGAACGGGTGACGGCGGCGGCGTCAGGCAAGCACAATGGGACTTTCAGCATTCGCGAGGTCGGAGGTCGCCCGTGTCCTCACCAACAGACCTGCTCACGTTCCGCTTCGGTGACGGCTTGGCCACCGGACCCGACCCGGTGGCGGCGGCGGAGTCCGCTGTCACCCAGGCCCTGGCCCCGCTGCATGGACAGCGCCCCGACCTGCTGTGTGTGTTCATCAGCGCGGCCGACCCGGCGATGGCTGAGACGGCGGGTATGCACGCCATGGAGCTGGCCGGCGCCCATACGACCTTAGGCTGCAGCGCGGGTGGGGTGATCGGCGCGGGCCGGGGCGTCGAGAATGTGCCCGCGGTCAGTGCGTTCGCCGCCTGCCTACCCGGAGTCAGTTGCACCCCGCTGCAGCTGGAGCTGATCCACACGCCCGACGGCCCGGCCGTCGTCGGAATGCCGGATCGGCGCGATGATGACGCCGTCGCGGTGCTGCTCGCCGATCCCTTCACCTTCCCCGCGGTGGAGTTTCTGCAGCGCTCCAACACCGACCCCACCGTGTTGCCCCTAATCGGTGGGCTAGCCAGCGGTCCACGCGGCAGCCGGCTGTTCCTGGACGGGCGCAGCGTGCCGGCCGGCGCGGTGGGAGTGGTGCTGAGCGGTCCGGTCGCGACCCGCACCGTCGTCAGCCAGGGTTGCCGTCCCTTCGGTCCGTCGATGATCGTCACCAAGGCCGAGGGCAACGTGCTGTGGGAGCTAGCCGGGATGCCCGCGCTGGCCAAGCTCGAGCAGATCGTCGCCGAGATCTCTCCTGAGGATCGGCAAGCCGTCGCGCGCGGGTTGCACATCGGGATCGCGATGGACGAGTACGCCGAGGAGCACGAGCGCGGCGACTTCCTCATCCGCGCCGTCGTGGGAGCCGACCGGCAGCAAGGCGCGATCGTGATCGGAGAGGCTGTGGAGGTCGGCCGGACCGTCCGCTTCCAGGTGCGCGACGCCTCAGCAGCCGACCAGGACCTCAAGGAGCTGTTCGCCCGATTCCGGGCAGAGGGTGGTCCGGTGGGCGGTGCGCTGCTGTTCTCCTGCAACGGTCGCGGCAGGACCATGTTCCCGAGTGCGGATCATGACGTCCTGGCGGTGCGGTCTGGACTCGACACCACCGGTGTGGCGGGGTTCTTCGCGGCCGGGGAGATCGGTCCCGTCGGGGGCCGAAACCACCTGCACGGCTTCACCGCGTCAATTCTGGTATTCGGTGCTGGTGGCTCTTGAGTGGCGGTGCGCATTCGATCGGTAGACCCTGGCGCCGGTGCGCCCGACGGGAGCGTATGGACGTCGCGCAGTACCGGCTCGGTGCTTGCCCGCCGGCTTACCGGCGTCGAACCCGTGCTGTGACCTGCCCAGAACTTGTGCCGCTGGCGCCAATGCGCACCACAAGCCACGGATCTCGTCGGCAATCGTCATGGCGGCTCCTCCGTGATCGATAGTGCGCGCGTTCGTTTGCTTGAGCATGGCGGGCAGCTGTCACCGGAATGAACGTTCGCGGTGCATCGCTGCGCGAGGTGCTCAAGCGTCCATGAGAGCCGTCACGAGGTGATGTCCTTGGTGGCGAAGCGGTAGCGGGCGGCGAGGCCGAAGGCGGTCGCGTAGGCCAGGCCGGAGAAGGCGCCGCTGGCCAGGTCGGTCCAGTCGATGGGGGAGGCCAGCAGGTCGGCCCACGCCGAGTTGAACCGGGTCGGTAGGTAGTCCCGCAGGTCGCCCAGCGCCTCGATGGTCTCCAGGATCTGAGACAGGATCGACATCATGACCGCCCCACCGACGGCCCCGAGCGGTGCATCCGTACTCACCGACAGCAACAGCGCCAGCCCGGCGACCCAGGCCAAGTGCACCGCCAGGTACACCGGTACCAGCGCCAACCGGCCCGCGGCCGTGGCGAAGTCCAGCGACTGGCCGGTAGGCGAGACCAGGTTGCCGGCGCCGTAGGCGAGCACACCGACTGCCATCGCCACCGCAGGCAGCAACACCAGGGCGAAGACCGACAGCAGCGCAGCCACGCCCGCTTTCTGCCGCAGCAGGCGCCCGCGAGGTACCGGCGCGGCCAGCAGGTAGCGCAGGCTCGACCATGACGCCTCGCTGGCCACCGAGTCCCCGAAGAACAGCGCCACCACTAACACCAGCAGGAAGTTCGCCGTCGAAAAGATGGTGAACACCACGAAGTTGAGCCCACCGGCGGTGGCCAGGTCGACCAGTGTGGCCGCCCCGCGGTTGCGGTCGTCGCGGCCGACCGTGAAAGCGAGCAGCAGCAGGAAGGGCAGCAACGCGAGGAATCCGAGGGTGAGCACGGTGCGCCTGCGCCGCAGCTGGCGCACCAGCTCGACCCGTAGTGGCAGGGTCGCCGCCGCCCGGTAACCGGGCGCCGCCCCGAAGGCGTTCACTCGACGGCCTCCCCACTCACCAGCTGCAGGAATGCCTCCTCCAGCGCTTGGCGGGCGGCCACTGCCTCGACCCCGATCCCGGCGCCGACCAGCGCGGTGACCGCGGCGGCGCACGGCAGCCCGTCGAGATGGGCGTGCACCACGTGCCGCTCGACTTCCATCACGTCGACCCCGGTCAGACCGCGCAACACTGCGGCAGCGTGCACCGGGTCGTCCACCGTGAAGCTGACCGTGCCCGTGCCGGCGACGATCTCGGCTACCGTGCCCGCGGCCACCAAGGCACCTCGGTGCATCACCACCACATGGCTGCAGATCTGTTCCACCTCGGCGAGCAGGTGGCTGGAGACCAGCACCGTGGCCCCCCGGGCGGCGTAGGCGCGCAGCACTTCGCGCATCGCGTGGATCTGCGGCGGATCCAGTCCGTTGGTCGGTTCGTCGAGCACCAGCAGGTCCGGTCGGCCGAGCATGGCCTGGGCGATCGCCAGGCGTTGCCGCATCCCGTGGCTGTAGGTGGCGACCCGCCGATGCACCGCATGGCCCAATCCGGCGATCGCCAACACGTCGTCGATACCGGCATCCGCGGGGGGTCGACCGGTGGCCGCCCAGTACAGCCGCAGGTTGTCGATTCCGGTCAGGTGCGGCAGGAACCCCGGGCCTTCCACGAACGACCCGATCCGCGACAGCACCGCTGCGCCCGCGTTGACCCGGTGGCCGAACGCGCGCAGTTCCCCGCTGGTGGGCTGGATGAGTCCCATCAGCATCCGCAGCACGGTCGTCTTGCCGGCGCCGTTGGGCCCCAGCAACCCCAGCACCTGCCCGTGCTCGACGCGGAAGGACAGCTCATCGACGGCAGTGAGGCCACCCGGATAGCACTTGGTCAGCCCGGTCACCACCAGTGGCACCTCGACGAGCCCGGGATCGGCGTCCTCGGCGCGGCGGCGGCGCAGCGCGGCGAGCACCCCGGACACCGCCACCACAGCGGCCAGCCCTCCCAGGCCGGCGAGCTGGACGGTTGGGAACGGACCGGCTGCTTGTTCCCCGGCAACGACCGGTACCGCAAGGTGCGCGTCGTCGCCCAGCGACACGGTGTACCCCGCGGGTTGCGCGGGCAGCGCGTAGCCGCGGTCGGTGGTGGCCACGGCGATCACCAGCCGGTGACCGGCTTGCACGGGTCGCACCACCCCGGCCAGCGTCACGGTGAACTCCACGGGGCCGCCGCCGGCGGGTAGTGGACCGATCCGCACCGGCGCCACCACGCCGCCGGGAAGCGTGCGGCGCCCGTCCGGTCCCAGGTCATAGAGCTTGACGAACAGCACCGCCTCGGTGGGCGGGACGCCCGCGGTGGGCGTGGCGGCTACCCGCAACCGCATCCTCGGTGCTCCCACAATCTCCACCGGGTCGGGCAGCGGGTCGGTGACGAACATCGCGGACTGCCCGGGCACGTCCATCGCCACGCCGTCGAGGTTCACGGCGCCGCCGCGCAGCACGTTGAGCCCTGGCAGGCTGCTCAACGCGGCTGGGCTGCCGCCGGGTGGGCGGACCACTTGCTGCGGTGTGCCGTACAGGATGAGCTCCCGGTGCTGCACCGGAGCGCTGCCGAGTCCCGGATAGGCCGCAGCGTGCACGGTGCGCGGGGCGAGATCACGCCGGGTGCCGAAGATGCCCTGCACCTGGTAGTCGAATCCCATGCCGGGGTTCGTGCCGATCCGACGCAGGTAATAGTCGAACCAGTCGCCAACCTGATCCTGCAGCGCGGCAGTCGGCGGCGCGCCGTCGTGGCCACCTGCGTACCAGATCACCTTCAGCGGGGCACCGGCCGCGGCGAGCTGCCGGGCGGTGGCGTCGGCCTGATCCAACCCGAACAGGGTGTCCTGCTCGCCTTGGATGAGCAGGGTCGGTGCGGTGATGGTGCCGGCCACCGTGGCGGGTGACGATCGGTGCAACATCGCCACGATCTGCGGAGTGGGGCCGCCGGTAGTGGCGGCCTGGACGTAGGCAGCGCAGATTTCCGGACGAAACCGGCCGCACGGACCGGGTCCCGCGGGGCCTGCGCCAAAGAAGTAGCCGGCCCAGTCGCGTTTGAAAACCCCGTTCGGGGCGAACGCGCCGGCGGCCGGGGTATCGCTGGGGATGGATCCTTGGCCGGCGGCGTTCGGGAACAGTGCCTGCGCCAGGTCATTCCAGGTGATCTCCGGTGCGAGCGCGTCCACCCGCCGGTCGGTCCCGGCCAGCAGCAGGGCCAGCGCACCGCCGTAGGACGCGCCGGTTACACCGACCCGCGGATCGCCGGGAGCGTCGCGCACCACGTCAGGCCGCTTGGCCAGCCAGTCCACCAGTGCGCGGGCGTCGGCCACCTCGTAGTCGGGGGAGTCGAGCGCGATCTGCCCGCTGCTCGCGCCGAATCCGCGTGCGGTCCACGCGAGCACGACGAAGCCCCGCCGCGCCAACGCGGTGGCCTGCGCGCTGACCGAATCCTTCGAACCACCGAAGCCGTGCGCGACCAGCACGGCCGGGGCCGGGGTGACCGCAGGTCGGTACACCGTGGCGTCCAGCTGCACCGCAGTAGCGACACCGGGCCCGCCCGGTACGTCGATCACGACGTTCTCGGCGGTCACCGGCGGTGGGTGGGGCCCCATCGCGGTGGTCAGCGCTACGGCGGCTCCCGCTACCAGCGCAGCGACGACCAGCTGGACCGCACGTCGCCGGCGCGTCCTGGCCGGCAGGCGCGGCGGGGCCGTTCGAGGCACGCCACCGACGGTAGGTCACCATGCCCCGATGCTGCAGTGGTGTAGCGGATTCTGCGCTGTCCGGGATCCCAGACCCCGGTCTGGTGCCGGCGACAGCGATGCGCGACACTAGCCCGTACGTGGAGGGGAGTATTCCTTCGCGGCGGCGTCGTCAACACGGCTTGCCCGCATCACTATGGGCGCCCGGTGCCGTCGACCGGCAAGTGCCGGTGGAAGAGACCTCCGGTGTCTGACGCATGCCGTCTGCCCGGAGGTTGTCTGATGGATGTGCCCACGTGGGTGTGGCTAGCCACGGTGGCCGGTCTAGGTGTCCTGTTCGCCCTCGACCTGCTCATCGTGGACCGCAAGCCACACGCGGTGGGGATGGCCGAAGCGACCCGGTGGGTGGGGTTCTACCTGGCCTGCGCGGTGGCGTTCGGGCTGGGCGTATGGCTGTTCGCCGGCAGCGGGTTCGCCGTCGAGTTCGCCGCGGGGTATCTCACCGAGTACTCGCTGTCGGTGGACAACCTGTTCATCTTCCTCATCATCATGACGGCTTTCCGGGTGCCGACCATCCAGCAACATCGGGTACTGCTGATCGGCATCATGCTTGCGCTGGCCATGCGAGGGATGTTCATCGCCGCAGGTGCGGCCCTGATCGCGAATTTCACCTGGGTGTTCTACCTCTTCGGCGCGCTGCTGATCTTCCTTGGTTGGCGCCAGATCCGGCAACGCAACCATGACGTGACATTCCAGGAGAATGCCGTGCTGCGCGCGTTGCGAAAGCTGATCCCGGTGACCGACGACTACGAGGGATCGCGCCTCACGGTCGTGCGGGACGGCAGGCGGTGGTTCACTCCCATGATCGTGGTGATGATCGCGATCGGATCCGTCGACCTGGTTTTCGCGCTGGACTCCATCCCGGCGATCTTCGGGCTCACCCAGGAAGCCTTCCTCGTCTTCACCGCTAACGCTTTTGCGCTGATGGGTTTGCGGCAGCTGTACTTCCTCATCGGCGGGCTACTCGCCCGCCTGGTCTACCTGTCCATCGGGTTGGGCCTGATCCTGGGCTTCATCGGCGTCAAACTGGTGCTCGATGCGCTCAACGACAACTCGCTGCCCTTCCTCAATGACGGCCAACCCCTGGACTCGGTGCCGACAGTGGGAATCGAGTCCTCGTTGGGCGTGATCGTCGCCGTGCTGCTGGTGACGGCGGCGGCCAGCATGCTCACCACGAGTAGACGTCGGCGCGACGGTCAGTCGGCGCGCGTGCCGGCGTTGGAGCCGGCGCGGCTGGTACCCGCTCGGCTGCTCAACCCTGCGCGGACTGCTGGGCGCGGGCGTAGATCAGCTGAAGGAAGTCTGCGCCGGCGAGCGCGGTGAACGTGGCCGCGACCACCCGGGTGAACCGCGGGGCGAACAACAAACCGAGCATGAAACCGGTCGCCAGCCACATATCGAGGCAGAATGGGCAGCTGATCAGTTCACCGATGGCATGGCGCACAGTGCCCCTTTCCCGCGTCTCTTCCATCACCTCGGCGGGGCCGCCGGTGCCGTGGTACCGGGTGAACGGAGCGCGAAGCGGGCTGGTGACGGCGTCTTTGCTGATCGTGCGCGATAGTTTGTGGGTACCTGCGGTGATCAGAGCCAGGTCGTAAGGTGCGATCCGGCGGGGCAGCCCCCGCCGGCTCCATGCCGCTATCAGCCCGGCCAGACCGACCACGGTGGTGAAGATGGTCATGACCAGCAGGTAGCCACCCAGCGGTCGCGGGTTGCCCTGCCGGTACTCCTGGGCCTGCTCGTGCAGCTCGTTACCGAATCCGGTCTGCTGGCTCACGCCGATGCACCCCTCACTGCGTCGCTTGCCGTTCGGATGTTGGCCGGCGGCGCTGGCTGGGTACCCGAGCTCACCCAGGTCAACACCTGAGTCGGCAACCCCGCCGCGGGGAAGGAGCTCGGCATGGCCCGGCGACCACTGGTTATCTCGTTCGACGTGGTGGAAACCCTGTTCTCGCTGGAACCGCTCCGGGACCGCATCATCGACACCGGTCAACCCGGTCACGTGCTGGAGCTGTGGTTCGCCCGGCTGTTGCGGGATGCTTTCGCGTTGTGCGCCAGCGGCGGTTTCCGGCCGTTCGCCGACATCGCGGCCAGTGCGCTGGCGTCGGCCACTGGTCACGCCTTGCCCGACGACAGGGTGCACGAGATCGTCGCGGGCTTCGCCGAGCTGGACCCGCATCCCGATGTCGAACCAGCGATGCGCCGCGCCGTTGATGCCGGCATAGACGTCATCGCGCTCACCAACGGCTCCGCGGGCACGACTCGAACATTGCTGGAACGCGCCGGTGTACAGAATTACGTACGGCACGTGGTGTCAGTGGGCGACATCCAGCGGTTCAAGCCTGCGCCGGAGATCTACTGCCACGCGGCCAAGACCTGCCAGGTCGAACTCGAGCAGATCGCGCTGGTCGCCGTCCACGGGTGGGATACCCATGGTGCCCACGAGGCCGGCGTGGTGACCGGATGGGTCAGCCGCCTCGAAGGGCAGTACGCGTCAATATTCGCCCCGCCCGACGTGATGGGTGATGACCTCGTCGAGGTGGTCGACGCGCTCGTCGCTCTGCCCGCCGGGTGACGCCCGGTCAGAGCTGTGCGCGGACCCCGGCTTCGCGCCCGAGAGTCTGCACCTGCTCGGGCAGCCGTCCCGATATTGCCCGCTGCCCCTGCGGTGGCCGCAGCATCGGCAGCAGGTTGCGCCGGGTGGCGCTGTCCATCTCGGCGGCCAATGCTGCGTAGACGGCCACCCCAGCGACCACGATCCCGCACACTCCGGAGGCGTACTGCCACACCGCAGCCCCGGTCAGCTCATAGCCGCCGCTGATGGCGAACCGCGCGGCGGCCAGTACGAGCACCAGCGCAGCCACCACCTTGCTCGTCAGTGCCGCCGTTGCCGGGACGAGCAGAGCGCCCGCCGCCACCACCAGCATGATCCCAAGTCCGGGATCCGTCGTGCCGGGGGGTGAGGTCAGCAAGCTCACCCCGAGCGTGGCCCACGTCCCGGCGAGCACTCCCAGCCCCGTACTGGCGACCACGTCGCGGCACAGGAAGCCGTAGAAGCACGCGATGAGCTGGACCGGAACGGTGAACGCCAGCACTCCGATCGCGAGCTCATGACGTTGGGCGGCCGGCACCCAGTGCAGCTGCAGCGCGGAGATCAGCAGGCTGCCCACGACGAGGCCAAGAAATCCCAACGGCAGCGGCGAGGCGATGGGGCGTAGCACGATGCGGGTTGCATCCTGTTCCAGCGGACGCTCGCGCGGGTCGCGCACCGCCTGCTGATACGGCGCAGACGACATATCGTCCCCCTTCGACCCTCGGCAGTACCCGCACAGGGATTTCCCTGCCAGCCCGAAATAAACGGCGCGGAATCGCCGGCTGGACCCGGCCCCTTTGGCGAGCTCGTATTCGGAGGGCTGATCACAAGCGCCGCGGGAGCTCAAGGTTTTGCGCAGCGGATGCCGGGTATGTCAGCGGTGATCCCCGCGGCAGCAGGAGGTAGTTGGTGCCGACCAGAGACCAGGTGCGACAGCTGCTGGAGCAGGGCCATGACTATCCCGAGATCGCCCGCCGGCTCGGCGTGCCGCCCGGACAGGCTTACTTGATCGGCACTGGTATCCCGGCTGACGGCGGCGACACCTATACCGACGCCGAACGTCAGCGCCCCGGTGTGCTACCCACCGCCCAGCATCTGCTGGGCCTGGACGCGGAAAACCCCACGACCAAGCAAGCCGTGCTCAGCTGGATCAAGGCTCGGGTGAGTGCTGATGCGCAGATGCAGGCGGCGGGGCGGCAGCGCGATGCCGAACCCGGCGAGGTCGTCGACCCGGACGGTGACCATGACGCGCTGGTGGTGCTGACGCGCGACCATAATCAGGTCAAGGCGCTGCAGGAGCAGCTCGAGGCGCTGCCGAGTCACGCCACCGGCGCAAACGCCGCGCAGATGGGGCAACGCAAATCCATCGTCGACATGATCACGGTGAAGCTTTCTCAGCACGAGGCGATCGAGGAGCAGTATTTCTGGCCGGTGGTGCGTCAGGCGCTGGCGGACGGCGACCGCTGGGCCGATGAGGCCGTCGAGCAAGAGCAGCAGGGCAAGGAGGCGCTGACCGCGCTGGGCAAACTCGAACCCGACACCAGCGAATTCGATGAGCTGGTGGAAAAGCTCGTACTGCTGCTGCGCAAGCACGTCGCTTATGAGGAGAAGCTGTTCCTGGAGCTCAAGTCCGCGATGCCGGACGAGTCGCGCCGCGAGCTCGGCGAGAAGCTGCTCGCAGCCAAGAAGCTCGCCCCGACTCGGCCGCATCCGCACACCCCGGCGAGTCCCGGCGTGCTCAAAACGGCCGGCCTCGCTGCGGCCGCATCGGACAAGGTCCGTGACGCAGTGGGTGATCGACCAGCCAAGCGGCGCGGAAAGCCGAAAAAACCACAATGACGACTCCCGACATGGAGACATATCGGGCTCAGGAGGGCCCTAACAACCCCGATATGTCTCCATGTCGGGATTGGGTGATCTGTGATGAGGAGGCGGCGGGTGGGCGTGCAGAGCTGGATTGAGGGATGGCCGGTTGTCCGGCAGCTGACCGGGGGCGACTTGCTCGGCCGCGGCGCTGCGGCGAAGAGCAAGCACAGCGCCCACCTGCAACCCCGGACCGCGACCGCGGACAAGGTTGTCAAATCAGTGTGCCCGTTCTGCGCAGTCGGCTGCGGGCAGAACGTCTACGTCAAGAACGACAAGGTCGTGCACGTCGAGGGTGACCCGGATTCCCCGGTCAGCCGGGGGCGACTATGCCCACGCGGCTCGTCGACGTTGCAGCTCACCACTGGCTCGGCCCGCGAATACCAGGTGCTCTACCGGCGCCCGGGCGGCACGGACTGGGAGCAGTTGCCCCTGGACCGGGCCATGGACATGATCGCAGATCGGGTGATCGAAACCCGGCGGGAGGGCTGGCAGTGGGAGGTCGACGGCAACCGCACCCGCCGCACGATGGGTTTCGCCAGCCTGGGCGGCGCCACCCTGGACAATGAGGAGAACTACCTGATCAAAAAGCTGTTCACCGCGCTGGGCGCGGTACAGATCGAGAATCAGGCCCGTATTTGACACTCCGCCACCGTCCCCAGTCTGGGGACCAGCTTCGGGCGCGGCGGCGCCACCACCTTCCAGCAGGACTTGCAGAACTCCGACTGCATCGTGCTCGAAGGCTCCAACATGGCCGAATGCCACCCGGTCGGATTCCAGTGGGTGGTGGAGGCCAAGGCCCGCGGGGCGAAGATCATCCACGTCGACCCGCGGTTCACCCGGACCAGCGCGCTGGCCGATATCCACGTTCCGCTGCGCGCCGGCACCGACATCGCATTCCTAGGCGGGATCATCAACTACGTCCTGGCCAACGAGAAGTATTTCCGGGATTACGTGGTCGCCTACACCAATGCCGGCACGATTCTCACCGAGGACTACCGCGACACCGAGGACCTGGACGGGGTGTTCTCCGGGCTCGACGTCGACGAGCGCAGCTACGACTTCCACACCTGGCAATACGAGGGCATGGAGGTCCAGGCTGCGGCGGGTCACCGCGACCTGGAGTACCAGGACAAGGCCGGGGGTAAGAGCGCACAGGGCAAGAACGGGAAGCGCAGCGGCGCAGTGCGCCAGTCGGCACGGGGTGAGTCGCACGGCTCGGGCGGGGTGGCGATCACCGGTAACCCGCGGGTGGACCCGACGCTGCAGCATCCGCGGTGTGTGTTCCAGGTGCTCAAGCGGCACTACGCGCGCTACAGCCCAGAGATGGTTTCCGACATCTGCGGCGTGCCCGTCGACACGTTCCTCCAGATCTGCGAGCTGCTGGTGGAGAACTCCGGGCGGGACCGCACCAGCGCGTTCGTCTACTCCGTCGGCTGGACCCAGCACACCGTCGGCGTGCAGTACATCCGCACCGCGGCGATACTCCAGCAGCTGCTGGGCAACATGGGGCGGCCCGGCGGCGGGATCATGGCGTTGCGCGGGCACGCGTCGATCCAGGGCAGCACGGATATCCCCACGCTGTTCAACCTGCTACCCGGTTACATCCCGATGCCGCACGCGCACTCCAACCAGGACCTCGACTCGTTCATCCAGGGCGAGTCACCAAAGAAGAGCTACTGGGCGGAGATGCGGGCCTACACCGTCAGCCTGCTCAAATCGTGGTGGGGCCCGGCGGCCACCCCGGACAACGACTTCTGCTTCGACTACCTGCCCAGGCTCACCGGCAGCCACTCCACCTACGAGACCGTGATGGCCCAGCTCGCGGGCGACTGCAAGGGCTATTTCCTGCTGGGGGAGAACCCCGCGGTCGGGTCTGCCAACGCCAAGATGCAGCGCCTGGGCATGGCCAACCTGGAGTGGCTGGTGGTCCGCGACTTCTCCCTGATCGAGAGCGCCACCTGGTGGAAGGACGGCCCGGAGATCGAGTCCGGTGAGCTCAAGCCGGAGGACATCGGCACCGAGGTGTTCTTCCTGCCGGCCGCCGCGCACACCGAGAAGGACGGCAGCTTCACCAACACCCAGCGGATGCTGCAATGGCACCATCAGGCCGTCGAGCCCGCCGGTGATGCGCGCAGCGACCTGTGGTTCACCTTCCACCTCGGCCGCAAGATCCGGGAGAAGCTCGCCGGAAGTACGGATGACATGGACCGGCCGGTGCTCGACCTCACGTGGGATTACCCGACCAAAGGTTCGGTCGCCGAGCCCGAGGCCGAGGCGGTGCTCGCCGAGATCAACGGCTGGGATTCCGAAGGCGCGCCGTTGACCTCTTACGAGCAGCTCAACGAGGACGGCTCGACGGCATGCGGCTGCTGGATCTACTGCGGCGTCTACACCAACGGGATCAACCAGGCGGCGCGGCGCAAGCCGGCGATGCTGCAGAACTGGGTGGCCAACGAGTGGGGCTGGGCGTGGCCGGCCAACCGCCGGATCCTCTACAACCGGGCCTCCGCTGACCCGGACGGCAAGCCGTGGAGCGAGCGCAAGGCGCTGGTCTGGTGGGACGAGGACAAGGCGAAGTGGACCGGGCACGACATCCCGGATTTCAGTGCGGCCAAGTCGCCGCACTACCGGCCGCCGACCGGCGCGACCGGAGCCGAGGCGCTGTCCGGGGTGGATCCGTTCGTCATGCAGGCCGACGGGAAGTCCTGGCTGTTCGTCCCAGCCGGGCTGACCGACGGGCCGCTGCCGACGCACTACGAGCCGCAGGAGTCGCCGGTGCCCAACCTGCTGTACCGCCAGCAGCGCAACCCGGTCCGGGAGATCACCGCGATGGTGCACCCCAACGACCGGTTCCAGCCCAGCGGGGACGAGCCGGGCGCCGAAGTGTTCCCGTACGTGTGCAGTACCTACCGGATCGCCGAGCACCACACCGCGGGCGGGATGACCCGGTTCCAGCCTTACCTCGCGGAACTCGCGCCGGAATTCTTCTGCGAGGTCTCCCCGGAACTGGCCGCTGAGCGCGGCCTGGAGCACGCCGGCTGGGCCACGATCATCACCGCCCGGGCGGCGATCGAGGCGCGGGTGATGGTTACCGAGCGGATCACACCGATGACCGTGCAGGGCAAGCGGATCCACCACGTCGGGCTGCCGTACCACTGGGGTCACAGCGGCCTGGCCACCGGGGATCCGGCCAACGAACTGACGCACCTGTCGCTGGATCCCAACGTGCACATCCAGGAGGTGAAGGTGCTGGCCTGCGACATCCAGCCTGGCCGGCGGCCGCGCGGGCGTGCTCGCGACGCGCTGGTCGAGACCTACCAGCGCCGGGCCGGGATCACTGAGCGAACCGGGACGGAGGTGTGAGATGGCCCCGGTAGACATCCAGATCGGACGTCGCCCGAACCTGGAGGGTGCGCTGCTCGGCGACACCGACCCCGCCACCCAAGGCGGCTACTCCGAGCACCCGCCGCGGATGGGGTTTTTCACCGACACCAGCGTGTGCATCGGCTGCAAGGCCTGCGAGGTGGCCTGCAAAGAGTGGAATGCCATCCCCGAAGACGGGTTGGTCTTCACCGGCATGTCGATGGACAACAGCCAGGGTCTCGGCGCGAGCACCTGGCGGCACGTCGCGTTCATCGAGCAGCGCAAGCCGATCGCCGCCCAGGACCCGGGCATCCGGCATGACACCGATGTCCTTGCGCTGGCTGGGCAGGGCTCAGGCACCCCACCGGACCAGGCGGCGATGACGCCGACCACACCCGGTGCGGACGGGGAGTTCCGCTGGCTGATGGCCAGCGACGTCTGCAAGCACTGCACGCATGCGGCCTGCCTGGACGTGTGCCCCACCGGGTCGCTGTTCCGCACCGAGTTCGGCACGGTGGTGGTCCAGGAGGACATCTGCAACGGCTGCGGCTACTGCATCCCGGCCTGCCCGTACGGGGTCATCGACCAGCGCAAAGGCGACGGCCGGGCCTGGAAGTGCACGCTGTGCTATGACCGGCTCAGCGTGGGCCAGGAGCCGGCCTGCGCGAAGAGCTGCCCAACCAACTCCATCCAGTTCGGGCCGCTGGACGAGCTGCGCGAGCGGGCGGACGCGCGGCTGGCGCGGTTGCACGAGGCCGGGGTCGCAGACGCTCGGCTCTACGGCCGCGACCCGGACGACGGCGTGGGCGGCGATGGCGCGTTTTTCCTGCTGCTCGACGAGCCCGAGGTCTACGGCCTGCCACCTGATCCGGTGGTGACCACCCGGGACCTGCCATCGATGTGGAAGCACGTGGCTGCCGCGGCGGTGACGCTGGTCGGCGGCGCGCTGGCGGCCTTCGCCGCGGGAAGGCGGATCTGATGAGCGAGCGCACCGACGTCTCGACGGCCAGTAGTTCGTCCGACGTCACCACGAACGGGCTTCGGGGCGTGCGACCGGACCGGGATGCGCTGACCGGGGTGGCCACCGGTAAGCGGGGCAGGCGCCGGGACGGCAAGCGAAACGGGCAGCGCGACGGGGCGCCGACCGTGCCGGCGGCGGAGTTCACCTCCTACTACGGCATGCCGGTGATCAATAAGCCGGTGTGGTCCTCGCTGGATATCGCCGGCTATCTGTTCCTCGGCGGGCTGGCCGGGGCGGCGTCGCTGCTCGGCGCAGGTGCTCAGGCCACCGGGCGCCCGGCGCTGGACCGGGTGAGCAAGGCGGGTGCATTCGGAGCCGGCGCGCTCTCGCTGGTCGGGCTGGTCCATGACCTGGGCAAGCCGTCGCGGTTCTTGCACATGCTGCGGGTGTTCAAGGTGACCTCGCCGATGAGCGTCGGATCCTGGCTCCTCGCTGGATACGTCCCCCTGGCCGGCATCGCCGCAGCGAGTTCGGTGTTCGGTAAGGCGCCGAGAATCGGCATGGCCGCAACGGCAGGGTCGGCGCTGATCGGACCGGCGGTTGCGTCCTACACCGCGGCGCTGATCAGTGACACCGCGGTGCCGGCGTGGCACGACGGCTACCCGGAGATGCCGTTCGTATTCGTCGGCTCGGGAGCCGCGGCCGCAGGCGGCCTCGGGCTGCTCGCCGCGCCGCTGACCCAGAGCGGGCCGGCGCGGGCGATGGCGGTGTTCGGCGCCAGCACCGAACTGGTCTCCTTCGAGCGGATGGAGCGCCGCATCGGGATGACCGCCGAGCCCTACTCCCAGGGTCGTGGCGGTGCTTACGTGCGCGCCGGCAAGGTGCTCTCGGTGCTCGGCGTCGCCGCTGCCCTGCTGGGCAGGCGAAACCGGGTGGTCAGTGCCCTGTCCGGCGCAGCGCTGCTCGCGTCATCGGCCGCGACGCGGTGGGGCATTTTCCACGCCGGGATGCAGTCGGCCAACGATCCGAAGTACACCATTATCCCGCAACGCGACCGGAGCAAAGGCGAGCGATGAAACTGACGTCAAGACGCGGCTCTCGGCGGGTGACGGCGCTGTGGGCAGCGCTGCGCATCGGGCTGGGCGTCGCCGCGCTGAAGAAACCGCGAATGGCGTCGCAGGCGTGGGTCGGACCCGACGCCTCCCGCGGCCTCACGCCCGTGGTGCTCGGTCGGGCCGCTGGTGGACGTGACGTGGCGCTGGGTGCCGGGGCAGTCGCCTGCGCTCTCACCGGAGCCCCGTTGACGCCATGGGTGCTCGCCGGTGGCGGGGCCGACGCGGTGGACGCCGTGGCCACCTGGTTAGGAGGACCCGAGCTGCCGCGATGGCGACGCAACTTGGTCACCGCCGTGTCCGCGGGTTCCGCGCTCACCGCGGTGTTTTTGGCTACCCAGGT
Organism: Pseudonocardiaceae bacterium; assembly: GCA_036378735.1. Classification (GTDB taxonomy): domain Bacteria; phylum Actinomycetota; class Actinomycetes; order Mycobacteriales; family Pseudonocardiaceae. The sequence continues at coordinate 15,113 of DASUVX010000183.1, read as the reverse complement.
CGACCGGCGACCGTCGCGGTTGCTGCGTGCCGGTCGCAGGCTGATTCGCGCCCGGCGCACCGGTGGCCCAACCGGTGGAAAGTCTTCCCGGTGAGCAGACCCCGCCGTCAGTCCCGCCGCTCGGACTGCTGGTATGACGGCTGGCCACGAACGCGACGCTGACGGTGCGGACGTTGCCGTCCACCTCGCTCACCATCTTCTCCTCCATGCTGGGTCGTCGCACCGGATGGGTTTCCCACGATCGGCCCGGAGAACTCGCCTCGGGTAGCTGGATCTCCGGGGGCACCCGGCTCTGCCGCCCTGTTCGCCAGCGCGCCAGTTCCGGACACTTGGGCTACATTCAGCTTGAGCTCGACATGGGAGGTGTCATGGGGAAAACGCCACGGATCGCCCTATTGCTCGCGGCTACGGCTTGCCTGCTGGCCGTGATGGTGGACTGGGTTGCCGCAGACCTTCGCCGCTCCGGGAAACCGATTGCGGCGATCCCCGAGGCGATGGTTGCCGCACCCGAGTAACGAATCCGGCATCTTTCGATGCCGAGCGGTGTCAGTCCTTGCCGCGACCGGTCGCCGCGTCTCGCATCTTGTCGACCACGGCTGCGGCCACCCCAGCTGTCTTGAGCACGCCTGGCTTGGGGGGAGTGTTCGGGTGCGGACGGGTAGGAGCCGCCTTCTTCGCGATGGCCATCTTCTTGCCGAGCTCTTCGAGCTCCGAGGGGGCCAACCGTTGTGCGACCGGCCAGACCTCGCGCTCCTCGTAAGCGATGTGCTCGCGGGCCTCGGCGATGACGCGCCGCAGCAGGATTTCGAACCCGGAATCGCCCGGCTCTAGCTTGTCCAATTCCTGCAACACGCGCTTGGCCGCCTGCTCCTGCTCCAGCGCGGGGCCGGCGAGCTGACGGCCTTCCTTGAACCAGTGCTGCACGCTCGGCCAGAAGAACTGCTCCTCGATCGCCTCATGGGCAGATTCCGCCATCACCAGCTCGGTGACGAGTCGCTTGCGCGCAGCGTTGTCCTCCGGAGCCGCCGACCGGCCACTGACCGGGCCGCGCTCCAGCTCGTCGAGCATCGCGAGCACCGTGACGTGGTCCTCGCGCAGCAGCGTGATCGCGTCCATGTCCACCCTTGTCTCGTTCCACCGCCACGTCGCGGATCGGTTTCCCGTGCGCGGCTGAGCCAAACCCGGACGAACAACCGGCGTAACGGTCCATAACAAACCGCTCGCCTAGGTGCGGCAACGCCCTGCGGGGTAGCCGTATTCATCGGCGCTGTGATGGGAGCACGCCCGCTCGCAACCACTTCGAGGTGGTGGACGACAGCCGCTGCCACCACAGGCTCGTCGCTGGTACCTAGCCGGGTCACCACCATGCCGAGGCCGAGCATGAGCGCGCCACGCAGCAGCCCCGCCGAAAGGTCAGCCGTCACCATCCGGCGGGCCACTCGCGCAGTCGGGGAGTGATCTCACTGTTTATGAGACCGAATCTCCCAAAACGCTGGGCCGATGGGTTCGATGAAGTCACCTCGGGCCACGAACAGTCCCTCCTCGTTGACCGTGATGGGCAGCTGCGGAAGGGCGCGGGTGGCCGGGCCGAAGACCGGCTTCGCCGACTGCGTGATCAGGAACTCCGACTGGTGGCACGGGCAGAGGCTGATGTGGTTCTGCGAGTCGTACAGTGATGCGGGGCATCCCAGGTGCGTGCACACCTTGGAGAAGGCGTAGAAGTCGCCGTAGTTGAAGTCTTCTTGGCCGGGCCGTTTATGCACCGTGGTGCCTGGTGGCAGCCGGATGAGCATCACGGGCGAGTCGGAGGCGTGTTCGGCAGCCACCAGCAGCTCCTCGTGGCCGCGATCGGATTCCCGGAACGGGAAAACGGTCAACATCGAGCCCGGTTTCATATCTTCTGGGCGGACTCGAACAATCTCACCGACAACACTGGTCTTGAGGCGTAGGTAGACGGTCTCCCCGCTCAGCGGCTTCCAGCCGGTGATCCACAGGGGGGCCTGGTCGCCGCCTTTCCACGGCTGGCGGACGAACGGGCCGATCGCCAGGACGCCGGCGGCCACGCCGAACAGCCCGGCCGCGCCGAGCGCCGTCCGCGTGATCAGCGAACGGCGCGGGATGCCGACGTCGTCGCCGGCCTCCTTGTACTGCGCTGCCACGGTCTTGCGGGCCAGCTCATCCGACGGACCGTCGTGGCGCTCCTGCACCGCGACCTCGTCCGGAAAGAACCTCCGGATATACGCAATCAGGCCGATACCCAGCGACAGCACCGCGATGGCGAAGGTGGACCCCACAACTGGGGTGTAAAGCTTGTACCACAGATACCCGTCCTGGAACGGGCTGACGTACGCCTGCGGCCAGACGCTGAACGTCACCACGAAAGCGATGGCAGACAGCGCAGAGAGGATGAACCAGAGCGCCACAGAGCGTTCGGCCCGTTTCTCCGCCTTGGTGGCCGGTACCGGCCACTTGGGGGACTTGGCCACGACCGTGGTGTCGCCGGACTCGTCGGCCAGCCGAGCCAGCTCCTCGCGGTTGGAGTTCTGCGGTTCGCGCTCGCCCAAGGCCGGGTTTTCAGTGCTCACGACTTCGCACCCAGCCACACCGTGATGCCGACCAGCGCGACCATGCCAATTACAAACGCGGTCATGCCCTCTGCTGACGGGCCGATGTCGCCGAGGTTGTAACCGCCAGGACTGTTGCGCTGACCGCGGACCGATAGGACGTAGGCGATGATGTCTTTTTTCTCGCCGGGGGTGAGCGACCGGTCGCTGAACGTCGGCATGGCCGAGGGGCCGGTGAGCATGGCGGCGTAGATCTGCTCGGGAGTGGCCTGGTTCAAGATGGGAGCGTACTTGCCGCGGGTCAGCGCGCCGCCGCGACCGACGAAGCTGTGGCAGGAGGCGCAGTTGAGCCGGAAGGCGTCGGCACCCTTGGCCGGGTCGTCGCCGATCAACGCCGTACCCCGCTCCGCCGGAAGCTGCGGGCCACCCCCGTGAGCCTGGACATATGCAGCCAGTGCTTGCAGGTTCTGCCGCCCCTCGGCGGTGTTCGGGTCCAGCTCCGGTACCGGGGCCTTGCGCAGCCCCTGGGCCTGTTCACGGGCCTGCGGCATGCGCCCGGTGGATACCTGGAAGTAGACCGCCGCTGCACCCACCCCGATCAGGCTCGGGCCGCGGCCCTGCACGCCCTGCAGGTTTGTCCCATGACAGGTGATACATGCGTTGTTGTAGAGCTGCTCGCCGTGGGCGATCTGGGCGGGGTCGGCCTGGGTGGCAGCCTCGGCGGTGGCGATCTGCGGGCGCGGAGCGAGCACCAGGTAAAGGACGCCGGTGGTGAACAGGCCGATGGCCAGCACGAGCACACCCGCGAGCCTGCGGCGCAGCTTGCCGGACAGTCGCCGGCGGCGCGGCACGCCTGACGCCCGTCGGCTACTGGTCGGTGAGTCCATGGCGGGCGTGCAGTGTCCGTTCTCTGCTCGGTGCAGGATCGTCGGGGCCGGGAGAACTGAAGTATGGCGGCGGTGCGCCGTTCATGCATCGCGAGCGTCGCCACTTTGCGGTAATTTTTCGCCAGGCCCGCGGTATGTGCTCTCCGGCACGTTTGAACCGCACAGTCGGGGGGGATTGGGGCAAAGGGTCGACGGGCGAGGAAGTGGGCGTCCGTCGCCGCCGGATGCCAAGCCGCACTCGGACTCGCCGACGAGGAGGCGCGTGTGCCCTTCCGCAACGTGTTCGACCAGGCTTTGACATTGTGGTCGGCGATCGCCGCGGTGGTCTTTTTCCTCGTCAGCATCATTTTGCTGGGAGCAATCGCGCGCAACCGGGCGAACCGGCGCGATACGCTGCCCTTTCAGGCCTCGAAGAACACCCCGCTGGAACTGGGTTACGTGGTGGCACTCGCGCTCATCGTGGGCGGCCTGGTATTCGGAAGTTTTCTGTGGAATTCCCGGCTGCACGACGGAGTGGGTCTGGCCCAGGCCGAAACGGCTCCGGCCGCGCGTATCAACGTCACCGCATACCGCTGGTGCTGGGAATTCGCCTACCAGGGCGCCCCAGTTCGCGTTACCGGCGAGTGCTCAACCGGTGACTTTCCCACCGTGGTGGTGCCGGCCGGCCAACCGGTGGAGTTCGACCTCACCTCACAGGATGTGGTGCACGCGTTCTGGTTGCCCGACTTCGCGGCCAAGCGCGACGCCTACCCGGATCACATCAACACGCTGCGGATGATTTTTCCCCAGCAGGGACGGTGGCGGGGGCGCTGCTCGGAGTACTGCGGGACCCACCACATGACCATGGACTTCTACGTGCAGGTGGTGTCCCCGGCGCAGTACCAGCAATTCCTGCACAGCGGTGGGGCAGGGGTGTGATGGGGGCATGACCGCGACCGCGGACCGGCCGGTGCCCCTGGAGGTCGAGCCCCGACGACGCGGGCAGCCGGGCTCGATCGTCGGCTGGCTGGCCAGCACCGACCACAAGCGGATCGGGCTGTTGACTGTAGGTACGGCGCTGTTGTTGATGCTGGTGGCCGGTGGCTTGGCATTGACCATCCGGGGGCAACTGGCTCAGCCGCAGCTGCACGTGCTCACCACCGACCGGTATGACCAGTTCTTCACTATCCACGGCTCGCTGATGATCTACATGGTGATGACGCCGTTCGCGATCGGGATGGGGCTGTATCTCGTGCCGTTGCAGATCGGCGCCCCGAACGTCGCTGCGCCGCGGACCACCATGTTCGCCTACTGGCTTTACGTCACCGGCGCGGTGGCAATGCTGTCGGGATTCTTCACCGATTCCGGGGCGGCAGACCACGGCTGGTACGCCTATCCGCCGCTGGCCACCAGCCGGTACACCCCTGGGCAGGGGGTGGAGTTGTGGATCGTCGGGGTGGCGCTGGCCGGCCTCGGCATGCTGATCATGGCCGGCACCGTGCTGTGGACGGTGTTGCTCAAGCGTGCGCCGGGGATGACCATGCTGCGGCTACCGGTGTTCAGCTGGTCGGTCGTGGCCTCGAACCTGATGGTGATCGGGGCGTTCCCGGCACTGCTCGCCGCGGTGGGAATCCTCGCGGTGGGCCGGGTGCGGCCGAACCTGTTCACCCACAATCAGTGGAACATCGGTTATCAGGACGTCTTCTGGTTCTTCGGGCATCCCGTGGTCTATGTGATGTTCTTTCCGTACGTCGGTGCCGCGGCCGAGGTGCTAGCGACCTTTGCCAGCCGAAAATTCTTCGGCTACAAGTTCTTCGTCATCTCGCAACTGCTGTTTGCGGCGCTGTCGATGAGCGTGTGGGGCCATCACATGTTCACCACCGGCCAGTCGTCGAATTACTACTTTTCGCTGACCTCGATCGCGCTGGTGATCCCGGCGGGCATCGAGTATTTCGACATGCTCGCCACGCTGGTCGGTGGGCGGCTGCGATTTCCCACCGCAATGTGCTTCGCGCTGGCGTTCATCCCGCAGTTCCTGGTCGGTGGGCTGACCGGGATCATGTCCGGTACCCCGGCACTGGATTACCAGATCCAGGACAGTTATTTCCTGGTGGGGCACTGGCATTACACGCTCGCCGCGGGCAGCCTGTTCGGGTTGTTCGCTGGGGTGTACTTCTGGTTCCCGAAAGCCACTGGCCGGATGCTGCGTGAGGGGCTGGGCAAGGTGCACTTCTGGTTGTGGTTCATCGGCACGAACCTGACGTTCCTGCCGATGTTCTGGCTCGGGTTTCACGGCATGCCGCGGCGCATTCCCACCTACCTGCCCAGCGACGGGTTCACCACCGAGAACCTCATCTCCTCGATCGGCGCCGCCCTGCTGGGGCTGGGTGCCATGGTGTTCATGCTGAACGTGGCGGAATCGCTGGGGCGCCCGCGCTTCGCCGACCCCGATCCGTGGGAGGGGCACACGCTGGAGTGGGCGACATCCTCGCCGCCGCCGACGTTCAACTTCAGCGCGCGTTACCCGGTTCCTCCGGTGCACAGCTATGCCCCGCTGCTCGACCTGCGTAAGGAGCGGGAACAGGCACAGTTGGGGGTCAGATGAAGCCCTCCCATGGCGTCGTCGGTGCGTGGGCCGCGGGCAATGTCGTGCTGGCTCTGGTCCACCTCGCATTCCACCCGCGGCCGCTGCCGTTCTTTCTCTATATCGCCGGGTCCGCCATCGTTGCGGGGTTCGGGCTGGCCGTCCTGGCGGCGGTGCGGACAGGCCACGACGGACCGCAGCGCCGGCAGCCCAGACGTGCTGGCGCCGCGGTGGTCGCGGCGCTGGGCGCCGCGGTGGGCCTCACTGGATTCGCCTACGGCTGGTGGCTGTCGGTACTCGGGGTCTACTTGCTGGGCGTCGCGGCGTGGCTGGTGCGCGGCGAACGGCTCCGCCCCGGAGCGCGCCCGTGGCCCGTGGCGCTAAGCGACGCCGAGCCCGCGGGCCAGCCAGCCCTGGTGTACCACGGTTCGTCCATCGGCACCGCGGAGCCGGTGCCCGCCGATCACCCTGCCCATGGGCCGCCCTCGCCACGACAGGCGCCTGCTGAGCCGCCTGGACGGTTGCGAAACACCGTTGTGCTGTTCCTGCTGGTGGCCGCCGCCCGTGCGGTCAAGAACGTGCTGCGCGGAAAGCAGCGGCGATGACCGAACATATGGTGCACATGGCGGCGATGGGGCTGCTGGTCGCGGTAATCGCGCCAGCGCTGCTGGTGGTGTTCACCCGGGCCTTCCCGCAGCTGGACCGGTGCACCGTGCCCGCCGCGCTGGCCCTGCCCGGGTTCGTCACGCTGCACGCCGTTGTCACCGTGTACACCAGCCGCGGCCCGGTTGCGCCGCTGCTCGACACGGCAACGCACTTAGCGTTGCTTGCTGGCGCGATGCTGTTCTGGGCGCCGGTCCTCGGGATCCGGCGCCGGCTGCCCGACGCGGGCCGGATGCTGTACCTCTACCTGGCGCTTCCACTACTCGACCTGGCCGGCGTGTGGCTGGTCGCCGCCGGCGACAGTGCGGGGGGCCTGTCGATGATCGTCGGGATGCTACCCATGGGGTTGGCTGCGGTCGCCATTACCTGGAACTGGGTCAGCCGCGAGGAGCGTCACGCCGTACTCGCCGAGGGTGGCCGGCAATGGTGAGCCGCAATGGCAAGGTCAAGCTCTCCATCGCCAAGCGCATCGTGGCGGGTTTCGACGAGCGCTTCCACCTGGCGGGCGTGATCCGCAAGGAATCTGCGCACGTCTTCCCCAAGCACTACTCGTTCTTCTGGGGTGAGTTGGCGCTGTATTCGTTCGTGACGCTGGTGCTCTCCGGCACGGTACTGGCGCTGTTTTTCGTCCCGGACACCACCGATGTGGTCTACCACGGCGAGTACGTCAATGCGCGCAATCTGCACATGTCCCGGGCCTATGAATCGGCGCTGAGCCTGTCGTTCGAGGTGCGCGGCGGCTTGTTCATCCGCCAGGTGCATCACTGGTCCGCGCTGGTGTTCGTCGCCTCGATCGTGCTGCACATGTTCCGCAACTTCTTCACCGGCGCCTACCGCAAGCCGCGAGAGTTCACCTGGGTCACCGGGGTGGCGCTGCTGATGATCTCCTTGGTTGAAGGCTACATGGGTTACTCCATGCTCGACGATTTGCTGTCCGGCATGGGGGTGCGGATCATCTCGGGGCTGGTCCTCTCGGTGCCGGTGATCGGCACCTGGCTGCACTGGGTTATCTTCGGCAGCGAGTTCGAGGGTGATCTGTGGATCTCCCGGTTCTTCCTCGCCCATGTGTTCCTGGTGCCTGGCATCATCATCGCGCTGATCGCGGTGCACCTGGGGCTGGTGTGGTACCTCAAGCACACCCAGTACCCCCGGCCGGGCGCGCGCGAGTCCAACGTCGTGGGCGAGCGCGCGGTCCCCGGATTCGGCACCAAGACCATGGCCAACGCGTTGTGTGTTTTCGGCGTACTCGGGCTGCTCGGTGCGCTGTTCCAGATCAACCCGATCTTCCTGTGGGGGCCCTACACGCCGGCCGGCAGTTCCTCGGCGGTGCAACCGGACTGGTACGTCGGGTTCATGATCGGCGCGCTGCGCATGTTCCCGCCGTGGGACCTGCATCTGGGGCAGTACACGGTACCGGCGCCATTCTGGCCGGGCCTGATGATACCGCTGCTGATGTTCCTCCTGCTGTTCGCTTATCCATTCCTGGAGCAGCGGTTCACCAAGGACCGCGGCTTGCACAACCTCCTGCAGCGGCCGCGGGACAATCCGGTCCGCACCGCGCTCGGCGCGATGGCGATTGTCTTCTACTTGGTGCTGTTCGTGGCCGGAGCCGACGACGTCTTCGCGATCGCCTTCAACGTCCCGTTCGAGTGGATGAGGTGGGGGGAGCGGGCCGCGGTGTTCGTGCTGCCACCCCTGGCCTATGTCCTGACGAACCGGATCTGCGTCGGGCTGCAGCGCGCTGACCGCGAAGTGCTCGAACACGGCATCCGGACCGGGCTGCTGCAGGAGCTTCCCGAAGGAGTGTTCGTCGAGCTGCGCCAGCCACCGGGCGGGATCGACCACGAGGGCCGCCCGATTCCCATGGCGTACGGCGGGGCCCGGGTCGATCGCAGCGTCGCAGTGCCCGAGGAGGGAGGCGAGCATGCCGGCCCAGCAGGCGGCCAGGGCTGAGCTGTTGCGGGTGACCCGGCGGCCCACGACGGTGCTGGTCGCCACGCTGCTGGCGGTGTCGGGGCTGATCGCGCTGCTGGCCGGGTGCGGCCGCGCGCGGGGCAACGAGGTGAGCTTCCAGCCGAGCGGCACATCCCAGGGCCGGGTGGGTGACATCGTGCTCACCGATGCCCTCTTCGAGTACCGCGGTCCGATCGAGGCCCCCGCTGTGTACCGGCCGGGCGAGTCGGTCAGCGTGCAGGCGACCATCATCAACGAGGGGGCCGCCGCAGACCGGCTGGTATCAGTGAGCAGCCCCATCGCGGGCGGCGGCGTCATCGACGGCGACGCTGCGCTGCCCAGCCGGCATACGCTTACCGTTGGTTACCCCAAGCCGGTCGCCGCCGTCACCCTGCCCGACACGACGCCGGTCGACCTGCGGCTGACCGACCTCAAGACGCCGATCCGCGCGGGCCTCACCTACCCCGTCGTGTTCACCTTCGCCCGGGCCGGTGAGCTACGGCTCCAGCTGCGGATGGAAAACCCGGACAAACCCCGCGAGGACTGCCCGTTGCCGGCGAACGGGAGGCCTGCGCAGGTCTTCACCGCACCTGTCGGTGCAGCGCCGGTACCGCCGATACCGCCGCCACCAGGCTGTTCCAGCATCGACGAACAAATGCCGCGGTTGCTCGGAGTCAGCGCGCAGGTCGACGACAAGGACGACAAGTTCGACAAGGTCGTGCTGCGGTTCCAACCGGGCAGCGAGCTACCGTTGGTCAGCATCGAGGAAAGCGACGACGGCAAGGTCCGCCTGCCCGATTCCAACGACGCGGTTCAGCTCGCCGGAACGCAAGCCCTGCGCGTCACCGTCTCCCCGGCTTTGCTGGGCGATCCGGCACTACTCGGCGACGTCACACCAGTGCCGGCCGACCTGCCTTCGGTCGCTGAGGTTCGAATTCTGGGCTCTTCCAAAGGCGAGACCATTCTCGGGATCGGCGTCAAGGGCGAGGGCGATCTCGCTGTCCAGGTTGACAACACCGACGCCCGGACCATCATCCGGATCAAGCATCCGCCGCACCCGCCCGCGGACAAGCGCGAGTGCGGCAGCGTCCTGCTGGTCAGACCGGAAAGCGGACCGGACAGCGAAGCCTCCGGCATCGAGGCCAAGGGCACCAGCTGCGATGTCGCGCGTGACGTTGCCGCTTTGGCAAAAGGCCGGGTGGATGCGCCCTACGACACGCCGACCGGGTACTCCTGCCGGATTCAGAAACGAGAGGAAGACCCGACGGCGATTGTCGACTACCTGTGCCGCCGGGCGCAGGAGCAGGTGACCTTCACCGTCAGCTGACGCTCAGGTAGCCGCGCACCGGCCCGCTAGGTTGCGGGCAATGACTCGATAGTCGCGTGGTACAGGTAGGCGTCGGTCTCGTGCCTGGTGTAGAGATCCTGCTGGAAGTAGGGCACCCGCTCCGACGGCGCCGAGCGGTGGAGCTGCCCCACGGTCCCCGTCACCCGCACCGCCTCGTCCTTTGATGCTTCGACCGGTTGATCAGTGACTACCAGCAGCTTGTCGCCGCGGTGCTGGTCGTCGGACAGTTCGAAAACGCGCGATGCGAGCACGTCGTCCACCCTGGCGCGGACCGTGATGGTCCGTCCCAGATAGTCCCCTTGGTAGAAGTACTGCTTGTGCTGGAGGTCACTGATGGTGACTCCCCGCTGCGCCTGCGCGGTGGGGCCGCCGCCGCACGCCGCCAGCGGCACCACCACCAGCGCGCCAACCAGAACCAACCGCCAGCTCCGGCGCTTTCCACCCGCCACAGGAACCCCCTCACTCCCGCCTCCCCGACATGGAGACATATCGGGGTCAGAAGACGGTGCACAGGCCCGATATGTCTCCATGTCGGGATGGTCGTGCTGGTTTTAGGTGATTGCTAATCCACGGTAGCGGGCCAGAAGTAGGGCTGCTCGCGATCGGCATCGGGGAACAGAGACTGGTAGTAAGCGGGGTTCTTGCGCACCAACGCGGATTGATGGCTGCGGTGTAGGCGCCGGTCGCCCAACCAGCCCGGCAGGTTGCCCACCCGCGCTAGCTCGGCCTGGCCGCGTGGCGGTGGCAGGCCGGCCTCCGCAAGATCGCTGCGGATGGTGGCTGCACACGTGTCGGCCCAGCCGCGGCGTATCCACTCGTCGCACACCGCCAGCCCGTACGCCGCTACGGCTTCGGGATAGCGCATCCACATCCGCACCACGGGATGGTGCTTCCAGCCATAGGTCGACCGGGTCACCGCTCGCAAGACTTGAAGAGCTTCCACGCGCTGCTTGCCCAGCCGCCGATCGTCCAATACCGCTGCGCCGGCGGCGAAGTCCGGGTAAGGCAGAAAGGTCTGCACGACTCAGCCTTCCCGGATACAACCGACTACATTCCAACCGCGCCGTGAACTAGACGCTACCGATGGGCCAGCCACCCGCATGTCGCTTGCGTCGAGTTCAGGGGGCCGGGTGATTATGGGCGGCTGACGTAGGTTGCGGTCGGTAAGATGGGCGCCTGACGTTGCGGATGTGAGCTTGCGTGGACTTCGAGTCGGTGGCCGATGAGCTGTATGCCCTGCCGCGAGACGAATTCACGGCCGCCCGCAACGCCGCCGCCACCCAGGCCCGCGAACAGGGCCGGCGCGGGCTGGCCGAGCAGATCGGTGCCCTGCGCCGGCCGTCCACGGCGGCGTGGGTGGCCAACCTGCTGGCCCGTGAGCAGCCCGGCGAGATCCGTGCTCTGGTCGAGTTGGGCGATGGGCTGCGCGACGCGCAGCACCGGTTGCAGGGCGACGAGCTGAGAAGACTGTCGGCGCAGCGTCATCAACTGGTGCACGGCCTTGTTCAGCAGGCGCAGGCGCTGGCTCGCGCCGCCGGGCATCCGGCGAGCGAGACGGTCACCGGCGAGTTGACCAATACGTTCACGGCCGCGGTCAACAGCTCGGCTGCGGCCCAGGCGCTGGCCGGCGGGCGCCTCACCTCGGCTCTGGACCCTGCCGACGCGGCGGCCGAACTGTTCGCCGGAGCCGGTACGGCTAGGACGAGCGAACCCGTACCGGATGGCGACGCTCGCAGCGATGACGGCCGTGAGCGACTGCCCCAGGCCTTGGAACGCCTGCGCCAGGAGGCAACCGACGCTGATACTGCCCGCGACGAGGCGCAGCGCGCGCTGACCGATGCCGATCAGGCGGCGCACGACGCGGCTACGGCGCTGCAGGAGTTGCGCACCCGCCTGGAGGCCGCCGAGCAGGCCGAGCACGAAACGCGCCGCCGGGCCCACTCCGCGCGGCGGGATTTCGAATCAGCTGACCGCGCGGCTCGGGAGGCGCGGCGCCAGGTCCACGATCTCCAACGCCGGCTCGGCCGGCACAGCAGCGGGTGACAAACGGGCAGCAACGGGGTACTCAACACGCGGAGGTGAACCGCGATGGCACGGGCTATCTGGAGCGGGTCGATCAATTTCGGGCTGGTGTCGATTCCGGTCGGGCTGTACAGCGCGACCGACGATCACACCATCCACTTCCATCAGTTCCAGCGGGGCACCGCCGACCGCATCCGTTACCAGCGGATCAACGAGCGGACCGGCAAGGAAGTCGACTACGCCGACATCGTCAAGGGCGCAGAAGTCGGCGGGGGCGACTACGTGATCGTTGAGCCGGAGGAGCTGGACGCCATCGCCCCCGGTCGCTCGCGCAGTGTCGATATCACCAGTTTCGTCGACCTGGACGAGATCGACCCGGTCCACTTCCAGAAGACCTACTGGCTTGCTCCCGCCGGCGAGCAATACACCCGGCCCTACGCCCTGCTAGTCGAGGCGATGGCGCGGACCAACCGCGCCGGCATCGCCACCTTCGTCATGCGTGGCAAGGAGTACCTCACCGCGATCCGCGCCGATGAGGGGGTACTCGCGCTGCATACCCTGTTTTTCGCCGACGAGATCCGCAACCCGCCCGACGAGCTTGACAACCTTCCGGGCCGCAAACCGGCGAGCGGTAAGGAACTCGACATGGCAAAGACGTTGATCGAGTCGATGAGCGGGCCATGGCGCCCGCAGGACTACCACGACACCTACACCGAGCGGGTGGAGCGGCTCATCGACGACAAGCGTCGCGGTCGCGAGATCGTCACCGAGGCCGAACCACCCGAGCCCACCGAGATGTCGGACCTGCTCGAGGCATTGCAGCGCAGCATTTCTTCGGTAAAGCGCAAGGCGTCGTAAGCCAACACCGCGACGCCGCGCGGACCGCCCGAGACGGCTGGCAGTCAGCGGGTAATGTTGGCGGTGGCAGCGGACTGCGCAGTCGAGGCGCCCCGTAACCGGGGAGGTGGTGGGGTGGCTCCAGAGCTGCCGGGGGTGTTCGCGTGGCTGGTCCCGATCCTCGACTCGTACGGCTACCTGGCGGTCTTCGGTTTCCTGTTCATCGAGAGCTTCGGCGCGCCTGTCCCCGGCCAGACCATGCTGATGGCTGCTGGGGTGTTCGCCGGAGCCGGCAGGCTCAATGTCGTCGGGATCGCGGTGCTGGGTTTCCTCGCCGCCGTCGCCGGCGACAACGTCGGCTACCTGATCGGGCACTACGGTGGTCGGCGGCTGGTGCTTCGCTTCGGCCGCTACATCTTTGTTACCGAAAAACGCCTCGCCAAGGCTGAAGACTTCTTCGCCCGTCACGGCGGGAAGATCGTCGGCGTCGCCCGGTTCATCGACGGCCTGCGCCAGCTCAATGGCGTCGTGGCCGGCATCGCCGGTATGCCGTGGCGGCGGTTTCTGGCTTTCAACGCGTTGGGTGCAGCGGCCTGGGTCGGGGTGTGGACCTCCGTCGGTTACGTGGCCGGCGGTCACCTCGGCGAGATTTACCAGCAATTCTCCCGCTACCAGATACTGGTGCTCGGAGTGATCGGCGCTGTCATTCTCGCCGTCGTGGCGCGTTTGGTGTGGCGTAGGCAGCGCCAGAGTGCCGCTGCTACTCGGCCAGGGCCTTGAGGGCGTCTCCGAGCGTGGGATAGGTGTCGAACCGCTCCACCAACCCGGTCACCTCCAACGGGCGCGCAACGGCACGCGTGACCAAACCGGCGATGTGCAGTTGCATTCCCGGGGTCTGCAGGGCGGATTCGCGCGCATCGAGCAGGCAATTCAAGCCGCTGGACCCGAGGAAGCGCACTGCCTCCAGGTCCACTACCAGATGCGCGGGGTTGGCGGCGAATTGTTCACGTAGGCAAGCCCCGAGCAGTGGGGCGGTGAGCGCGTCCAACTCCCCATCCACAGCCAGCACGCGTACTCCGGCGGCCCGCTCCTGCACAGCCAACCCGAGCAAGTCGGTATCGACGCACACCGACAGATCGTCATCAGAGCCGCCCGCGCCAGGCGCGACAGCCGTGTTGGGCGGATCGGTTGGAGCATCAGCGGTGAATGGATCTAGCCGCTCATCGCGAGGGTCTTTCGCGGTCGCCACCGATCCGCTCCTCCTCGTTCACCCAGCACGCAGCCATGACATCCGGTTCCACCGACTGCGATCGTCGTTCGTGTGTTGTCGCGCGCAGCCGGGTGGCCTGGCGACTACGGTGACCAGCCTAGGCCAGCAGGCTGCGCTCGGCCCCACGGCGTCGGGTTAACTTCCTGCTGTCTGCGGCAGGATACGGCGAGGTAGCGGCCCCGGCCCAGGCGCGGCAGGTAACCCCTCGTCTGCAGGTTGACAGCACGACAGCGCGGGGTTGCGGCGGCGCTCAGGTCCAGCTCATACCGGCGCGCCGGCAACGGTCCGGTGAGCAGCCACCCTAGTGACGCTGGTCGGGCTCAGCCGGCCACTCGTAGGGCGCCGAAAAGCGCTTCCTTCTCCTCGGCCGGACCCGCCGCGAAGTACAGCGCGTTCGCGTCGCCGAGGCTTTCTCCATTGCCGAAAAGGATATTCCAGATTCCGTCGATACCGATCGGTGCACCGTCCTGGTCACGCAGGTAGTCGACGAATTTGCCGGTGGAGTCGTCAAATGCGGCGATCCGCCCGGCGCCGCCGAAGTTGCTCACCAAAAGCTTGCCACCCATCGGGCCGAAGCTCGCCGGAGCCAGCGCAACTCCCCACGGTGCGTTGAGCCGGCCGTCGTCGGCGAACACCCGGACCAACGTGCCGGTTGGGGTGAACTCGGCCAGTTTGCCCTTGTCGGGGTGGCCTGCGGTGGTCTTCTCCTGCTCCTTGTTCAGCGAGTCCTCCTCGCCGGCGTCGAATGCCGGGCCACCGGGCTCCGGCTTGTTGGGTGCTTTGGAGATCACATAGCTCACCAGCACGCGATTGCCGATCGTGGTGATATTCCACGGGACCGGATCACCCGCCTTGGCCTTCTTACCCTTGGCCGCGTCGGCCGGGTCGACTGGTTCACCGGTGGCGAACGGGTTGGCGAAACCCTGGGTAGGCATCAGCTTCCAGTTCTTGTCGAACTGGCGGATCTGCGGGTCGGCACCGAAATCGGCCGCCCACAGCGTGTCGA
>DASUVX010000182.1:0-9272 GCA_036378735.1 Pseudonocardiaceae bacterium | reverse complement strand
ACAAGGTCGGCGGCGTTGCGGGCGGCGGCGGATCCTCGGGCGGCGATGCCGATCCCCACGTCGGCGGCGCGGATGGCGGCGGCGTCGTTGGCGCCGTCGCCGACCATGGCCACCACTCGGCCGGCAGCCCGCAGCGCCTCGATGACGTCCAGTTTCTGCTCCGGTGCGACCCGGGCGACCACTCCAGCGTCTCGCAGCACGCGGGCCCGGCCGGCGCGGTCCAGGGTGGCCAGCTGCTCACCGGTGACGACGTTGGTGTCTGGGGGCCAACCCAGCGTGGTGGCGATGGCCAGCGCTGTTCGGGGGTGATCGCCGGTGAGCATGACGGGGTTGAGGCCGCAGTCGCGCAAGCCGGAGATGAGGGGAGCGGAGCTCGGGCGGGGGGTGTCGGCCAACGCCAGAAATCCCTGGAACTCCAGGTCACTTAAGGGTTTGTCCACGACCTCGTGGGCCTGGTGGGCTTCGTATAGTTCGATGGGGCGTTGCGCGACGGCGAGCACGCGCAGCCCGTCACCGGCCAGGGCTTCGGCGACCGCCGCGAGGTCGGGTGGGGCGTTGCGGCAGCAGGGCAGCACCACCTCGGGGGCGCCCTTGACCGCCAGCAAGGTGATGCTGCCGGTCGTGCCGCTGGCCGCGGCGTACCCCCGGTTGGCTTCGAAAGGCTGGCCGGCGATCTGTTCCCAGTCCGGGTCGGGTGGGGCGGCGGCCAGGACGGCCTCGTCGGTGGCGTGGGAGTGCTTACCTGAAGGGTGTCCCTCGTCTGGGCAGGCACGCGCTGCGGTCTGGAGCACGGCGCGGGCGCCGGGTCCGGTGAGTCGGTCAGCATCGCCGTCCGGGGTGGTCACGCCCACAACCCGCAGGCGGTTCTCGGTCAGAGTGCCCGTTTTGTCGAAACACACGGTGTCCACCCGGCCGAGCGCTTCCAGAGTGCGGGCGGTGCGTACCAGGATGCCGCGCCGGCTCAACCGGCGGGCGGCGGCCATCTGGGCGACCGTCGCCACCAGCGGCAGCCCCTCTGGTACCGCGGCGACGGCAACTGCGACGCCACCACCGATGGCCTGGCGTATCGGGCGGCCGCGCAGCAGCGACAAGCCGGTCACCGCGGCGCCACCGAATAGGGTCAGCGGCAGCGCCTGGCTGGTCAGTTCGCGCAGCCGAACCTGGACACCCGCCGCTGGTGGGGTACGTGCGGCTAGCGTGACCGCTCGCCCGGTCTCGGTGTGCTCACCGGTGTCGACCACCACG
Source organism: Pseudonocardiaceae bacterium (assembly GCA_036378735.1). Lineage (GTDB taxonomy): Bacteria > Actinomycetota > Actinomycetes > Mycobacteriales > Pseudonocardiaceae. Next base: position 8,027 of record DASUVX010000182.1, on the reverse strand, counting down.
GCCGTGGCCTGACCAGCGACCACCGTGGTGCCCTCGAAGACCATGCACCGGCGGTCCCCGATGGACGCGCCGGGAGATACCGAGACCTGTTTGGCCACCGGAAGCGATTCCCCGGTGAGTGCGGATTCGTCGATCTCCAGATCGCTCAGTTCCAGCAGCCGAGCATCGGCGGGTACCACATCGCCCACCGTCAACTCGATTACATCACCGCGGGCCAACCGGGTGGCGTCGATGACCTCGGTCTGGTGATCGGCGGGTAGCACCCGACGGGCCTTTTGCTGTTGGGTTGCGGACAACGCGGTGAGGGCACGTTCGGCGCGGAGCCGCTGGACACCACCGACTATCGCGTTGGTTCCCATGGCACCCAGGACCAGCAAGGCATCCACGGTAGATCCGAGGATCGCCGAGGCCGCCGCGCCCACTGCCAGGATCGGGGTGAGCGGGTCGGTGAGCTCACCGCGCACCGCGTCGGCCATTCGCAGCGCCAGCCGCATCGGCGCGGCGCCGGGCAGCCCGGACACCGTGCGGATCAGTCGACGCCCGTGATCTGCCGCTTCGGGCCTGGTGTGTGGACTATCCCTGGAGTCCCTGGTTAAACGGAGGACCTCCTCCGGGCTCAGAGCATGCCAGGGAACCTGGAGGCGGGGTGTGGGTGCAGCGGTCGTCGCGACACCGAGAGCGAACCACCAGCCCGAGACCAACGCCGCCGCCGTGGCGAGATGGACCGGGCTGACGCGGGACAGCGGAGACAGCACGGTTGACCAGCCTCGGCGAGGTCCGGTGATCACCAGCAGCCCGGACAGCGCCGCGGCGGCTTGGGCGTAGAGCTTGGCGTGCTTGCCGGCCGTTCGTGCCGCGGGCACAGCCCGCAGTAACCGCCACACACCGGCCAGACCACGCGCGCATACCAGGTCGGCCGCCCACACCACCGCGCTGCCCCGATCCGCCAGCGTCACAGCCAGGTCCCCACGCAGCAGCCCGGCCAGCAGCTCCGGGTCGGCCACCGCGATACGGCCACTAACCTGCTGATGTTCGTCGATACGCAGCCGGCCGACGGTGAGCACCACGTGCCCGTCGTCCTGCAATGCGGCGACTACCTGGGACATCTCGGAGTCGGGCCCGACGATCTCGTCGGTCAACCCGGCGTGATCGCCCGCGCCCCCATCACCGACCACCAGGACGCGCAGCCCAGCTCGCCGCATGCCATCCAACGCCGCCTCGGCCAGCGGGTCCAGCTCATGATCGACCAGCACTGTGCCCACGTCTTGGCCTTGCGCTGACGCGATCATCAGCCCGGTGTCGGTGTCGGAGTTGTCCGGTGCCGGGCGCAGGTGCAGATCAGTTGCGCTCGCTTCGCTGGTGGTCAAGGTGCGGGTAGCGGCCTGCCACAACCGGGTTTGACTCCAGTCGGCGACGCTGGGATGAGCCTCGACCACCGTGCGCCCGGTACCGGCAAGCGCGCGGGAATGCACAACCACCGCGTCAACCATTTGCAGCAACCGCAACCGTTCGCAGTCGCGTACCAGCACACCCTCACGGGCCAGGGCACACCCCAACCCCGCCTGATAACCGGCCCAGCCGTAGCGGGCGGGCTTCGGAGAACCGGCCAGCACCGCCGCGCTGGCCTCCTCGATGGTTTTCCCGAACAGCAGCGTCGCCGCCGCGCCGAGCACGCTTCCCGTCGTAGCGTTCACCGCGTAGTCGTGGAGGGGATCGACCGGAGTGGGGCGGCGGACCGGTGCTGTTGCGTCCACGCTCGTTCGCTCGGGCACGCACAATTGGTCGTGCGCAGCGTCGAAGGCGGCGGCCCGAGCCATGGCTTCAGCCAACTGGCCCGTGCGCAGGGCGGCGTCCAGCATCAGATCGGTCGGTGACTGACCGATGCCGGCCACGGCCGCGTTCGCCGCGGCCAGCACCAGCTCCGCGGTGGTCTTGCCGAATTGGGAATACAGCACCGAGCGCACACGAGGGTCCTCCCGCGCGAGCGTGACGACCGCGGTTACCGCCTGCGGGGGGCGCCGCAACCGCAACACCGCAGCAGTCAGTGCTGCGGCCAGACCGGCTGTGTCCAGAGCTAGAGCTACCGCTGCCGTGCGAACCTCGCCCACATCACCGGGATGCGCGCTCTGCTGCGCCTCCGCCGCCGTGGATGCCAGACCGTGCTTGGCCGCCAACGCAGTCGCCGCTTCCACCACCCGGTCGGTGACGGCATGCTCAGCCACCTGCACGACCAACCGCTGCAAGCCGCCATCCCAATAGGCGACCAGCACATCGGGGTGCTCCAACAGTCCAGCCGCGACTTTCTTGATCGCCTGGCGCGCCGCGCCGCCGCTGCCCACCGGCGCACGCAACGGCAGATGAAAGCGTTGACCGTGCTGCCAATGCTGCGAACCCACCGCCACGACCCTGCGCAGCACACCGGTGGCCGACCGTACGGCTCTGGTGCTTGCCTGCGCCCCACCACCAGCGGCACCCACGCCAATGGTGGCGACCTCAACACCGAGATCAACCACCCTGCCCACCACAGCACCAGCCCCACGCACCACCTGAGCAGAGGCCGTCAACGCCAACCCAGCCCCCGCCGCTGACAGCCGAGCCAATCCCCCCAAAACCATCGACCGCGTTCCTCCACAGCGCGCCGTGACACGTCCGCAGCCAAGGTACCCACACAGCCCGTACTCAATCCGTCGACAAACAGTCAGGTAGCTCACGCCGCCAGGTTCCGGGTGCGGTCACACCCAACGGATCCCGGGAACCACTCGCGACAGGTTCGTGCAAAACACCGTGGTCACCGAACCACCGGTAGGGATCACGGCGTGTTGCGAGGGAGTTAGTGCGTGGCCCCCACGGTGCGGTACTGGATCCCGAGTTGGTCGATCTTGTTCTGGGCGTTGAACCTCAGGATTGCGTAGGAACCGACGGCGCGTTCCCCAGCGGGAGTGAAGTTCAGCTCGCCGGTCACCCCGATGTAGTCGGGGCTACCGCCCCGGTCGATAACGTCCCGGCACTGGCGGAAGCTGGTGCACCTGTCTCGGCCCTGAGTGAGGCCGTTGACCTGCGCGGCGATATCTACCCCCTTGGTCGACTTCGCCCGCTGGGCCGCCAACGCGACGAGCATGACGGCGTCGTAGGCCTCACCGGCGTAGTTGGTGTCGATCAGCTTCGGGTCGTCGGCGTGCAGTCGCTGTTGGAAATCGGCTGACAGTTTGGTCAAGGGGGTGGTGCCCTTCATCCCGTTCAGCAGCCCGGGTGGCAGGCCCACGCCCAGCGCATTGCCCATGTTGCCGTCGGTGCCATAGACCAGCTTGTGACCGGGCCCAATGTTCACCTCGCTCATCCGGGCGAGGATCTTTTTCGACTCGTCGAAGCCGATCACCGCGATCGCGTCCGGGTTGAACTGCCGGACATCATCGACCTCGGTGTTGTATGACGTCGCGTTGGGATCGTAGATGATCTTTTGGATCTGGTTGGCCGGGATGCCGGCGTCCCGCAGATTTTTCTCCGTGTTGTTGGCCAGGCCGCTGCCGTAGGGATCGTTACGGGCCAGCAGGGAGATCCGCTGTGCACCGTCGCCGGCCATCAAGCCGGCCAGCGCCTGGGCCTGGAGCCGGTCCGGTGGCGCGGTCCGGAAGTACAGCCCCTTATCCGGCCAGCAGCTGAACTCGTCGGAGGTGTTGGCGGGGGAGAACTCCACCACTCCGGCGCCGATGATCTTGTCGATGATCAATTTGGTCACCCCTGAGGCAGCCGCCCCGATGATCACCTGGGCGCCCTGGCCAAGCTCCCGATCCACGGTCTGGTTCGCCGTGTCGGTCCTGTCGTCCCCGGAGTCGCCCCGGATGTTGACCACCGGGGCGCCCAGCACCCCACCGGCCGCATTGATCTCCTTCACCGCGACGTCGACAGCGGCGAACTCGGGCGGACCGAGGAAGGCCAGGCTGCCGGTCTCGGGCAGCACCGTGGCGATCTTCAACGGTGCGGTGCTGGGCTGGCCACTGGCCCGGGCCCGGGCCGGCTTGTCACATTTCGCCACCGACGAACCACTACCGACCTGCCCCTGGGCGCCAGCTCCGGTGGTGTGGCCACCGCCGCAGCCGGCGATGGCCACCGACAGGGCACCGCACAGGGCCACCCCACGTAAGACCACGCGCAACATCCCGCATGTCTCCCCAAACAGATTACTACCGCGGCAGCCATGGGCCGGCCTCCGCGCGGCGACCGTCAAACCGTAAGCCCCCCAATGTCAACTGGGCGTGACGCCGTCACCGCGCCGGTCAGGTGACGCTTTGGGCGTTGCGGGCGTAGGTCTGGGCGAAGCCGTAGACGGCCTTGGCGTAGTCGAGGGAGTTGTTGTAGGACAGGATCGCCCGCAGCCAGTCGTCACCGGAGGCCAGGTTGCGGTTATCGGCGCACAGATACTTCGCGGCCGCCAGGGCGGCGTTGTCGATGTTTTGCGGGTCGGTCATCCCGTCGCCGTGCGCGTCGGCGCGCCACATCGCCCAGGCGGACGGAATGAACTGAAAGGGCCCCACGGCGTGTTCCCAAACTTTGTCCCCCGTCAACAGGCCCCCATCGGTGGCCGCGATCGCCCGGGTGCCGTTGGCGCCATCCAGCGGCACGCCGATGATCGGCGCAGACGGGCGGCCATCGGGTAGTAGGGTACGACCCCCGATGGTGCCGTGCTGGGATTCCACGGCCGCGATGCCGGCCAGGGTCACCCAGGTGAGATGGCAACTCGAACGGCTGGCGGCCATCACCGCATGAGCGTTGGCGTAGGCCTCCAACGCCCGGGCGGGGATTCCCGTGACCCGGGCCAGCCGGGTAGCCCAAGCAGCGAAGGCTAGCTGCGGTGCCCGCGAAAGGGTCGCCGTCGCGGGGACTTGTACCGGGATCGTGACGGTCCGGGCGGTCCCGGCGGCGGGCGCGGCAGCTGACGAATCAGCCGGCGGGGTGGCGGCGGGCTCGGGCACATCGGGCAGCGCCGCGGGTGCGGCCATCACCACCGGGACCGGCGCAGCCAGTCCGCGGTCGGGCAACGGGGCGGCTACGGTGCCGAAAGCCCCCAGTACGAGGCTGGCGCTGGCCAGCGCGGCACCGGAGACCACGCCGCGCAACCCGTACTGTCGCACCCGGCGCAGGATTCGGCGCCGCCACGCAGATGGCTGTTTGCCGGGTTGCCCATCGGGCGCAGTGGTCGGCGTGTCACTGCCCATGCCATAGATCAACGGCAGGCCGGACGGGCAGATACGCACCGCCACCGGCCAATACCCGTCAGGGTGACTGATTGCCCGGCGCCGCCGACCACCGACTACCGCAGCCGCCGCTGCGTCTCGGATCCGGCGGCGGTCAGCCGCCTGCCAGACTTCACGACCCGAGCGGGTTGGTGGGTGCCTGGAGGGTCAGCTGCCGGGCCGCGCGATGAGTTCGGTGGTGGCGGAGGCCAAGGGGATGAGGGGTGGATGAGCGGGGGTGGCCGGTGTGGGTTGTCGGGCAGCGTGGGAAATCCGTAGCAGCAGCGCGAGGAGCATGTAGTTGGCCAGCAGGGAGGAGCCGCCGTAGGACAGGAAGGGAGTGGTCAGCCCGGTTTCGGGGATGAGGTTGGTGACGCCGCCGGTGACAATGAATACCTGCAACCCGAGTGTGATCGATAGGCCAGCGGCGAGCAGTTTGCCGAAGGTGTCGCGGACCGACAAGCCGGCCCGCAAACCCCGGCTGACCAGCAGCAGGTAGATGATCAAGACTGCGGTCAGGCCGATGAGGCCGAGTTCTTCTCCGATGCCGGCCATGATGAAATCGGAGTTGGCCACCGGCACCAGGTCGGGTCGCCCACCGCCCAGGCCGGTGCCGGCCAGCCCCCCAGAGGCCAGCCCGAACAGTGACTGAGCGACCTGGTACCCGGACTCGTAGTAGTGAGCAAACGGATCCGACCACACTTGCACGCGGACCCGGACGTGGGCGAACAGCTGGTAGGCCAGCACGCTGCCGGCCGCGAAGAACACCAGCCCGATCAACACCCAGGACAGCCGTTCGGTGGCGGTGTACACCATCGCCAACACCACACCGAAGATCAGCAGTGAGGCGCCTAGCTCCTTTTCCAACGCCAACACCCCGACCGACAGCCCCCACGCGGCCAGCAACGGCGCCAGATCCCGAGGCCGGGGAAAGGTCATCCCCAGCAGCTGGCGGCCCGCGGTGGTGAACAACTCCCGGTTGGTGACCAAAAACACCGCGACGAACACGATGATCAAAATTTTGGCGAACTCGCCGGGTTGGATTGACAGCCCCCCCAGCCGCAGCCACAGCTTGGCCCCGTTGACCTCCGAGATACTTCCCGGCAGCACCCCGGGCAGCACCAGCAACCCCAACCCGACCAGACCGAAGGTGTACCCGTAGGACGCCAAGCCGCGATGGTCTTTCACCCACCACAACACCGCCACGAACAACACCACAGCCACCGCAGTCCACACCACCTGCCGGGCGGCATCCGCAGTCACCACAGCAGGGCCCGCATCGGTAACGGCGGTCGCCGCAGCCAGGTCCAGCCGGTGGATCATCACCAGGCCCAGCCCATTGAGCAACGCCGCACACGGCAACAGCAACGGATCGGCATACGGCGCCCACCACCGCACCGCCGCATGCGCAACGGCGAACATGGCAAAATACGCCACGCCCAGATACAGCAACGACCGCGACAGCTGCTGTCTTTGCTCGGCTTCCACCAGCACCAACGCCAGGGTGACTAATCCCGCGGCGAACACCAGCAACCCCAGCTCAACACCACGACCGGCGCCCGGCGTTCCCGCCAACGTCATCGCCGGCCGGGGCGGGAGCGGCGGGACCGCGCCAGCTGTGGTCCCAGCGTCAGCAGCCCCACCACCACCATGATCGCCAGTGGAACGCCCGCCATGACCAAGACGACTTCCAGCGATGTCACAGCCATCACCGTAACGGAACGGGTCTCGGCGTGAGCATCCAGCGAGTAGACGCTGCACCGACATCCTGTGTGGCTGACCCCGGGCGCGGGGAAAGGTACCCTGGTGATCGCCCTCACACTCAGCCCAAGGAAGAGACAGGGTAAATGGCCGGCTTGAGCGTTTGGCACCTGTTGATTCTGCTTGTCGTGGTGGTGTTGCTGTTCGGCGCCCAGCGGTTGCCTGACATGGCCCGCGCGGTAGGTCAGTCCGTGCGGATCTTTAAAGGCGAAATGAAAACCACACCGGCCGACGAGCACACCACGATCTCCGGATCCGCACCGACAGCCTCATCTGCGGTCGACCAGCCCCACGCCCCATCAGCCGGCTCCACGCACCCGCACCGCAGTGACCCCACCCAGCTGTGACCCACGCGCTCAGCCCGTGCTCACCGCAGCGCGAGGAGACGGCCGGTGTTTGACCTAAGTCCGGAGAAACTTTTCATCTTGGCCGCCGTGGCGCTGTTTGTGCTCGGCCCTGAGCGACTGCCCGCTGCTGCGTCGTGGCTCGCCCGAACCATCCGGCTGATCAAGAATTACGCCACCGACGCGAATCACCAGATCCGCAGCGAGCTCGGTCCCGAACTCGACGATATCCGCCAACCGCTCAATGATCTGCGCACCGATTGGACGCAGCTACGCAGCTGGCGTGACCCGCACACCGCGCCGAGCCATCACCAGCGTGACGATTCGATCACGCCCGACCGTGATCCGTCCTCCAGCGGTGGCTGGCCACTCCCACCGCAGCAGCCCGCCACACCACCGCGGCAGCTCGCCGCCGGGCAACGCCCACCCATCGACCCTGACGCCACCTGACGTTTCACCAGCGGTCCGGTTCGCTACCAGCGCACCTGGCCTCGGTTTTAAGGCTGGCTTTGCGGCGCCGAGGAGGATCGCCTCACGGCGCCACAACTCAGATGGGGCCACGCTAGGGGGTCCTGCTGGTGGCAGCGCCTCAATGCCCGTGGCGGCGGTATCCAATTCGTGAGATGAGAACCAACATGAGGTGCCTAACGGTGGTCGGCGGTCTGCTGGCCGTCGGAACTCTGGTGGCTTG
>DASUVX010000181.1:0-3881 GCA_036378735.1 Pseudonocardiaceae bacterium | reverse complement strand
GACCGGCCTGGACTACTACTGGGACTACTCGCCGCGGGCAGCCCAGCAGGAGGCTTACCGCTGGCACATCGACCTGGCCAAGCGGGTCGGCAAACCGCTGATGATCCACGACAGGGACGCCCACGCCGATGTGCTGGCAGTGCTCGAGCAGGAGGGGCCGCCGCCGACGGTGGTATTTCACTGCTTCTCCGGGGATGCCGCCATGGCGCGGGCCTGTGTGGATGCCGGGTACGTGCTGTCGTTCTCCGGCACCGTGACCTTCCGCAACGCCCGCGCGTTGCGCGAGGCGGCCGTGCTGGTGCCCGACTCGCAGCTGCTAGTGGAGACCGACGCCCCGTATCTGACCCCGCATCCGCACCGCGGTAAGGCCAACGAACCGGTCAACCTGCCCTACACCGTCCGCGATCTCGCCGCACTGCGCGGGCAGGACGAGGCAGAGCTGGCCGCGTCGAGCTCGGCGACCGCTGAGCGGGTCTTCGGGTTCAGCGCCACCGATACCGTTGGCCGCTCCTGAGTGCCATCTCGGCAACACGTCTTGACGGATGTTTGCACGCTGCGCAGTCAACCGTTAGCGTTCCGTCACTCCCAGCCGGGATGGGGTAGTTCCCGGCACGAGAAGTTCGGCCAGCTTTAGGCTCAGCCGGCTGGTGGCTCTCGTGCTTCCCCTGCCCGGACCTGCAACGACTGGACATAGGTGACCACTCGCACGTTCCTCCGGGGCGCCCTGGTCGCTGTTGGCCTCGGCATACCAGCCGGTACTGCCGCAGCGCTCGCCATGGGCAAGACCGTCACCATCACGGTGGACGATGAGCAGCGAACTATCCATACCTACGCTTCGTCGGTCGCGGGAGCGCTGCAATCGGCGGGATTACAGGTAGGGGACCAGGATGCGCTGGCCCCGACGGCGAGCAGTGCCATCGAGGACGGCAGCCGGATCGTGCTGGCCCGTGGCCGGCCGCTGGCGCTGACCGTCGACGGCACCCAACACGAGATCTGGACCACCGCGCTGACCATCGATACCGCGCTGCAGCAGGTGGGCATGCCGCACTCGCAGGACATGGAACTGTCGGCCAACCCGTCCAAGCGGATCCCGTTGGAGGGCATGTCTCTGGTGGTCCGCAACACCAAGCCGATCACCCTGCTCGACGGCGGCCAACCGCCGAAGGAGATCCAGTCCACCGCGCTGTCGGTCGGTGACCTGCTGACCCAGCAAGGGGTGCCGCTGCACGACCAGGACACCGTCACGCCGGGCCGCACTTCGCCCGTGCTGCCTGGAATGACGGTGCAGGTCACCCGGGTACGCAGCGAGCAACGCAGCGAGCGGCGATTGATCGAACCCCCGGTCAAGAAGATCAGGGATCCCGGACTACCGCCCAGCAGCGTGGTTGTCGAGGACCCCGGCACGCCCGGCGAGCAGATCGTCACCTACATGGTCACCATGGCCAACGGCAAGGAAACCGATCGCCAGCAGCTTTCCGTCCAGGAGATCACCCCGGCGCGGGAAGGCCGGATGCGGGTCGGCGCGAAGTCCGCTGGGAAGCGTTCCCCGGTTGCTGACGGTTCGGTGTGGGACCGGCTGGCCCGCTGCGAATCCGGTGGTAACTGGGGCGCCAACACCGGCAACGGCTACTACGGCGGGCTGCAGTTCGACAAGGCCACCTGGAGCGCCAACGGAGGCAACCAGTACGCCCCCTACCCCAACCAGGCCAGTCGCGAGGAGCAGATCGCGATAGCCCAGAAGGTCCGCAATTCCCGGGGCAGCTACCACGCCTGGCCCAGCTGCTCGGCCCGCCTGGGCCTCGACGACTGACCTGGCGAAGTCATATTGGTGGTAAGACCGCCGAGTGAACCATGAGGTAGACGGTGCCGCCCCGGCTGGTCCCGCGCTGCTGGGAGCAGCTGAGCTGCGCGGGCTCGCCGATCGCCTCGGGTTGCAACCCACCAAGCGGCTGGGGCAGAACTTCGTGCACGACGCCAACACCGTGCGCCGCATCGTCGCGGCAGCTGAGCTGGCGGCTGACGACGTCGTGCTGGAGGTCGGTCCTGGGCTGGGGTCGCTCACCCTGGCCTTGCTCGGGGCGGTCGAGGCGGTGCTGGCCGTGGAGGTGGATCCGCTGCTGGCCGGGGCGCTGCCCGCCACGGTGGCTGACCGCGCCCCGAACCGTGCCGGGGCGCTGCGGGTGCACCACGCCGACGCGCTGCGGGTGGGGCGCGCGGAGCTGATCGAGGCGGCCGGTGGCCGGGAACCGACCGCGTTGGTGGCGAACCTGCCCTACAACGTGGGTGTGGCGGTCTTGCTGCACCTGCTGGCCGAGCTGCCCAGCCTGCGCCGGGCGCTGGTGATGGTGCAGGCCGAAGTGGCCGACCGGCTGGCCGCGCCGCCGGGCACCCGCAGCTACGGCGTGCCCAGCGCCAAGGTGGCCTGGTTCGCCGAGGTCCGCCGCGCCGGGCAGGTCCCGCGCGCGGTGTTCTGGCCGGTGCCCCACGTGGACTCCGGTTTGGTGGCGCTGACCGCCCGGCGGGCACCGTCCACGGTGCCCAGAGAGCAGGTCTTCGCGCTCGTCGACGCCGCGTTCAGCCAGCGTCGCAAAACGCTGCGGGCCGCCCTGGCGGGGTGGGCGGGATCGGCGGCCGCCGCCGAGCGGCTGCTACGCGCTGCCGGGGTGGATCCGCGCCTGCGGGCCGAGCAGTTGGCGATCTGTGATTTTGCGCGTATCGCCGGTGAGTGGCGATGAGGGCTATAGCTGGCATTGCCACCCACGCGGGCTAAGCCCCGTACCCTGGGGCCGTGCTTGCCGTTGTGCCCCAACCGGTTACCGTGCGCGTGCCCGCCAAGGTCAATCTGCACCTTGCGGTAGGAAACGTGCGCGGGGACGGCTACCACGAACTGGTCAGTGTGTTCCAAGCCTTGTCCATGATCGATGAGGTGACCGTCGCGGCTACCGACGAACCCGGTGTACAGGTCTACGGTGAGGGCGCCGGGACGGTGCCGACCGATCAGCGCAACCTCGCGTGGCGCGCCGTGCTGCTGCTCGCCGAGCACGTCGGGCGCGAGCCCACGGTCCGGGTCGTGCTGCGCAAAGCCATCCCGGTGGCCGGCGGGATGGCCGGTGGTAGCGCCGACGCCGCGGGCACCTTGATGGCGCTGACCGCGTTGTGGCGGCTGGATCTCAGCCGGGAAGAGCTCGCCGGGCTCGCCGCCAGGTTGGGCAGTGATGTGCCGTTCGCGTTGTGCGGCGGCACCGCGCTGGGCACCGGCCGCGGGGAGTCCCTGGTGCCGGTGCTGGCCCGGCACACCTTCCACTGGGTGATCGCTTTGGACCACCGCGGGCTGCCCACTGCGGACGTCTACCGCGAATTGGACCGGCTGCGGGTGCACGGTTCTCCGCCACAGCGACTCGGCGACGCCGAGCCGCTGCTGGAGGCGCTGGCCTCCGGGGACCCGCGCCGGCTCGCCTTGCTGCTCGGCAACGATCTGCAGGCGGCCGCGGTGTCGCTACGGCCCACCCTGCGCCGCACCTTGCGGGCCGGCGTGGATGCCGGGGCGCTGGCCGGTGTCGTGTCTGGATCCGGGCCCAGCTGCGCATTCCTGTGCACCGGCGCCGACGCCGCGGTCCGGGTGGCCGCGGAGTTGGCCGGCGCCGGCGTGTGCCGAACCGTTCGGGTCGCCAGCGGGCCGGTGCCCGGTGCCCGGATCGTGGAGGATTCCCGCCCGGTGCCGCCTCCCGAACCCCTCGCACGCGCCTGATGGTCAACCTGGTCAACATCGAGGCGGTCTCGAAGTCCTACGGAGTCCGCGCGTTGCTCTCAGAGGTCTCACTCGGCGTCGACGCGGGCGACCGGATCGGTGTGGTGGGGCTCAACGGTGGCGGCAAGACCAC
>DASUVX010000180.1:0-3993 GCA_036378735.1 Pseudonocardiaceae bacterium | reverse complement strand
AGATGCGTGCGTGCGCAGAAAGTAGGACCAACACCGACGTGACCCCTACCCCAGTGGAGGGTGCCTCCCCGTCCGGTTCGGAGACGATGCAGCCCGTACCGGTCCAGTCGAAGATAGTCATCCCGGACTCCGCCGTGCTGGCCCTGCTGGGCTCCCGCGATGAGAACCTCAAGGTAATCGAGGACCTGCTCGCCGCGGATGTGCACGTGCGGGGCAACGAGGTCACCCTCTCAGGCGCCCCGGCCGATGTGGCCTACGCCGAGCGGGCCTTCGGCGAGCTGGTCATCCTGGCCCGTCGCGGCCAGCAGCTCGGCCCAGACGCGGTCCGGGCGGCCCTGTCGATGCTCGCCCAAGGGCACGCGGAGTCACCCGCGGAGGTACTCAGCCTGGACATCCTGTCCCGGCGGGGCCGCACCATCCGGCCCAAGACGCTGAACCAGAAGCGCTACGTCGATGCGATCGATCGCTACACGATCGTGTTCGGCATCGGGCCCGCCGGTACCGGGAAGACTTACCTGGCCATGGCCAAGGCGGTGCAGGCGCTGCAGACCAAGCAGGTCAACCGGATCATCCTGACCCGGCCGGCGGTCGAGGCGGGGGAGCGGTTGGGTTTCCTGCCCGGCACCCTGTACGAGAAAATCGACCCGTACCTGCGCCCGCTGTACGACGCGCTGCACGACATGCTCGACCCGGAGTCCATCCCCAAACTGATGGCTGCCGGAACCATCGAGGTTGCCCCGCTGGCCTACATGCGCGGCCGCACCCTCAACGATGCCTTCATCATTCTCGACGAGGCGCAGAACACCACCCCGGAGCAGATGAAGATGTTCCTGACCCGGCTGGGCTTCGGCTCGAAGGTCGTGGTCACCGGCGATGTCACGCAGATCGACCTGCCGGGCGGCCAGGTGTCCGGGCTGCGGATCGTGCAGCACATCCTCGATGGTGTGGACGATGTGCACTTCGCGCAGCTGTCCAGCGCCGACGTGGTCCGCCACCGGCTGGTCACCGACATCGTGGACGCCTACGCGCGGTGGGACGCCGTTGCCGACACCACCGGGGCGCGTCCGGTGCCCAACCGCAGCGACCGTCGCCGGAGGCGGTGAGCCGTAGATGGGTATTGAAATCGCCAACGAGTCCGGAACTGCCGTCGCCGAGGCGTCGATCGCGGCAGCGGCGCGTTTCGCGATGGACCGGTTAGGCGTCAGCCCGCTGGCTGAGCTGTCCATGCTGTTAGTCGGTGCGCCGGTGATGGCGGATCTGCACCAGCGGTGGATGGACCTGCCGGGCCCCACTGACGTGATGGCGTTCCCGATGGACGGAACAGACGAAGGTGGCCTGCTGGCGGGCGGCAGGCCAGACAGCCCACCCGGTGGTCCCGAGCTACTCGGTGACATCGTGCTGTGCCCAGAGGTCGCGATCGAGCAGGCCGCCGCAGCGGGCCACTCCGTGCTCGATGAACTGCAGCTGCTCACCGTGCACGGCGTGTTGCACCTGCTGGGTTATGACCACGCCGAGCCCGCCGACGAGCGGGAGATGTTCGCGCTACAGGACCGGATCCTCGAGGATTTCCGGCGCGCCGATCGGGCGGCTCGCCGCCGGATCGCCCAGCGCGACGCCGATACCCGGCTACTGGGCGTGGTCGGCTTGGACGGGCCGGAGGACTCCGGCCGCCAGCGATAGCGCGCCGGTCGTGCGGCGCTGATGTTCTCGGCGGTGCTGCTGGTGCCAGCTGCCACCCTGGTGGTGGCCGCCGGGGGATTCGCCGCCGCCGACGCCGCGCTGGGCACAGTGTCCCGGGCCCGGGTCGACGAGCTGGTGCGCTCCAGTCGGTTCGGCGCCAGGGCACTTGCGCTGGTCATCGCTGACCGGCCGCGGCACATCAACCTGCTGCTGCTGTTGCGGCTGAGCTGTGAGCTGCTCGCCACGGTGCTGGTCACCGTGGTGGCGGTGCGCGCGTGGTCGCCGACCTGGCTGGCCGTCCTGGTGGCCGGCTTGGCGATGGTCGTGGTGACCTATGTCGTCGTCGGGGTTGGTCCGCGGACCATCGGGCGCCAGCATCCCTACACCGTGGGCCTGTTGGTGGCTGGGCCGGTGCGGGTGTTGGGCCGGATCCTGGGCCCGCTGTCGCGGCTACTCATCTTCGTCGGCAACCTGATCACCCCCGGCCGCGGCTTCCCGGCGGGGCCGTTCACCTCCGAGGTCGAGCTCCGCGAGCTGGTCGACATGGCGGGTCAGCGCGGTGTGGTGGAGGCCGGCGAGGCCGAGATGATCCACTCCGTGTTCGAACTCGGGGACACCGTGGCCCGCGAGGTCATGGTGCCCCGCACTGAGATCGTCTGGATCGAACAGGAAAAATCGGTTCGCCAGGCGGTGGCGCTGTGCCTGCGCTCGGGGTTCTCCCGGATCCCGGTGATCGGGGAGAGCGTCGATGATGTCGTGGGTGTCGTACACCTCAAGGATCTGGTGGCCGCCGAACATCGGGAGGAGTCAGCAGGTGGGACCGTCGGTGCGGTGATGCGGCCCGCGACGTTCGTGCCGGACTCCAAGTTGCTCACGGGCCTGCTCAAGGAGATGCAGGTCTCGCGCAACCACATGGCCGTCGTGGTGGACGAGTACGGCGGCACCGCCGGCTTGTTGACGATCGAGGACATCCTCGAGGAGATCGTCGGTGAGATCACCGACGAGTCCGACACCGACGAGCGGCCGCCCATCGAACACCTCGGGGACGGTAGGGTACGGGTGATCAGCCGGCTGCCGGTGATCGACCTGGGTGAGTTGTTCGAGGTGGATTTCGCCGACTCCGACGTGGAGACCGTGGGCGGGCTGCTGGCGCAGCGGTTGGGCCGGGTGCCGGTGCCCGGCGCCGAGGCCGAGGTAGCCGGCCTGCGGTTGCGAGCCGAGGGCGGCAACGATCGTCGTGGCCGGCTGCGGATCACCACCGTGGTCGCGTCTCGGGCAGCCGCCCGGTCGGACCCCGTTGCCCGGTCGGACCCCGTTGCCCGGCCGGATCCCGTCGCGGCCGACCCGCCGCAGGAAGCGAGCGACACCCGTGCCTGAGCTCGACCCAGAGGACGCCAAGATCGTGACACTGGCGCGCTCGGCGCTGGTCCGCACCGGCGCCTTGGAGGCTGCCGCGGTCCGCGACACCGACGGGCGCACCTACATCGGCGTAAGCGTCTCGCTGCCCTCGCTGGCCCTGACGGCGCTGCAGGCAGCGATAGCGGCGGCGGTGACCAGCGGGGCGACCGGCTTGGAGGCGGCGGCATTGGTGTCCGACGCGGTGGATCCCGTCTCGCTGGCGGCGGTCCGCGAGCTCGGGCCGTCCGCCCCGGTGTTGCTGGTCGACAAGCGCGGCAACGTCAGCGACGTGCTACGCGTAGCGGGTTAGCGGTGGGCGCGCCGTTCCGGGCCGGATTCGCCTGCCTGGTGGGCAGGCCCAACGTCGGCAAGTCGACGTTGACCAACGCGCTGGTCGGTCGGAAGGTGGCGATCACCTCTAGCCGGCCGCAAACCACCCGGCACACCATCCGGGGAATCGTGCACCAGCCCGATGGGCAGCTCGTGCTGGTGGACACGCCCGGCCTGCACCGCCCCCGTACGCTGCTCGGCCAGCGGCTCAACAGCCTGGTCCGCGCGACCTGGTCCGAGGTGGACGCGATCGGCCTGTGTGTGCCCGCCGACGCCGCGATCGGCCCCGGTGATCGGTTCATCGCCGGGGAGCTGGCTGCGCTCTCTCGCCGTACCCCGCTGTTCGGCATCGTGACCAAGACCGACCTGGTGAGCCCGCAGCGGGTGGCCGAGCAACTCGCCGGGCTGGCCGAGCTGGCGCAGTCGGCCGGTATCGGGGAGTTCGCCGAGGTTGTGCCGGTGTCCGCGGTCGACGGCTTCCAGCTGGCGCTGCTCGCTGACCTGCTGCTGGCCCGGATGCCGGAGTCACCTCCGCTGTACCCCGGTGGCGAGCTCACCGACGAACCGGAGCAGACGCTGGTCGCC